>NZ_JBFBND010000035.1:0-46105 GCF_040702905.1 Kineococcus sp. NPDC059986 | reverse complement strand
ACAAGCCCGCGTGGGTCGACGGTGTCGGCCCGGTCCCGGCCGACGTGGCCCGCGACCTGGCCGGCACCGCCGGGGCGCAGTGGCGGGCCCTCACCGTGGCTCCGGGCACCCGGCACGTCGTGGACGTCGCCGCCGACACCTACCGCCCCGGCGCGGCGCTGCGGCGGTTCGTCACCGCCCGCGACCAGACCTGCACCGCCCCCGGCTGCCCGGTCCCGGCGGTGGACTGCGACCTCGACCACGTCGTCCCGTTCCCGGCCGGTCCGACCACCGCGCAGAACCTGCGCGCGGTGTGCCGCAGCCACCACCGGTTCAAGACCCAGTACGTGTTCGAGGACCGGCGCCGACGTCAGGTCCGCGACCCGGTCCCCGACGACCCGCCCCCGTTCTGATCCCGCAGTTCGACGCCCGCGTCGCCGATCTCCACCACCCGGTCCGGGCACACCGGCCCGTCGACCGTCACCGCGCGCCCGTCCGGGTAGACGACGTCCACGTCCCCCTCGAGGCACCCGGACCCGAGGACGACGAGACCTCCGCTCGGTTCGACCGTCCCCTCGTCGTCGTCCCAGACGACACGGACCGCCGTCGTGCCGTTGTTCTCGAAGCTGACGTCGCCCGCACTGCCGCACCCGCCGAGCAACACCGCCGCAACCGTCCCCAGAACCCGCTGAGTTCCTCCCATGGAGAGACTCTGCCCCCACAGCCGGCACCGGGATCCCGGCCTGCCGGGAACTGCACCACCCGTGCACGGGATCGCCCTACATCGCGTCCGGTGCCGCGATCCCGAGCAGGTCCAGGCCCGTGGCGAGCGTCCGACGGGCGACGGCGCACAGTGCCAACCGACTGCTGCGCACAGGTTCGTCCGCGCGCAGGACGGGGCATGCCTCGTAGAACGAGGACACGGCGACCGCGAGCCGCTGCAGGTACCCGCACAACCGGTGGGGTTCGAGCGTTCGCACGACCTCCTGCACGACGCCCGGGAACCCGGTGAGCAGGAACGCCACCCGCAGTTCCGCGGGGTGTTCCAGGACGGTCACCGCATCCGTCGCGCCGCCGGCCCGGGCGAGCAGGGTCGCGAGCCGGGCGTGCGCGTACTGCAGGTAGGGCCCGGTGTCCCCGTCCAGGGCGACCATCCGCGCGAGGTCGAAGACGTAGTCCCGCCCCAACCCCGACGACAGGTCGGCGTACTTCACCGCGCCGATCCCCACCTCGCGGGAACCGGCGCGCTGTTCGGCCTCGTCGAGCAGGGCGTCGAGGGGCACGGTCCCGCCGTCGCGGGTCTTGAAGGGCCGTCCGTCGGCACCCAGGACCGTGCCGAAGGCGACGTGTTCCGCGGTCACGTGGTCCGGCAACCACCCCGCCGCGCGGGCGAGGGCGAACACCTGGTCGAAGTGCAGACCCTGCCGCGCGTCGACGACGTACACGAGCCGGTCGGCGCCGTCCACGTCTACCCGGTACCGCAGCGCGGCGACGTCCGTCGCGTCGTACCCGAAACCCCCGTCGGACTTGCGCAGGACCAGCGGCGGGAGACCGGGGAGGAACGCGCACACCGCCCCGTCGGACACCCGCAGCAGACCGAGCGCGTCGAGGTCGTCGACGGTCCCCTGCAACCGGTCCTGGTAGCTGCTCTCCCCCACGACGTCGCCCGGCTGCAACCGCACCCCGAGGCGTGCGTAGGCCGTCGCGAACGCGGCCGCCGACACGGCCACGACCCGTTGCCACAGTTCCCGGGTCGCCGGGTCGCCGTCCTGCAGCAGCACGACGCGCCGCCGCGCCCGGTCGGCGAAACCGGGTTCGCCGTCGAACCGCGACCGCGCGGCCCGGTAGGCCGCGTCGAGGACGGCGAGGTCGGGGTCGGGTGGGCACCCCACCTCGGACAGGTGTTCCAGGAGCATCCCGAACGGGGTCCCCCAGTCCCCGACGTGGTTGCGCCGCAGCACCTCGTGGCCCGCGAACTCCAGGACGCGCACGAGGGCGTCCCCGATCACCGTCGACCGCAGGTGGCCGACGTGCATCTGCTTGGCGACGTTGGGCGAGGAGTAGTCCACGACGACCCGTTGCGGGGCAGCAGGTCTCTCCGCGCCGAGGTGCGGGTCGGACGCGTGGGCCGTGACCTGCTCAGCCAGGAACTCCGGCCGCAGGGTGAGGTTCACGAAACCCGCTCCGGCGAGGACGGGCGGGAGGCAGAGGTCGTCGACCTCGAGCGCGTCGAGCAACCGCCGCCCGAGCACCCGCGGCGGTTCACCCAGCGGTCCGGCCAGGCGCAGGGCCAGGGAGGTCTGGAAGTGGCCGAACTCGGGCCGCGTCGCCGGCCGCAGCTCGGGGTCGGCGTCCACGCCGAACGCGGCGAGCGCGGCGGCGGACAACCGGGACGTCAGGGTGTTCTCGATCGTGGTCACTGCGGTTCCTCGGGGTGCGACGGGAGCGTCACCCCTCGGACGAGGGGTGGGTCAGGGGACGCGTCGGCGTCGTCGTCGCAGCACCCGGGTCGAGGACATGGACGTCAGCGTAGCGTCATAGGCTGCCGCGGGTGTCCCGGCGTGACGACATCCTCCACGCGAGCGCCCAGGCGATCGCCGACGTCGGGGTGCGGGGGTTGCGCGTCAGCGACGTCGCCGCCCGCGTGGGCGTCGCGACGAGCCTCATCTACTACCACTTCACCGACCGGGACACCCTCGTCGCGGCCGCCCTCGACCACGTGACGCGCCAGGCGCTGGAGTTCCGCCGGCGCCCGGGCACCGAACCGGCGCGGACGGTCGAGCGGCTCCTCGAGCAGTTCGCGGCGGAGTTCGTCGACGACCCCGAGGTCGTCGACCACTCCCGGGCCTGGAACGAACTGCGGGCCAGCGCGGTCCACGAACCGGCACTGCGGGAGGCCATGGCGGTCGCGAGCCGCGCCTGGACGCAGGACATCGCGGACGCCGTCCGCGAGGCCCAGTCGGCCGGGAACGTCGCCGCGGACGTCGACGCCGACACGGTCGCCCTGCAGGTCGCGGTGTTCATGGAGGGCCTCGACAGCCGGTGGCTGACGGGCGAGCTGACGACCGCCGACGCCGTCCGCGCGCTGCGGGACCTCGCGGGCCGACTGCTGTCGACCCCTGGTTCCTGACTGACTTTTCAGTCTAGGATTCCCCCGTGACCGCCGACGACGCGCCGCTCTTCGACTTCTTCTCCCAGCCCGCGCTCCCCGCCCCGGACGTGCCGGCCGAGGAGTGGCGGGTCCTCCTGGCGCAGGCGTGGGGGCTCGACGTCACGCTGCGCTCGCTGGGGAGCCAGCAGGACCAGAACTTCCTGGCCCACGACACCGACGGCGCGGCCGTGGGAGTCGTCAAGATCAGCAACCCCGCGTTCAGCGAGGCCGAGGTCGACCTCTCCGACCTCGCCGCCGACCTCCTCGCGACGGGCCGGCCCGACCTGCGCGTCGCGTGTGTCGTCCGCCACGACGACCGCCCCCTGCGCGGCTGGTTCGACACCTCGCGCGGTCGGCTGCACGCGCGACTGCTGACCGTCGTCCACGGCCGGACCCTCAACGGCCCCCGCCACCTGTCCCCCGCCGTCGTCGAACGGCTCGGCGTCCTGGCCGCCGCCGTCAGCCGGACGCTGGAATCCGTGGAACACCCTGCGCAGGAACGGGTCCTGCAGTGGGACCTGCAGCACGCCCGGCGGGTCGTGGAGCTGCTGGCCCCGCGGGACCCGGACGCCGACGTCCGCGAACGCGTGCTCGCCGCCGCCGCCGCCGCGTTCGCCGCGCTGGAACCGCTCGCCGACCGGCTGCCCCGCCAGCTCGGCCACTTCGACCTCACCGACGACAACGTCGTCGTGGCGCCCGGCGGGGTCCTGCCCGACGGTGTCGTGGACTTCGGCGACGTCCTGCGCTCCTACCGGGTGGCCGAGCTCGCCGTGACGATCTCCTCGGTCCTGCACCACGCCGGCGCCGAGGTCGAGAGCGTGCTGCCCGCCGTCCGCGCCTTCGACGCCGAACGCCCCCTCACCGACGACGAGGTCGACGCGTTGTGGCCGCTCGTCGTCCTGCGGGGAGCCGTCCTGGTCCTGTCCGGCCGGGACCAGGCCGTGCTCGATCCGGACAACGCGTACGCGCAGGACGGGCTGGACCGCGAGTGGACCATCTTCGCGAAGGCGGCCGAGGTCCCCCTGGCCGTCGTCACCGCGCTGCTGCGCGACGCCCTCGGGCGGTCGGGGCCGCGGGCACCGGCGACCGGGGCCCGGCTGCTCCCCGACGGGCTGGTCGTCGACGTGCTCGACGCGAGCACCCGGTCGGAGGTCAACGACCTCGGCGCGTGGCAGGACCCGACGACCCTGGACCGCGAGGCCGCCCGCCGGCTGGCCGCGGGCGCGGACGTCGTCGTGCTGCCCCACGGGGTTCCCGTGCTGACGGGGTCGCCGACCCTCAGCGCGACACCACCGGCGTCGGTGCCGACGGGCAGCACGCTGTGGCTCGGTCGGGCCCGACCGCTGCGTGCACCCTTCCCGGGGCGGGTGCGGGTGAGCGGGACGACCGTCGAGCTGGCGGGCACCGACACCGTGCTGCGGATCGCCGGGGCCGAGGCGCTGGAGGGTCCCGTCGAGGCGGGGGCGGAGTTCGGCCGGCTGCCCGCCGGGACGCCCGTGCTCGTGCAGGTCCTGCGCCGGGGTGACCTCGACGTGCCCGCGCGGGTGCGGGCCGCCCTCGCCCCCGGCTGGCTGGCCCTGGTCGCCGACCCGGCGCCGCTGCTCGGGGTGGAACCCGTGGTGCGCGAGGCGCCGCGGGAGGTGCTGCGCCGCCGGGAACGCGTCCTCGCGGAGGTGCAGGAGCACTACTACGCGCAACCGCCGCAGGTCGAACGCGGCTGGCGCGAACACCTCGCCGACGTCGACGGTCGCGTCTACCTCGACATGGTCAACAACGTGGCCTCCGTCGGGCACGCGCACCCGCGCGTCGCCGATGCCGCGAGCCGCCAGCTGCGGCTGCTCAACACGAACTCCCGGTTCCACTACGCGGCCGTCGCGGAGTTCGCGGAGAAGATCGCCGCGACCCTGCCCGACGAGCTCGACACGGTGTTCCTCGTGAACTCCGGGTCCGAGGCCGTCGACCTCGCGCTGCGCATCGCGATGGCCTCCACGGGCCGCCGGCACGTCGTGGCGATGCGCGAGGCGTACCACGGGTGGACGTTCGCCAGCGACGCCGTCTCGACGTCGGTGCAGGACAACCCGAACGCGCTCGCGACGCGGCCGGACTGGGTGCACACGGTCGACGCCGCGAACTCCTACCGCGGCAGGCACCGGGGTGCCGACGCGCACAGATACGCAACCGAGGCCGTCGCGACCATCCGCGACCTCGCGGCCCGCGTCGACGTCGCGGGGTTCGTCGCCGAGACGTACTTCGGGAACGCCGGTGGGGTCGCGCTGCCGCCGGGGTACCTCGAAGCGGTCTACGCGGCCGTGCGCGAGGCCGGGGGCCTGGCCGTGGCCGACGAGGTCCAGGTCGGGTACGGCCGGCTCGGGCAGTGGTTCTGGGGTTTCGAGCAGCAGGGCGTCGTCCCGGACGTCGTCGCGGTGGCGAAGTCCATCGGGAACGGGTCGCCGCTCGGCGCCGTCGTGACGCGCAGGGAGATCGCCGACCGCTACCGGACGCAGGGGTACTTCTTCTCCTCCACCGGCGGCAGCCCCCTGTCCAGCGTCGTCGGGTCGACGGTGCTCGACGTCATCCGCGAGGAACGGCTGCAGGAGAACGCCGCCGAGGTCGGCGAGCACCTGCGCGCGCGACTGCGCGAGCTCGGCACCCGGCACGAGCTGCTCGGCACGGTCCACGGCGACGGGCTCTACCTCGGTGTCGAGTTCGTCCGCGACCGGCACACGCTGGAACCGGCCACCGCCGAGACCGCGGCGATCTGCGACCGCCTCCTGGAGCTCGGCGTCGTCATGCAGCCGACGGGCGACCACCTCAACGTCCTCAAGGTCAAACCCCCGCTCTGCCTCGCCCGGGAGTCGGCCGACTTCTTCGCCGACACCCTGGACCGGGTGCTCACGGAGGGCTGGTGACCCCGCCCGGCAGCAACCTGCCGCCCTGTCGCGTGCCGGCGCGGGAAGTGCCGGCCGTGCTGGCCGCGGCGCGCGCCGACCGGGACCTCCCGTGGCCGCAGACGACGGCGCGCACCTGGGCGCGGGTGCGCCGCGACGGCGACCGGGTCGAGCACGAGGCGCTCGTGGCGGCCCTCACCCACCGCACGTCCCGCGCCGTCCTGGCCGCCCTCGCCGACCCGGCCGACCCCGAGCTCCTCGACGTCGTCGCCGACGCGGTCCTGCTGCGCTGCGAGCAGTCGAGCTGGTGCTGGCCCGCGCACGACGGGACGCTCGTGCCCGATCCGGCGCGACCCGTCCTCGACCTCGGCGCCGGGGAGGTCGCCGGGCAGCTCGCCTGGACCGACCACACCCTCGGCGACCGGCTCGACGAGCGGTGGCCGGGGCTGCGCGCCCGGTTGCGCGACGAGGTGCGCGTCCGGGTCCTCGACCCGTTCCGGCAGCGGCGCGACTGGCACTGGCTGGGCCTGGACGGAGACGTGCACAACTGGAACCCGTGGATCCACGGCAACGTCCTGGCCGCCGCCCTCGCCCTGACGGACGGCTCCGAACGGGACGAGCTCGTCGCCCTGGCGGTCGAGGGGATCGGCCGGTACGTCGCGGCGCTGCCCGAGGACGGGGCGACGGACGAGGGGTTCGACTACTGGTTCAACGGTGCCTGCCGGGCGGTCGAGGCGCTCGACCTCGTCCAGGACTGGACGCGCGAACCGCGGTTGCGGGCGACGACGGGTTTCCCGCCGGCCCTGCACCTCGGGGGGACGTGGCACGCGTCGTTCGCCGATTCCCGGGCGCGGGCGGCGGACGACCTGCCGTGGCACGCCCTGCACGCGGCGGCACGGCGGGTGGGGAACGCGCAGGCCCAGACCTACGCGGCCTTCCTCGCGGCCGAGCAGGAACGGGCGGGCCGCCCGCGGGTCGACGTGCGCGTGGGCCTCGGCCGCGTGCTGCGCGAACTGGCCGACGACACCTGGTGGGCCGCGCGGGACCGGGCCGTCGCGCCCGCGCCACCGCGCCGCTCGGTGCTGTCCTCGCTGCAGGTCCTCGTGGCGCGGTCGGACCCCCTCAGCGTCGCGGTGAAGGGCGGCCACGACGACGAGCACCACAACCACTGCGACGTCGGGTCGGTCGTCGTCGCCCTCCACGGGGTTCCCGTGGTCGTCGACCCGGGCCGTCCCACCTACACGGCGGCGACCTTCGGACCCGACCGGTACGGGATCTGGACCATGGGCAGCGCCTGGCACTCCGTGCCCCGGGTCGGTGGGGTGGACCAGACCCCCGGGCGCGCGAGTGCGGCACGGGACGTCGTGCTGGACCTCGGACCCGACGCGGACGAGGTGTCCCTCGACCTGCAGGACGCCTACCCGGGCAGCGGGGTGGCGACCTGGCGGCGCAGCGTGCGGTTGGACCGGCGGCGCGACGAGGTCGTCCTGACCGACCGGTGGACCGGCGCCGACACGGCCCGGCCGAGCGTCGTGCACCTCGTCCTCGCGGGAACGGTGGAGCTGGGTGCCGGGCGCGCCGTCGTGCAGGCTCTGGAGGGGGCGGGAGTGCTCGAGCTGTCGTGGGACCCCGCGTCGGTGGTCGGGGCCCGGCTCGACGTCCGGGAGCTGGACGACCCGATGCTCCGGGACGTGTGGGGTGGGCGGCTCACCCGCTTGCGGCTGGAACTGCCGCATCGGCGGGACGGCAGCCTGGGAGTCGCCTGCACGGAGATCACTCCCAGTGGCGGAGGGTACGGGGCGCGCAGATGCTGAGGTGGTGACCGATCAGATGGAAACCACCGCCCCCGGTGCGCCGACGACGAACGACGCCGGCATCCCCGTCGCGAGCGACGAGCACTCCCTGACCCAGGGTCCCGGCGGCGGGATCCTGCTGCACGACGCCTACCTCATCGAGAAGATGGCGCAGTTCAACCGTGAACGGGTGCCCGAGCGCGTCGTGCACGCCAAGGGCGGCGGCGCCTTCGGCGAGTTCCGCGTGACCGGTGACGTCTCCGCCCACACCCGGGCCGCGCTGTTCCAGCCCGGTACCACGACGCCGATGCTGGCGCGGTTCTCCACGGTGGCCGGCGAGTCCGGCACGCCGGACACGTGGCGCGACCCCCGCGGCTTCTCGCTGAAGTTCTACACGAGCGAGGGGAACTACGACGTCGTCGGCAACAACACCCCCGTCTTCTTCGTCAAGGACCCGCTGAAGTTCCAGGACTTCATCCGCTCGCAGAAGCGGCGCGCGGACAACCACCTGCGCGACCACGACATGCAGTGGGACTTCTGGACGTTGTCCCCCGAGTCCGCCCACCAGGTCACGTGGCTCATGGGCGACCGGGGCATCCCGCGCACGTGGCGCCACATGAACGGCTACGGGTCGCACACGTTCCAGTGGATCAACGCCGAGGGCAAGCGCACCTGGGTGAAGTACACGTTCAAGAGCGACCAGGGCAACGAGTTCTTCACGCAGGACGAGGCCGACCAGATGGCCTCGATCGACACGGACTACCACATCCGCGACCTGAACGAGCACATCCGCGACGGGGAGTTCCCGTCCTGGACGCTGCACGTCCAGCTCATGCCGGAGGAGGACGCTGCGGACTACCGCTTCAACCCCTTCGACGTGACGAAGGTCTGGCCGCACAGCGACTACCCGCTGCAGGAGGTCGGTCGCTTCACCCTGAACCGGAACCCCGAGAACTACTTCGCCGAGATCGAGCAGGCCGCCTTCGAGCCGTCGAACATGGTGCCGGGGGTCGGGGTCAGCCCGGACAAGATGCTGCTGGGCCGGATGTTCAGCTACGCCGACGCCCACCGGTACCGCATCGGGTCGAACTACGCCCAGCTGCCCGTGAACCACGCCAAGGCTCCCGTCAACAGCTACGCCAAGGACGGGGCCATGCGCTACAGCAACCCCGGCGTCCCGGTGTACGCCCCGAACTCCTACGGGGGTCCCGCCGCCGACCCGCAGCGCGCCGGTCACACCGGCAGGTGGGACGCGGGCGGGGAGCCGGTGCGCGCCGCCTACGAGCAGCACGCGGAGGACGACGACTGGGGCCAGGCCCGCACACTCCTGAACGACGTCATGGACGACGCAGCGCGCGGTCGCTTCGTCGACAACGTCGTGGGGCACCTGCTCAACGGTGTGAGCGACGCCGTCCTGACGCGCGCCTTCGCCTACTGGGACAACGTCGACAGCGCGATCGGCGGTCGGATCCGCGAAGGGGTCGCGCAGAAGCAGGACCTCGTGGACCCCAAGGCGGAGGAGCAGGGCAACTCGGCCCGCCGGTCGGCGCAGCACAAGGCCTGAGCGGTCCACCGACGGATCCCGGTCAGGTCGACCACACCGCCTCGAGGCCGGCGAAGAGCCGGTCGAAGGTGGCGCGGACGAGGCGTCCGGTCGCCGGGTGGAAGGGCGAGACCAGCAGGTCCACCTCCAACCCGGCGACCACCGCCAGCACGAGCCGGGCGTCCGTCCGCGGCGTCGGTGACCCCAGGGCCGAGACGGTGGCCTCCAGGTGCAGTTGCAGCGTCTGGAGGAAGGCCGAGGACGCACCCTGCAGACCGGACCGCCGGGACGCCTCGCCGAGGAACTCGTACTCGGTGCGGAGCAGGTCCCGGTGCTCGGTGAGACCGGCCACCACGAAGTCCGCCAGCCGGTGCGCGAGGTCCGCTGTGGAGAGGTCGGGACCCATCGCCGCGACCGCGGCCACGACGCGCGCGGTCTCGCGCTGGGCGTGGCACCGGAACGCCGCCTCGACGAGTGCGTCCCGGTCCGCGAAGTAGTAGGTCGTCGTACCCAACGGAACCCCGGCCTCGGCCGCCACGGCCCGCATCGACAGACCGCGGACGCCCTCGCGTCCGATGACCCGCAGCGCCGCGTCGACGACCTGCGCCTTGCGCTGCACACCCTTCCGGCTGGGCGGAGCCCCCGGGAGGTCCGGGGGCAGGTCCGTGCTCACCCCCGCTCCTCCGCGACGGAGTTCCCGCCGTCGACGACCAGCACCTGTCCGGTGACGTAAGACGCACCGGGCGAGGCGAGGAACGCGACGACCTCCGCCACCTCCTCCGGGCGTCCGGACCGTCCGGTGGGGGTCGCCGCCCCCATCGCGAGTTCCCGCGCCGAGGCGGAGCCCGTGGCGATCCAGCCGGGCGCCACGGCGTTGCAGGTGATCCCGCGGGGTGCGAGGTCGACCGCGAGGGACCGGGTCAGCCCCACCTGTCCGGCCTTGGCGGCGTGGTACGCGGCGTCGGCGGCGTAGGCCATGACCGGCCCGGAGACCGAGACGACCGTGACGATGCGGCCGCTGCCCGCCGGGAGCAGCGGAACCGCCGCGCGGGTCACGTGGAAGGTCGTGTCCATGTTGCGGGAGATGCCCGCCCGCCAGTCCTCGTCCGAGGTCGTCTCGACGGCCTGCGGGGTCTCCGCGCCCGCGACGGAGACCAGACCGGCGTTGTTCACCAGGACGTCCAGCCGCCCGAACGTCGCGACCGCGTGCTGCACGAGGGCCCGGGCCACGGCCGGATCGGTGAGGTCCCCGACGAAACCGCTCGCCCGGGCTCCTTCCGCCCGCAACCGCGCGACCCGCTCCTCGATGCGTGCCGTCGTCGACGTCACGACGACGGCGTGGGTCCGGGCCAGGGCCCGCGCGCAGGCGAACCCGATGCCGTTCTCGCTGCCGGCGCCGGTGACCAGGGCGACCGGCTGCGCGCCGTCGGTGCTCACGGAACGTCCTCCTCGGGAGTTGTACGAACGTGCGGTCAGCATGGTGGTCGCGAGGTATCCAGGCAAGGTTGCGATCGCAGGAATCCTGACTTGTCTCGCACCCGTCGACGTGCTCCACTTGGACGATCGTTCGACTCCTGCCGTGCTCCCCGCAGATCGGAAGACCCGTGTCCCCGCAGACCCCCGGCGTCCTCGCCGACCTCGACCTGTTCAGCGGCGCGCCCCAGATCGACCACTTCGGGCGGATGGCGGACCTCGTCGGGACACGCGGCATGGCGCCTTCGCGCCGGCCCCGACCCTGGCCCGAGGGACCTCGCGTCGACCTGCCGACCACGTTCACCTTCGGCGGGTCGGAGCACTCCGTGGCGCAGTTCCTCGACGAGACGGAGACGTCCGCCCTCCTCGTGCTCCAGGACGGCCGCGTCGTCCACGAGCGCTACTTCCGCACGGGCGGGCCGGACGTCCCGTGGTTGTCGATGTCGGTGGCCAAGAGCTTCGTGGCCACGCTCGTGGGCATCGCCGTCGCCGACGGCCTCGTGCGCGACGTCGAGGACCCTCTGAGCGACTACGTCCCGGTCGCACCGGGTTCGGCGTACGACGGGGTGCCGATCCGCAGCGTGCTGCAGATGTCCTCGGGCGCGGCGTGGAACGAGGACTACAGCGACCCCGAGGCCGACGCGCTGCGACTGGCCCGGGTCACGTCCGGGGTGGGCGGGAACCTCGACACGCTCGTGGCCACGCTGGCCAAGGAGCGGGATCCGGACGTCCTGTGCCGGTACAACTCCTGCGACACGCAGGCCCTCGCCGCCCTCGTCCGGCACGCGACCGGGCGGACCCTCGCCGACTACATGCAGGAGGAGCTCTGCGAACCCCTGGGGTTCCAGAGCCCGGGCGCCTGGGTCGTCGACCCGAGCGGGGTCGAGATGGGCTACGCCGGACTGAACCTCGTGGCCCGCGACTTCGCCCGGCTCGGCGAGCTGTACCGCAACCACGGCACGGTCGACGGTGTGCAGGTCCTGCCGGCGGCGTGGGTCGCCGCGGCCACGACCGCCTCACGGCCGCACCTGGAGGCGGGCCGGGTCGTCGTGGGGGGCGGGACCACGCCGGAGGGCTACGGCTACCAGTGGTGGCTGCCGCCGGGCGAGCGCGAGGAGTGGATGGCCGCGGGCGTCTACAACCAGTACGTCTACGTCGACCCGGCGAACGCCGTCACCGTGGTCAAGCTGTCCGCCAACCGCAGGTACGGAACGGCCGACTCCGAGAGCGCCCACCGTGAGGGTCAGTCGCTGGAACTCCTGCGGGCCGTCGCGCGCTCCGTCGACTGACGCCTCACGCCTCCTCGCGCAGTCGCCGCGGTGAGCGTCCCGTCACGGCCCGGCAGGTCTTGTTGAAGGCCTGCAGGTCGGGGATGCCCACCGTGGCGGCGACCGCGCTGACGGACATCGTCGTCCGCGTCAGCAGGTGGACCGCGTGCTCGATGCGGCGCCGGCGCACGTACCCGGCGACCGTCTGCCCCGTGGTGCGGGAGAAGACGCGGGTGAGGTGGTCGGGTGAGACGCCGACCGACCGGGCGATCTCCGGAACCGTCACCACGTCCGCAAGGTGGGCCTCGACGTACGACATCGTCGCCGCGACGTAGTTCTCGGCCAGTCCCGGACTGCCGGGTTGCGGCCGGACGGCGTCGCGCAGGCGGAGCAGGACCATCCACACGTCCGCTCGGGTGCGTTCGGGGAACGCGGCCGCGTTCGTCACCGCCGAGACCATGAGGTCGGTGAAGACCGGCAGGTTCGGACCGGCGGTGACGACGAGGGCGCACGGCCCCGTGGCGTTCGTGACCGGGGCGCGGACGTGGGCGTACAGGTGCGGTGACGGGCCGCGGTAGCGGTAGCGCACGGGCGTCGCCGGCCGCACGAGCGAGAGGCTGCCGGGGGCGATGCCGAAGGTGGTCCCGTCGACCTCGAGCTCGGCGGTGTAGTCGTACAGGTGCAGCTGCCACAGGTCGGGGAGCTCGAACTCCTCGGTGGTCCGGTCACGTCCGTGGACGCTGCGGCCCTGCGCGACGACCTGCGGAGGTTCGGACAGGTCCACCCCGAGCATGCCGCTTTCCTACCAGCAGACGTCGGGTCTCCGCCACGACGAGCCCCTCGCGGCGCGCCTAGCGTCGACACCATGACCGCTCAGGTTGACCGCAAGCACCTCATGACGTCGGTGGAGATGGCGCACTTCGTCTCCCACGGTGCGATCGCCTTCGAGGGCGTCGTCCCCGACGAGCTGAACCGTCGGGCCATCGACGTCCTGGACGCCGGCATCGACCCCGTGCCCTACGGGACGCCGCTCGACGTCGCGTTCCCCGAGGGCACCTTCGTCCGCGAGCTCATCGACCTGCCCGTCGTGGCCGGCGCGATCCAGAGCCTCGTCGGGCCCAACCCCCACATCGACCACCACGCCGTCCACGTGCGCCCCCCGCGCGGCGGGGAAGCGCAGAACATGCACGGCGACGCGATCCTCGACACCCGCCGCGACGCGTTCGACGCCCAGCTCATGTACTACCCCCGCGAGGTGACGCTCGAGCAGGGCGGGACGCTCAGCGTTCCCGGGACCCACCTCCGGCGGATCAACCAGACCGGCATCGGCCGCTACCAGAACCTCGCCGGTCAGACCCGCCTGACGTGCCCCGCCGGGACCGTCGTGCTGCTGCACCACGGGATCTGGCACGGCGGACGGCGCAACGACTCCGACGTCCCCCGCTACATGTTCAAGATCCGGTTCAACCCGTCCGTGCGGCAGCTGCGGCTGTGGAACACCGACGACATCGACAGCGACGGCGTGCGGCGCGAGCTGACCCGGCAGTTCGGCTGGACCAACGCCAACGAGGGCCGGCTCGAGCTCGTGAACCGCGCGAAGCTCTGGCGGACGCTGACCGGGGACGAGAACTTCGACATCGACTACTACCTGACCCGCGAGACGTTGCGGCCGCAGTTCATCGCGCCCGGCGCCACCGACGTGCGGTTGGGTGCGAGCCACGCGGCGAACGGCTGGGGGCACTGAAACCCTGGAACCCCCGCCCTCCCCCACCGACCTTGGAGAACAGCGTGACCACGACCACCCCGCTCGGCAGCGTCGAGCAGTCCTTCGCCGTCCCGTCCACCACCCCGACCGTGCGCCAGCAGGTCATGGTGCTGTACCTGGGCACCTCCGCCCTCGACTCCGCCGTCATCGGCTGGACCCGCTACGACGGCACCGGCCGCTCCCGCCCGACGATGGGCGACAGCGACGAACCCCCGTACGCCACCGGCCTCGACGCCCTCCTCGACGGGTGGCGGCTTCTGCAGATGTCGCAGCTCGTCTCGCACACCGAGGGGCACGAGTACGACACCGCGTACCTGCCGTACGAGTTCCTCTTCGAGAAGCTGGTCGACGTCGGCGGCGCGTGAGGTCCGGGGCCGTCAGCCGAGTCCGTCGAGCAGCCGCCGACGGGAGCGGTCGACGACGCCGGTGACGACGGTGTCGTCGTCCAGGGCGCGCGCCAGGACCAGCGCGCCCTGGACGGCCGCGACCGCGTCCACCGCTCGGGCCCGCGCCTCGTCCCCGGCGACACCCGCCTGTTCCACCGTGCGCGCGAGCAGTTCCACCCAGTCGGCGAAGTAGGAGCGGACCGCCTCCGCGTGCGCCGGTCGGTCCTGGCCGAGGGTCATGACGGCGTAGAGGCAGACGCAGTGCCGCGACAGGAAGTACTCCTCGACCGCGCGCATGGTCGCGCCCACCGCAGCGGCCGGGTCCTCGGGGGTGCGCAGCGGAGCGAAGACCTGCTCGTCGAACCAGGCCCGGACCTCCTCGAGCACGGCCCGCGCCATGTCCTCCTTCCCGTCGGGGAAGAAGTGGTAGAGGCTGCCGCGGCCGATGCCGGTCTCCTGCTGCACGACCGACAGCGAGGCACCGTCGAACCCCCGCTTCCGGAAGACGCCGGCGAGGGCGCGCACCGCGTCCGCGCGGTCCAGGACGGTGCGGGCCATCAGAGCCCGAGCTCGCTCAACCCCGGGTGGTCGGCGGGCCGGGGCCCCGGGGCGTCCCAGTGGAACCTCCGGTCCGCGGCGTCGATGGCGACGTCGTTGATGCTGGCGTGGCGGTGCGTCATGAGACCGTCGGCGTCGAAGCGCCAGTTCTCGTTGCCGTAGGCGCGGAACCACGCCCCCGCCGCGTCGTGGTACTCGTACGCGAACCGCACCGCGATGACGTCACCGGTGAAGGCCCACAACTCCTTGACGAGCCGGTAGTCGAGTTCCGCCTCCCACTTCCCGGTGAGGAACCGCACGATCGCCGGGCGACCGGTGACGAACTGCGAACGGTTCCGCCACCAGCTGTCCTCGCTGTAGGCGAGCGAGATGCGCTCGGGGTCGCGGGAGTTCCAGGCGTCCTCGGCGGCACGCACCTTCTGGACCGCCGTCGCCTCGGTGAACGGCGGGAGCGGGGGACGGGTCATGGCGGTCTCCTCAGTTCTGTACCGATCAGCATGGTCTTGACCGAACGGTACAGAAGAGGTCGACGGCCGTCAACGCACGGCGAGCACCGGCACCGTCACACCCAGATCGACAGCAGCAGCACCATCGCCAGGGCGATGACGCTGACGAGGGTCTGGGTCGTGGTGTGGATCTTCGTGGCCTGCCCCAAGGTCATGCCGAAGGACTCCTTCACGAGCCAGAACCCCGCGTGGTTGACCCAGTTCAGGCCGATCGACCCCGCGCCGATGGCGATGACCAGCAGGGAGGTGTGCCAGCTGCCGGGATCGTGGACCAGCGGAGCCACGATCCCGGTGGAGGACACGATGCCGACGGTCGCCGATCCCGTGGTCGCCGAGAGCAGCAGGGCGAGCAACCAGCCGAGGACGAGCACGTCGACGTGCGCGTGTTCGGCGGCGGTCGCGATGGCCCCACCGATCCCGGAACTCTTGAGAACTCCGTTGAAGGCCCCGCCGCCCCCGATGATGAGCAGGATGCCGACGACGGGCTTCAGGCTGTCCGAGACCGAGCGTCGCACCTCCTCCCCGCCGCGCCCGCGGCCGATGCCCAGCAGGGCGTAGGCGACGAGGAACCCCACGAGCATGGCGATCGCCGGGTCCCCCAGGAGGGTTGCGGTCTGCGTCACGGGACTGCCGTCGGGGAGGACGATCTCGGCCACCGTCCGGACCAGCATCAGCAGGACCGGGACCGCGACGCAGAACAACGCCGTCGCGACGGGAACCTCCGTGCCCGCCCCGTCGACCCCGGCACCCCGCCCGTGCCCGTCTCCGTGTCCCCCCGTCGCGCCCGGTCCACCGGACCGCGCGGGAACCCCTGCGCCGGCCATGCTCGCCGTCGCGGGTTCCCGGCGAGCCCCCACGAACTGCTCCACGAGGGAGTCGTCGGCCTGCACGGGCACACGGTCGGCGAGGAACCGGGCGAAGACGGGCCCGGCGAGCACGACGGTCGGGACCGCGCACAGCAGGCCGAGCGCGATCGTCTTGCCCAGGTCGGCGTGCAGGCCGCTCACCGCGACCAGGGGGCCGGGGTGCGGGGGGACCAGTCCGTGCAGGGTGGAGAGCGCGGCGATGGTCGGGACGACGAGCAACGTGTAGGGCGAACCGATCTCGGGACGTTCCGTCCGCACCCGACGGGCCACGCCGAACACGAGCGGCAGCAGGACGATGAGGCCGACCTCGAAGAACATCGGGACGCCGATGACGAACGCGGCCGCCGCCATGGCGAGCGGGAGCGCGCGGGCGCTGGCCCGCGCGACGATGACCCTCGCGATGCGGTCGGTGGCCCCCGAGTCGGCCAGGAGCCGTCCGAGCATGGTCCCGAGCGCCAACGTCACGCCGACGTCGCCGAGGATCCCGCCGGCGCCCTCCTCCAGGGCGTCGACGAGCTTCGCCGGCGACTCCCCGGCGAGCAGGCCCGTCGCGACCGCGGTCACGAGGAGGGCGACGAAGGGGTGCAGCCGCAGTCGGGAGTTGATGAGCGCGACGAGGATCGCGATCGCCGCCACGAGGACGACGAGGAGGTACCAGGCGTGGCCGGTCATCAGCAGCTCCAGCGGTGCGGACGTCGGACGGTCCGGACGGACGTCCGGAATCGATTCCGGAGACAGTACACCCGATGACCCGGGCGAACTATCCCTCGATCCGGCCCTCGACCCGCGTCACCAGGACCCGCAGTCCCGCGACCGCCGCGTCCACGTCGGCCCCCGCCACGACCTCGTGCGCGAGGACGACGTCGTCCGCGAGCCCGGGAGACGCCTGTGGCACGAGGACGAGAGCACCGTCGACGCCCAGACCGTCGAGGTGCCCCAACGCCGTGGCGGCGGACGTCCCCGCGAGGTCGACGACGTCGACGAGCAACCGGTACCCGAGGTCCGCTGCGACGAGTGCGAGCGCCAGGACCTGAGCGGCGTGGCCGGATCCGGTGTCCGGTCCGTGCGTCGCCAGGGTGAGCGCGAGGACCTGGTGACGTCCCGTCCGCAGCGCCCGCGCCGTTCCGTTGGGCTGGTAGCCCATGTCCTTGGCGACGTCGAGAACCCGTGCGCGCGTGGCGGCGCCGACTTCCTCGTGACCGGACAGGGCACGGGAGACCGTCGCGCGCCCCAGCCCCGTCGCCCGGGCGACGTCGGCCAGCGAGACCCGCTTCACCGTCCGCCTCCCCGCCACCGGTCCCGACCCACGCTGGCAGGTCAACGAGGGGTTCGGGTGGGCCCCCAGGGGATCGAACCCTGAACCCGCGGATTAAAAGTCCGCTGCTCTGCCGATTGAGCTAGAGGCCCGGACCCGGGGGTCCGGGGTCATCATCGCAGACCCGCTCCAGGCTCAGCGCGCCCTCGTGCTCCCCCGCACGACGAGCCGCGGCGGCACGACGACCTCCCGCTGCACCGCTTCGACGCCCTCGACGCGCCCCTCGGCCTGCTCGACGGCGAGGCGGGCGAGGCGGTCGGCGTCCTGACCGACGGTCGTCAGGGAGACGGTGGGGAGAGCGGCGACGGAGCTGTCGTCGAAGCCGACGACGGACACGTCGCCGGGGACGGCGACCCCACGGGCGCGCAGGGTGTGCAGGAGACCGGCGGCGGCCTCGTCGTTGAAGGCGAGGACGGCGTCGGGCAGGGCCGCCACGAGGTCGTCGACCACCTCGTGGTCCGGCCCGTGCACGAGCTCGGGCACCAGTCCGGCGGCGGTGACGGCGCGGCGGTAGCCGGCCCGCCGCTCTGCGGCACCGGGGGCGCGGCCGCCGTGCGCGTGCACGATCCGGCGGTGGCCGAGGGCGAGGAGGTGCTCGACGGCGGTGCGGGCGGCGGCCTCGTCGTCGGTCCGCACGACCCCGACCTCGTCCGCCCGGCCGGCCCGCAGGGACCGGGCGAGGACGACGACGGGAACCCGCGCGGCGAGCCGCGCGAGGTCGGCGGCGGGAGCGGTGGGACCGAGCAGGAGCAGGGCCTCGACGCGCTGGTCCAGCAGCGCCCGGACGGCCACCGCCTCGGCGCGGATCCGCCCGCGCGGTTCGAGCGCCAGCCGCCACGGCGTCCCGGCGACGGCGGAGTACAGCGACTCCAGCAGGTCGCCGTGGAACGGTTCGTGCAGCCCGTGGACCACCCCGAGCGTGCGGCTGCGCCCCGACCCGAGCAGGCGGGCGCGCTGGTCGGGGTGGTAGTCCAGCTCGGCGGCGGCGCGCAGCACGCGTTCGCGGTTCTCCGGGCTCGCGCCGGGCACGCCGCGCATGACGATCGACACGAGCGCGCGGGACACCCCGGCCCGCGCGGCCACGTCGGCCATCGTCACCTGCTGCACCGCACGCACCCTAACGGCCCGCTTGACGTCGCGACCCCGTGCCGACAACCTAGAGCGGTCTAGCACTAGAGCGGTCTAGGCCACGCAGAGAGGCGACGTCGTGTCCGCACCCCTTCTCCCGTCCCGCCCCACCGGCATCGGCCTCGTCGGCGCCGGCCGCATCGGCAGTTCCCACGCGCGGCTCCTGGCCACCCGCGTCCCGGGTGCGCGTCTCGTGGCCGTCGCGGACCCGCGTCCCGGCGCCGCGGCCGCGCTGGCCGAACCCCTGGGCGCCCGCGCCGCCGCCGACGTCGAGGACCTGCTGGCCGACCCGGCGGTCGAAGGCGTCGTCGTCACCGCCAGCACCGAGGCGCACGCCGACCTCGTCGAGGCGGCGGCCCGCGCCGGCAAGGGCGTGTTCTGCGAGAAGCCCGCGGGCCTCTCCCTCGCCGAGGTCGACCGCGGCATCGCGGCGACGACCGCGGCGGGCGTGCCGTTCCAGGTCGGCTTCAACCGGCGGTTCTCCCCCGAGTTCGCCGCCGCCCGCGCCGCCCTGGACGCCGGGCGCATCGGCACCCCGCACCTCCTGCGCTCCCTGACCCGCGACCCCGGTCAGCCGGACTACAGCCGGGTCCCGCCGTGGGCGATCTTCGTCCTGACGCTCATCCACGACATCGACACGCTGCTGTGGCTCAACCCCGGCGCCGAACCCGTCTCGGTGTACGCCGTCGCGGACGCGCTCGTCGCGCCGGAGTTCAAGGCGTCGGGGCTCCTGGACACGGCCGTCGTGACGATCCGCTTCGACAACGGCGCCCTCGCCACGGCCGAGGCCAGCTTCTCCGCCACCTACGGCTACGACGTGCGGGGTGAGGTCTTCGGCTCCCGTGGCCGGCTCGAGATCGGTGGGCGACCGCGGCAGGACCTGGCGGTGTTCGACGCCCAGGGCCGGCACGCCGACACCCCGCGCGGCGACGTGGAACTGTTCGGGGACGCCTACGCCGCCGAGCTCGCCGAGTTCGCCACCGCGGTGGCCGAACGGCGGGACCCCGTCGTGACGGGGCACGACGCGCGACGCGCCCTCGCGGTCGCCCTGTCCTGCATCGCCTCGGTCCGCTCCGGTGGCCCCGTGGACCCCGCGGCCGTCGCCGGCACCGTCGACGCGCGGCAGTCGTGAACCCCTCGCTCTCGGTCTGCGCGGAGATGGTCTTCCGCGACCTGCCGTTCGTCGAGCGCGTCCGGACGCTGCACACCGAGGGTTTCGGCGTGGAGATCTGGAGCTGGTGGACGAAGGACCTCGACGACCTCGCCGCCACGGGGGCGCGGTTCACGTCGATGTCGGGCTACGTCGACGGGGAACTCGTCGACCCCGACGGCGCCGACCGCCTGCTCGCGAGCGCCGAGCGGTCGATCGCCGCCTCGCGCGTCCTGGGGTCGCCCGTCCTGAACCTGCACGGCACCGGGCTGGACGACCGGGGGTTGCCGGTCCGCCCCGTCGAGGTCGTGACGGGCGACATGTGGCTGGCCGCCGAACGGACGCTGCGCCGGGTCGCCGACCTCGGCGCCCGGCACGACGTCGTGTTCGTGCTGGAGAACCTCAACCTCACCGTCGACCACCCGGGCGTGCCGTTCGCACGGGCGGCGGACACCCGCGCACTGGTCCGCGCGGTCCACAGCCCGCACCTGCGGATGAACCTCGACCTCTACCACGCCCAGATCGGAGAGGGGAACCTCGTGGAACTGGTCCGCGAGAGCGCCCCGTGGCTCGGGGAGGTGCAGGTCGCCGACGTCCCCGGCCGGTGCGAACCGGGCACCGGGGAGGTTCACCACCCGGCGCTGGCCCGGGTCCTGGCGGAGGTGGGGTACACGGGGACCATCGCCATGGAGGCGTACGCGGCGGGCGACGACCACGCCGCGCTGAGGGCGTTCCGCGAGGCGTTCACGCGCTGATCCGGCAGGATCGGTCCGTGGACGACCACGACCGCACCCGCGAGGCCTGGAGCCGCGCCGGCGAGAAGTACGTCCGGGAGCACGCGGAGTTCCTCGAGCAGGCCCGCACCGCGACCCTCTTCGCGCACGAGCTCGACCTCGTCGGCTCCTTGCTCGCCCAGGGTCCGGAGGTCCTGCACCCCATGAGCGGCAACGGGGTCGACGACCACGCCCTGCTCCACGCGGGGGCCGTGCGCGTCACGGGCCTCGACTACGACGAGAAGGCGGTGACGTCCGCGCAGGAACGGGCCGACACGCTCCACGCGCCGATCCGCTACCTCCGCGCGGACGTCCCGCCCTTCCCCGTGCCCGACGGGTCCGTCGACCTCGTCTACACGGGCAAGGGCGCTGTGGTCTGGGTCGCGGACCTCGACGCGTGGGCGGCGGAGGCGGCGCGGGTGCTGCGACCGGGCGGGCACCTCTTCGTCCACGAGGCGCACCCGATGGTCCCGCTCTACGACCTGGAGGCAGCGGCCACGCGCCTGCGCGACGACCGCGGCTACTTCGCCGCCTCCCACGTCAACGACACCTTCCCCGCGCACGGGGCCGTGGAGTGGCAGCACCCGCTGGGCGAGGTCGTCACGGCGGTCGCGGCCGCGGGCCTGACGGTGACCGTCCTGCGCGAGCACCCGGAACCGTTCTGGAGGCCCGGCGACGTCGAGGCCGCCGCGTGGGACGGCCGCCTGCCGAACTCCTACAGCCTGCTCGCGTACCGCCGACCCTCGTCCGGCGCGGCAGAATCGGGCGGGTGACCGCTCAAGGCTTCCTCCTGCTGCTCGAACTCGTGGGGGTCTTCGCCTTCGCCCTGGACGGGGCGCTGACGGCGATGCGGTCGACGCACCTCGACCTGTTCGGCGTCGTGGCCCTCGGCATCGTGACGGCCGTCGGGGGCGGGATCATGCGCGACGTCCTGCTGGGGGAGCTGCCGCCGGCGACGTTCCGCACCTGGTACTACCTGGCGATCGCGACGGGCGGCGCGCTCGTGGCGTTCTGGAGCCACCGGCTGCTGGCGCGGATGGCCCGGCCGATCTTCGTCTTCGACACCGTGGGGTTGTCGCTGTTCGCCGTGACGGGTGCGCAGCTCGCCGTCGACGCGGGCGCGGACGCGGGACAGGCCATCCTGCTCGGCGGGCTGACGGCCGTCGGCGGCGGCACGTTGCGGGACGTCCTGGTGCGCAAGGTGCCGAGCATCCTCACCGGCGGCCTCTACGCGGTCCCGGCGCTGCTGGGCGCCGTCGTCGCCGTGGTCGGGCCGCTGCTCGGGGTGTCGTCGGGGCCGGCCGCGTTCGTGGGTGGGGTGCTGTGCGCCGCCCTGCGCACCGGGGGCGCGCTCCGCGGGTGGAAGGCGCCGCGCGCGACGCTCGCCTCCCCCGAGGACCTCGACTGACCGCTCAGGACTCGACCGGGGCGGGCCGCACCAGCTCGTCCACGACCTCCTGCGCGACGTCGCGCAGCCGGCGCCGCTCGCTGCGGGCCTGCGTCCGCAACCGCTGGAAGGCGTCGTCGGGGTGCACCCGGAACCGCTGCGCCAGAGCACCCTTGGCCTGCTCCAGGACGATGCGGCTGTCGAGGGCCTCCTGCAGCTGGGCCTGCAGCCGCGCCCCTTGGGCGACGTGCTCGAGCTGGGTGATGCCGACCGCCCCGAACGAGGCCATCGCGCGCGCCACGTCGGACTCGACGCGCGAGTACGCGCCCTCGTGGTCGCGGAAGAGGTTCAGGGCGCCGATCGTCCGGCCCCCGCTGTGGACGGGAACCGTGTGGACGGCGACGACGCCGAGGTCCGCGGCCCGGACGGCGAACCGCGGCCACCGGGCGGCGAGTTCGGCGGCGGTGGCGACGGACACGACGCTGCCCGTGCGGTAGGCGTCCACGCACGGCCCCTCCTCCAGCTGCAGCTGCAGGAGTTCCACCTCGCGCGTCTCGCCGGGCGTCGCGGCCAGGAGTCGCAGGTCGCGCCGTGCGTCCTCCACGAGCAGACCGACCGCGGACGCGGACAGCAGCTCGGCGCAGTGACGCACGAGCCGGTGCGCGAGGTCCAGCGGTTCACCGTGCTCGGCGAGCACAGCAGCGATGTCGTTGACAGCGGCAGCCACCGCGTCGGCGCGCACGTCCACGCCCGAGCCCTCCTGGCGTCGGCTCTGCGCCGACTTCTCGTCCCCGGTCCACTCCGATGTCACGCCCTGGGCTGCACGTGCGCAGCCATCATGACCGATGCCCGGCCCTCACCGCGCCGCGGGGCGCGGTCCGGTCGCGGCGTCCGGCCCGGTCAGAGGTCGGCCGGCACCGTGGACGGGTTCCCGTCGGTCGCGGCGGCGAGGGCGGGCACCGCCTGCTCGAGCGCGAACGGCAGCGACAACGGGCTGGAGAACCCCAGGGCTCCGGCGAAGTCCGACGCGAACGTGGGCACGTAGACGGTCCGGTTCTCCGTGACGGCGCCGAGGCGGGCCGCGACCGCGTTCTGGGCGAACTCCGCCTTGCCCAGGCCGAGGACGACGAGG
This sequence comes from Kineococcus sp. NPDC059986, assembly GCF_040702905.1. Taxonomy (NCBI): domain Bacteria; kingdom Bacillati; phylum Actinomycetota; class Actinomycetes; order Kineosporiales; family Kineosporiaceae; genus Kineococcus; species Kineococcus sp. NPDC059986. Next base: position 23,044 of record NZ_JBFBND010000035.1, on the reverse strand, counting down.
ACGTCGGTGTCCAGCTGGACGAGCTGCTCCTCGCTGACGCTGCCCGACAACGGGTTCGCGGTGAACCCGAGCTGGAGGAAGAAGTTCCCCCGCGGGTCCGCGGCGTCGAGGGCGTAGTACCCCTGGTTGTAGAGGACGACGCTGACCGTCTTGCCCGTGAACGAGGGGTTGGCGGCGACCGCCGCCGTGAACTTCCCCTCGACCTCGGCCGTGAGCGACCCGGCCTCCGCCTCCTTGCCCAGGGCCTTGCCGATCGCGGCGAGCTCCTCCTGCCACGTCGCAGCGGCGTCGGAGCCGGCGGGCTGCCCGGCGGGGACGAGGTCGCCGACGGTCGGGGCGATCGCGGAGAGCTTGTCGTAGTCCGTCTGCTGCAGGTAGGCGTAGGCGCCGATGACGAGGTCGGGACGCAGCGCGGCGATCTGCTCGAAGTTCAGCTCGCTCTGCCCCACCGAGGGGATGCCGCCGGCAGGCAGGAGGTCGACGGCCCAGGGCCGCTTCGCGGAGTCGAAGTCGCCGAGCGGGGTGCGGCTGCCCACGGGGGTGACGCCGAGCGCGAGGACGAAGTCCTCTTCGTTGTAGCCGACCGTCACGACGCGGGAGGGGGCGGACTCGATCGTGGTGCTGCCGAACTTGTGGGTGATCGTGACGGGGAACGCGCCACCGGTCGACGTCGGGCTCGTGGAGGACGCGGTCGCCGCCGGCTCGTCGGCGCCGCCGCACGCGGTGAGGGTGGTCAGGACGCCGGAGGCGGCGAGGGCGGCGAGGACGCTGCGACGGTTCACGAGAAGAGGTTAGCCTCACCTCCATTCGACGGCCGACACCCCCACGCGCACGGGACCACGTCGGCCGCCGGGACCTCGACGACCAGCTCGCCGACGACGAGCCGACGCGGTGCGTCCGTCAGGTTCACCACGAGGGCCTGACCCGCCGCCGCGGTGCCCATCGCCAGGACGTGCACCCCCCGCGGCAGGTCCCGGTCCGGGTCGAGGCGCGGCCGGCCCGCGAAGGGCGCCAGGAGGCGGACGGCGTCGGCGACGGGGCCGGTGGCGTCCCCGAAGATCACCGACACGACGCCGTCGACGGCGAACGCGGCGGCCGCTGCGACGCACCAGGCGGTGAGGGCGGGTCCGGTCGGACCGGGCGGTGCGGACGGGTCGGACCGCCCGAGGCGGGTCGGCGTGGTCGCGACCGCGTTGAACCGGGGGCGTACCGACACGGGCCCGAGGTGGACGGGTCGGCCCGCGGCGAGGCGCACCGCCTGGCGAGCCGTGAGCCGTTGCACGGGAACGGCGTCCACGCACTGGTCCCGCCAGGTGTCGTGCATCTGCGGGGTGCTGGCGAACACCACCCCGGCCGCAGCGGCCGGCAGGTCGTCCACGGTCCGGTTCAGTTCGGTGAAGTGGGCCCGCGACCCCGCAACGAGAACGGCGTCGAGACCGGCGGCCGCCAGGACCGCCCACGCCTCGGGGGTCGTGACGTGCCGGGTCGCCGAGTGGACCCCCAGCCGCGCGGTGGGCAGCCCCCGCAACCGGTGGACGGCCGCGGACAGGGCGTCGAGGTCGTCGGTGACGAGGCGGACGTCGAGCGCGAGGCCCGTCGCCACGGCGCGGTCGAGCGTCGCCCGCCAGTCCGGGTCGTCGAGCAGGAGTTCCACGAGGAGGGTTCCCGGGAACCCGTCGACGGGGCGGTCGGTCCCCCACGCCGGCCACGGGGTCGTGGTCTCCCGCCAGGCGACGGTGGCCGCGTCGACCGTGGGTGGAGGTGGACCCGTGGGTCGCACGGCGACCTCGACGCGGTGGACCACGGAACTGCCCGCGGCCACGGCGACGGGGAAGGGGACGTCGAGCGGCGTGCTGTAGGTCTTGAAGGAGGCGTCCGTCCAGTTCCGCTGGTCCTCGACCTCGAACACGTCCCCCGTCAGCCGCAGGTCGACGTCGACCCCGGGTCGGGACCAGGCCAGGCCCGCGACGTCGCGGGCGGGCTGGTGCGGGGCGACGTCGACGGGGAACCGGGTGCGCGTCGTCGTGCCGTCCGGGTGGTGCACGGTCAGCGCGCGGCCCGCGTCGTCCGCGTGGTGCAGCACGACGAGACCGAGTCGGTTGCGCAGGAAACCGGTCCGGGCCGTGGCGCGGACCTCGACCACGAGGCGCTCCCCGGCGGCCGTGGCGTGCAGGGACAGGTCGACGTGGACCCCCTCCCGACCCCCGTCCTCGCCGCCGTCGTCGTCCGCGGTGCCCGTCACGAGCAGGTCGGCGCGGCCGGCCTCGATCCGTGTCACGACGACGGGCGCGGTGCGCCAGTCCCGGTCGCGCACGACCCCGCGCACGGCCTTCAGGACGGGCACGCCGTCCCACGTGAGGTCCGACAGCGACCCGCCGCGGCGGACCTGTCCGGCCCACCGGCCCAGCGAGAACGGCACCGGAGCGGGTTCGCCGTCTGCCCAGCGCTCGTCGACCGCGTGGGGACTCACAAGCTGGTCATCCCGCCGTCCACGCGGAAGAGGGCACCGGTCGAGAACGACGACTCGTCGCTGGCGAGGTGGACCATGAGGCCGACGACGTCGTCGGGGGTGCCGGGGCGGCCCAACGGCGTGCGGCCGACGATGGCCGCCCGGGACGCCGGGTCCTGGGAGATGGTCGTCACGAGGGGGGTCTCGGTGTACCCGGGCACGACCGTGTTGACCCGGATCCCGCGGTCGGCGTAGGCGGCGGCCACGGTCCGGGCCAGGCCGTGCACCCCGGCCTTGCTGCTGGAGTACGCCGTGAAGTCGCGGCCCTCGCCGTTGAGCCCCGTCGGGGACCCCGTGACGACGATCGAGCCGCCGTGCTCGGACAGGGCTCGGACGGCGTGCTTGAGCGTGAGGAACGTGCCGGTGAGGTTCACGGCGAGCGTCCGCTGCCAGACGGCGAGGTCGAGGTCGGCGACGGGCGCGTCCTGGCCGAACAGCTGCACGCCGGCGTTGGCGACGACGACGTCGATGCGGCCCCGCGCGGCGACGGCGGCGAAACCTCGGACGACGGAGTCCTCGTCGGTGACGTCGAGCCCGACTCCGAACGCCGCTCCCCCGCCGGGGTCCGCGAGTGCGGCCGCGGCGGCGGCGCCCGCCTCGTCGCGGTCGGTGAAGGCGACGAGCGCCCCCTCGGCGACGAAAGCGGAGGCGACGGTCCGGCCGATGCCGGACGCCGCCCCCGTCACGAGGATCGTCTTGCCCCGCAGGCGGTCGGTCACGACCTGATCGTCGCGACCGACCCCCGCTCTGTCAACCGGTTGACCGGTGACGACTGGGCGGGGACTGTCAGAAGTCCCAGTCCTCGTCCTCCGTGGCGACGGCCTTGCCGATGACGTAGCTGGACCCCGACCCCGAGAAGAAGTCGTGGTTCTCGTCCGCGTTGGGCGACAGCGCCGACAGGATCGACGGGTCGACCTTCGTCATGTCGGACGGGAACATGCCCTCGTAGCCGAGGTTCATGAGCGCCTTGTTGGCGTTGTAGTGCAGGAACGTCTTGACGTCCTCGGTCAGGCCCACGCCGTCGTACAGGTCGGCCGTGTACTTGCACTCGTTGTCGTAGAGCTCGTAGAGGAGCTCGAACGCGTAGTCCTTGATCTCGTCCCGCTTGGCCTGGTCGACGAGCTCGAGACCGCGCTGGAACTTGTAGCCGATGTAGTAGCCGTGCACGGCCTCGTCGCGGATGATCAACCGGATGAGGTCGGCGGTGTTCGTCAGCTGCGCCCGCGAGGAGAAGTGCATGGGCAGGAAGAACCCGGAGTAGAAGAGGAAGGACTCCAGCAGCGTGGAGGCGACCTTCCGCTTCAGCGGGTCGTCACCGTGGTAGTACTCCAGCACGATGGACGCCTTGCGCTGCAGCGCCTCGTTCTGCTCCGACCACCCGAACGCCTCGTCGATCTCCCGCGTCGTCGCGAGCGTGGAGAAGATCGAGGAGTAGCTGCGGGCGTGCACCGACTCCATGAACGAGATGTTCGTGTAGACGGCTTCCTCGTGCTGGGTCAGCGCGTCGGGGATGAGCGAGACCGCCCCGACCGTGCCCTGGATGGTGTCGAGCAACGTCAGGCCGGTGAAGACGCGCAGCGTGAGCGTGCGCTCCTCCGGGCTGAGGTTCTGCCACGACTGCACGTCGTTGGACAGCGGGACCTTCTCCGGCAGCCAGAAGTTGCTGGTGAGCCGGTTCCAGATCTCCAGGTCCTTCTCGTCCTGCAGACGGTTCCAGTTGATCGCGTTGACGCGGTCGATGAGCTTCAACTTCTCCACGGTTCCTTCTTCCCCAGCGGCCGGCTGCTCAGAGCATGCAGCTGACGCAACCCTCGACCTCGGTGCCCTCGAGGGCCATCTGCCGGATGCGGATGTAGTAGATCGTCTTGATCCCCTTGCGCCACGCGTAGATCTGCGCGCGGTTGATGTCGCGCGTGCTGGCGGTGTCCTTGAAGAACAGGGTCAGGGACATGCCCTGGTCGACGTGCCGGGTCGCAGCGGCGTAGACGTCGATGATCTTCTCGGGGCCGATCTCGTACGCGTCCTGGTAGTACTCCAGGTTGTCGTTCGTCATGAACGGCGCCGGGTAGTAGACGCGGCCGAGCTTGCCCTCCTTGCGGATCTCGATCTTGGAGGCGATCGGGTGGATCGAGGAGGTCGAGTTGTTGATGTAGCTGATCGACCCCGTCGGCGGGACCGCCTGGAGGTTCTGGTTGAAGATCCCGTGCTCGACGACCGAGGCCTTCAGCCCGGCCCAGTCCGCGCGGGTCGGCAGTTCGACGCCGGCCTGGGCGAAGAGCTCGGCCACGCGCGGCGTGGCGGGCAGGAAGTCCTCTGTCACGTAGGGCTCGAAGAACGTGCCGTCGGCGTACTTGGAGTTCTCGAAGCCCTCGAACGTCTCGCCGCGCTCGATCGCGATCCTGTTGCTCGCCCGCAGGGCGTGGAACAGGACGGCCGCGAAGTAGACGTTCGTGAAGTCGATGCTCTCGGGGCTGCCGTAGTGCACCCGCTCACGGGCGAGGTAGCCGTGCAGGTTCATCTGGCCGAGGCCGATGGCGTGCGAGCGCGAGTTGCCGTGGGCCACGGACGGGACGGACTGGATGTCGCTGGCGACGGAGACCGCGGTGAGGGCACGGATGGCGGTCTCGACGCTCTGCCCGAGGTTCCCGCCGTCCATCGCCAGGGCGATGTTGAGCGACCCGAGGTTGCAGGAGATGTCCTTGCCGATCTCGGAGTACGTGAGGTCCTCGGCGAGGTGGCTCGGCGTGTTGACCTGGAGGATCTCCGAGCAGAGGTTCGACATGTTGATGCGGCCGGCGATCGGGTTGGCCCGGTTCACGGTGTCCTCGAACACGATGTACGGGTAGCCCGACTCGAACTGCAGCTCGGCGAGGGTCTGGAAGAACTCGCGGGCCGAGATCTGCGTCTTGCGGATGCGGTCGTCGGCCACCATCTCGCGGTAGTGCTCCGACACCGGGACGTCGCCGAAGGGCTTGCCGTACACGCGCTCCACGTCGTACGGGGAGAACAGGTGCATCGGCTCGTTGTTCTTGGCGAGCTCGAAGGTGATGTCCGGCACGACGACACCCAGGCTGAGCGTCTTGATGCGGATCTTCTCGTCCGCGTTCTCCCGCTTGGTGTCGAGGAAGCGCAGGATGTCCGGGTGGTGCGCCGAGAGGTAGACGGCACCGGCGCCCTGGCGGGCCCCGAGCTGGTTGGCGTAGGAGAAGGAGTCCTCGAGGAGCTTCATCACGGGGATGACGCCGGAGGACTGGTTCTGGATCTTCTTGATCGGCGCGCCGTACTCGCGGATGTTGCTCAGCAGCAGGGCGACGCCGCCCCCGCGCTTGGACAGCTGCAGGGCGGAGTTGATGCCACGGCCGATGGACTCCATGTCGTCCTCGATGCGCAGCAGGAAGCACGAGACGAGCTCGCCGCGCGATCCCTTGCCCGCGTTGAGGAACGTCGGCGTCGCCGGCTGGAAGCGGCCGGCGATGACCTCGTCGACGATGGCGGTGGCCAGCGCCTCGTCACCCACGGCGAGGGTGAGGGCCGTCATGACCGCGCGGTCCTCGAAGTTCTCGAGGTACTCCTTGCCGTCGAAGCTCTTCAGCGCGTAGCTCGTGTAGAACTTGAAGGCGCCGAGGAACGTCGCGAACCGGAACTTCGCGCCGTGGGCGCGGTCGGTCAGCGACCGGACGAACTCGGGCGAGTACTGGTCGAGCACGTGCTGCTCGTAGTACCCCTCCTCGACCATGTGCTGCAGCCGCGCCTCGAAGCTCTCGAAGCGGCGGGTGCGCGGGATGACGTGCTGGAGGAAGTACTGCCGGGCCGCCTCGATGTCCGCCCCGAACTGGATCTTCCCCTCGTCGTCCCAGAGGTTGAGCATCGCGTTGAGCGTGTGGTAGCTCGGCGAGCCCTGGGCCGGGACGGTGGCGAGCCCGGGGGCGTCGGAGGTGAGGGTCACAGGGAGTCCAATCCATCGCGGACGCGACGCACGTCGTCAGGCGTCCCGAAGAGTTCGAAGCGGTACAGGTGAGGCACCTGGCACTTGGCGGCGATGATGTCGCCCGCCAGTGCGTAGTGCTCGCCGAAGTTGGTGTTGCCGGCCCCGACGACGCCTCGGACGAGGGCGCGGTTGGCGGGGTCGTTGAGGAAGCGGATCACCTGCTTGGGGACCGCTCCGGCGCCGTTCCCCCCGCCGTAGGTGGGGACGATGAGGACGTACGGCTCGGTCACGGCGAGGGGTGCGTCACGGGCGTGGAGCGGGATCCGCAAGGCCGGCCGGTCGAGCTGGAGCTTGTCCACGAAGCGGTGGGTGTTGCCGGAGACGCTCGAGAAGTAGACGACGCCGGGGCTCACGGGAACTCCTGGGTGGGGCAGGTCAGACGGAGACGGCGGCCTTCGCCAGCGCGTCGATGCGGTCGGGACGGAAGCCCGACCAGTGGTCGGCACCGGCGACGACGACGGGGGCCTGGACGTACCCCAGCGAGCGCACCAGCGCGAGCGCGTCGGCGTCGGTCGTCACGTCGACGACGTCGTACGCCAGACCCTTGCGGTCGAGCGCACGGTAGGTGGCCTTGCACTGCACGCAGGACGGCGTGCTGTAGACGGTGATGCTCATCGGGTGTCCCTTCCCTCGGGTCTGTCTGTGGTGCCGGTGCCGTGTCGAGGACCTGAGCGGTTCCCCGTCCCGACGTCCCGTCCTGCTTCGGTGCTCTGAACACTACCCCTAGGGGGCGGTGTGGAAAACCGGCACAAGATGGTGTGTGACACCGGTGTGATTCGCGGCGTGACGGCTCTGGGTGGGCCTGCACGGAGCGCAAGCCCCTGACCTGCGACGACACCGTCCGTGCACCCCTGTGAGTGACACACGAAGTCATCAACTGAACACGGAGGGTGGTCGGCGTGTCGTTCCGCGTCGGCGTGTCCTCCACAGCCGTCCCCACCCCCGTCCCCACCTCGTCCACACCCTCCTCCACAACACCTGGGGTCGCCGCGGTCATCCCCCCACTAGATGTCGCGTCGCTCGACGGCGCCTCGCGGCCGGACGGAGGCCCGCGCGGCGGGTCCGGAAGGTGCCCCGGATCTCTCGCGCAGAGGACGAGGAGCGGTGGATTCACGCTGGAGCCCGCCCCTCGCCGCGGAACGGGACGGACGAGCGCCCCGGTCCGTGAAGATGGCCGGTTCTTCACGAGGAAGGACCCTTGCCCGCGCTGCGCGGCTCGGTCAGAGTGACGGCATCGGCGACGACGGCGACGACGGGAGATCCTCGGCATGTTCAGCAAGGTCCTGGTGGCCAACCGCGGTGAGATCGCAGTACGGGCGTTCCGGGCGGCCTACGAACTGGGCGCGCGGACCGTCGCGGTCTTCGCCCACGAGGACCGCGCGTCGGTCCACCGCCTCAAGGCGGACGAGTCCTACCTCATCGGCGAGCGCGGGCACCCCGTGCGCGCCTACCTCGACGTCGACGAGATCGTCCGCGTCGCCCGCGCCTCCGGGGCCGACGCGGTCTACCCCGGCTACGGCTTCCTGTCGGAGAACCCCGACCTGGCCCGGGCCTGCGCCGAGCACGGCATCACGTTCGTCGGCCCCCCGCCGGGCGTGCTGGAGATGGCCGGCAACAAGGTCACGGCGGTCGCCGCGGCCCGCGCGGCGGGCATCGCCACCAACCCCTCCTCCGCGCCGTCGGCGGACCCCGACGAGCTCGTCGCCGCCGCGGAGGCGGTCGGCTTCCCCGTCTTCGTCAAGGCCGTCGCCGGCGGCGGGGGCCGGGGCATGCGCCTCGTGGAGACGCCCGCGGCCCTGCCCGACGCCCTGGCGGCCGCCATGCGCGAGGCCGACGGCGCCTTCGGCGACCCGACCGTGTTCCTCGAACGGGCGGTCCTGCGCCCCCGCCACGTCGAGGTGCAGGTCCTGGCCGACGCCACCGGCGAGGTCGTCCACCTCTTCGAGCGGGACTGCTCCCTGCAGCGCCGCCACCAGAAGGTCATCGAACTGGCCCCGGCCCCGAACCTGGACGAGGCGGTCCGGCGGCGGCTGCACGCCGACGCCGTGGCCTTCGCCCGCGCGATCGGCTACGTCAACGCCGGGACCGTGGAGTTCCTCGTCGCCACCGCCGGTGAGCGCGCCGGCGAGCACGCGTTCATCGAGATGAACCCGCGCATCCAGGTCGAGCACACGGTGACCGAGGAGATCACCGACGTCGACCTCGTCCAGTCCCAGCTGCGCATCGCCGCGGGCGAGACGCTCGCCGACCTGGAGCTCTCGCAGGACACCCTGCAGGTGCGGGGCGCCGCGCTGCAGTGCCGGATCACGACCGAGGACCCCGCCAACGGGTTCCGGCCCGACACCGGCCGGATCTCCGCCTACCGCTCCGCCGGTGGCGCCGGGGTCCGGCTCGACGAGGGCAACGCCGTCGCCGGCGGCGAGGTGAGCGCCCACTTCGACTCGATGCTCGTCAAGCTCTCCTGCCGCGGTCGCGACTTCGCGACGGCGGCGGCGCGCGCCCGCCGCGCCCTCGCCGAGTTCCGCATCCGCGGGGTCACGACGAACATCTCCTTCCTGCAGGCCGTCCTGGAGGACCCCGACTTCCTCGCCGGGCGCGTCGACACGGGGTTCATCGCCGACCGGCCCGACCTCGCCGTGGCCCGGACGTCCAACGACCGCGGTACGCGGTTGCTGACCTTCCTCGCCGACGTCACCGTCAACCAGCCGCACGGTCCGGCCCCGAAGGGTGCCGGACGGGGGTCGTCACCCGTCGAGAAGCTGCCCCGCACCAGCACGGCGGGAGCGCCGCCGGCGGGGTCCAAGCAGCGCCTGGACCAGCTGGGCGCCGCGGGTTTCGCCGCCTGGCTGCGCGCCGAGCAGCGCGTGCACGTCACGGACACGACGTTCCGCGACGCCCACCAGTCGCTCCTGGCCACCCGGGTGCGCACCCGGGACCTGCTGGCCGTCGCCCCCACCGTCGCCCGCACGCTGCCGGACCTGCTGTCGCTGGAGTGCTGGGGCGGGGCCACGTACGACGTGGCCCTCCGGTTCCTCGGCGAGGACCCCTGGCACCGGCTGGCCGCCCTGCGCGAGGCGGTGCCGAACATCGCGCTGCAGATGCTCCTGCGCGGGCGCAACACCGTCGGGTACACCCCCTACCCCACCGAGGTCACCGACGCCTTCGTCGCCGAGGCCGCCGCGACGGGCGTCGACGTGTTCCGCATCTTCGACGCCCTCAACGACGTCGCGCAGGTCGAACCGGCCGTCAAGGCCGTCCGCCAGACCCCCGCCGTCGCCGAGGTCGCGCTCTGCTACACCGGCGACCTCGCCGACCCGGCAGAAACCCTCTACACGCTCGACTACTACCTGCGCCTGGCCGAGCAGTTCGTCCGCGCCGGCGGGCACGTCCTCGCGGTCAAGGACATGGCCGGTCTCCTCCGGCCGGCGGCGGCCACCCGGCTCGTGAGCGCCCTGCGCCGCGAGTTCGACCTGCCCGTGCACCTGCACACCCACGACACCGCGGGCGGGCAGCTGGCGACGCTCACGGCCGCCATCGCCGCGGGGGTCGACGCCGTCGACGTCGCGAACGCGGCGCTGTCCGGGACGACGAGCCAGCCGTCGATGTCCGCGCTCGTCGCCGCGACGGCTCACACCGAACGCGAGACGCCGCTGGACCTGCGGGCGGCCACCGACCTCGAACCGTACTTCGAGGCCGTCCGCCGCGTGTACGCGCCGTTCGAGTCGGGCCTGCCCGGTCCCACGGGCCGCGTGTACGACCACGAGATCCCCGGCGGTCAGCTGTCGAACCTGCGGCAGCAGGCGATCGCCCTGGGGCTCGGGGAGCGGTTCGAGCAGATCGAGGCGACCTACGCCGCCGCCGACCGCATCCTCGGCCGGCTCGTCAAGGTCACCCCGAGCTCGAAGGTCGTCGGCGACCTCGCGCTGCAGCTCGTCGCGCAGGGCGTCGACACCCCCGAGGCGTTCGCGAAGTTCGCCGACGACCCGGCCGCGTACGACGTGCCGGACTCCGTCATCGGGTTCCTCGCCGGCGACCTCGGAACTCCCCCGGGCGGCTGGCCGGAACCGTTCCGCTCCAAGGCGCTCGCGGGCCGGACGGTGAAACCCGCGACGGCGGCCCTCGCCGCCGAGGACGCCGCGCTGCTCGCCGTCCCCGGCCGGGAGCGGCAGAAGACGCTGAACCGCCTGCTGTTCCCCGGGCCGACGAAGGAGTACGAGACCCACCGGGCCACCTACGGCGACACGTCGGTCCTGGACACCCTCGACGCCCTCCACGGTCTGCGGCACGGCGTCGAGCACGTCATCCACCTCGAACCCGGTGTCGACCTCATCGCCGGCCTCGAAGCGGTGTCCGACGTCGACGACCACGGCATGCGCACGGTCCTCGCGACCCTCAACGGGCAGTTGCGGCCGCTGCAGGTGCGCGACCGGTCGGTGACCGTCGACGTGAAGGCCGCCGAGAAGGCCGACCCGACGAACCCCACGCACGTGGCCGCGCCGTACGCCGGGACCGTGACCCTCCAGGTCGCCGCCGGCGACACGGTGGAGGCGGGTCAGGTCGTCGCGACCATCGAGGCCATGAAGATGGAGGCCGCGATCACCGCCCCCCGCGCCGGCACCGTCACCCGGCTCGCGCTCGACGGTGTGCAGAACGTGGACGGCGGGGACCTGGTGCTCCTCGTCTCCTGACCGTGCGCCCGCGTTCAGACCACGACGTCGAACACGAGCACCCCGCCCTCGGCCAGCAAGGGCCTGACGAACTCCTTGAACCGCGCGTGCTCGGGGTCCTGGTGGGCGGGGTCGTCGACGACAGGGGTCCCGACGTAGAAGTTCCGGTCCCCCTCGGAGGCGAACGTCACGACGATCCCGTGCTCGAACCCGCCTCCGGCGCCTTCACCGCTCGTCTGGACGCCGGCCTCGATCGAGACGACGTAGGGCCGACCGTCGGGCCGGGGGCTGTCGGCCAGGGCCCGGAACCGCTGCAGCACCTCCTCCTTCTGCGCCGCCGTCACCTCGTCGTGGTAGCGGAAGAGGACGACGTGGCGGACGAGGCCGGGACGGAAGTCGCGGGCGGTGAACTCCTGCACGCCGACGTCGGCGAGCAGTCCGGCCAGGGGGTTCGACATGTCCGCACTGTGCCACGGGTGGTGCGCGGGGGCTGGTCAGAGGTGGGGACGCCGGCCCGTCGACCGGCGCACGACGAGTTCGGGTTCGAAGACGACCTGCTGGGCCGGACGTCCCTCCACCTGGGCCAGGAGCAGTTCGACCGCCGTGCGGCCCAGGAGTTCACGGGGCTGGCGCACCGAGGTCAGCGGGACGGTCGCGGTCGCCGCGAACCCGATGTCGTCGTAGCCGACGACGGCCAGTTCCTCCGGCACCCGCACCCCGCGGCGGACGCACTCGTTGAGCACCCCCAGCGCCAGCAGGTCGTTGGCGCAGAACACCGCCGTCGGCCGGTCCTGCACCGGGCCGGCGAGGATCTGGGCCGCGGCCTGCGACCCCGCCCGGACGGACATCACGGTGGCGTCGACGACCTGGACGACCCCCGCGGCGCCGACGGCCTCGCGCACCCCGCGCAGGCGGTCCTGCACCTGCCGCAGCGGCGCGGCGACCCCCACGTAGGCGATGGTCCGGTGCCCGGCCCCCACGAGGTGCTCCCCCGCGAGGCGGCCCCCCAGGACGTCGTCGACCGCGACCGAGGCCTGCGCGGCGACGCCCGCAGCGCCCCGGTCGACGAGCACGACGGGCGTGCCGTGGTCGCGCACCTCCGTGAGCGCGGCGCTCGGCGCGTCGCGGACGGGGGTGAGCAGGACGCCGAGGACGCGCTGCTGGTCCAGGCGCCGCAGGTGCCGCGCCTCCCGGTCGGCCGAGTTCGAGCTGTTGCACATGACGACGAGCGCGTCGTGCCGTTCGGCCAGTTCCTCGGCCCCGGCGATGACGTCGGTGAAGAAGGGGTTCGCGACGTCGAGGACGACCATCGCGATGGTGCGGCTGACCCCGGCGCGCAGCTGGCGCGCGGACTCGTTGCGGACGAACCCCAGCTCGGCGATCGCGTCCTGCACGCGGGTCCGCAGCGCGTCGGAGACCACCTCGGGCCGGTTGAGCACGTTGCTCACCGTGCCGAGGGACACCCCCGCCCGCTGGGCGACCTCCTTGACCGTGGCCATGACCTGAATGTCGCAGACGACGGGGCCGGGCTCAGCGCCGGGCCGTGCGTGCTGCGCGGTCGGCGGGGGTGTCGGCGGGCAGGTCCACGACCTCGCCGTAGCGCTCCTGCTCGATCTGCTGCAACGACTTCCCCTGGGTGCGCGGCGCGAACACCGTCCCGACGACGGCCGCCACCACGAGCAGCGCGATCATCAGCGTCCCGACGAAGGGGACGCCCTGCTCGCGCAGCAGGCTCGGGAACCAGTAGCTCAGGACGCCCACGGCGCACCGCGCGGCGAAGAAGAGGACGCCCTGGGCGCTGGCACGGTACGGCGTCGCGAACAACTCCGACGTCCACACGCTGTAGAAGGCCTGCGCCCCGATGCCCGCCCCCAGACCCCACAGCAGCGCGTAGCCCAGCAGCGTCGGCAGGGTCCCGTCGGCGAACACCAGCAGCGCCCAGGCCAGGACACCCATCACCGCGCCCACGGCGTACAGCAGGCGCCGGCTGACGCGGTCGCCGTAGCGCATGAACCCCGCGACGGTCGCCAGGCACGTGCAGGCCCAGACGAGGACCTGCAGCAGGTTCTGCTCGGTCGCGCTCTCGACGCCGGCCGCGGCGTAGACGCGGGGCATGAAGATCCCGGCCTGGCCGGCGACGGTGTTCCAGAACGCGTAGACCCCGAACAGGAACAGCAGGGCGGTGAGGTTCGCCCGGCGGGAGAACAACCCGCGCAGACCACCGACCCGCACGGGACCGGTCGCGGCGCGCTCGTCCTTCCAGATCGCCGACTCCGGCAACCCCTGCCGCACCCACCACGTGACCGCGGCGACGACGAACAGGTGGGCGAAGATCAACCGGTTGCCCAGCAGGCCGAGACCACCGAGCGCCACGGCGAGGGCGAAACCCACGACGGGACCGAGCGACCACGCGAGCTGCGCGGTGCCGACGCGCCGGGCGCGCTGGTCCGCGGGAGCTTCCTCCGCGATGTACGTCCAGGACGCCGGAACCCCGGCCCCGACGGCGATGCCCGTCAGCACGAACGCCACGAGCAGCATGGAGTAGCTGACGGCGAACGTCGCGAGCAGCACGCCCACCATGTAGAGGACGAGGTCGTAGGTGTAGATGAACTTGCGGCCCAGGCGGTCGCACAGCGGACCGCCGAGGGCCGCCCCCACCGCCGCCCCGAACGCGTTCGCGGACAGGGCGGCCAGCAGACCGACCGCGGTGTCGGAGACGCCGAACCGGTCCTGCCAGTTCGTCAGGCTCACGGCGATCGCGATGATCGACCCGGCCTCGATGTAGTTCGACATGGCGACCGCCACGGTCGCCTTCCAGCCCGTCGTCGACCTGGCCCCGAGCGCCATCGCCCGCTCCTCTCGTCGTGTCGTGTCGTGTCCCGCCCCGCCTCGCGCGGGTTCCCCGCGGGGTCAGTCGAGGTGGAAGTACTCCACGAGCCGTTCGCGCGGCCGCTCGCCGTCCGGGCCGGGCTCGCCCTCGGGCGGCAGGAAGTAGCGCGACATGGTCGCCTCCCACCGCGCGGAGACGTCCTGCGCGTCCATGGCGGCCGTCGCGGTCTCGAAGTCGTCGGTCTCGCAGTACCCGACGACGAGCCCGTCCTGCGCGCGCAGGAAGAGCGAGTAGTTGCGCCACCCCGTGCGGCGCAACCCGTCCAGCACCTCGGGCCAGACGTCCTCGTGGACCCGCAGGTACTCCTCCACGAGCTCGGGCCGCAGGTGCAGCAGGAAGCACGCCCGTTCCACCACCACGTCACCCCGGTCTCCGTCGACCCGCTCTGACACGATTCAAAGCGTCGGGTGAGAGTCTGGACGCCGCTTTCCCACCGCGTCAAGGAGCGCGCGACACCCGTCCGGGCGACAAGTCGGGCCCGACCGATCAAGAGTGGGGCCGTGGCCGCCGATGAGCCGGGTGTGAGCGACACCTACCGTCTCGTGACCCGCAGCGACTTCGACGGGCTCGTCTGCGCCGTCCTGCTGCGCCAGCTCGACCTCGTCGACGAGATCACCTTCGTGCACCCCAAGGACGTGCAGGACGGCGTCGTGGAGGTGACGGGCCGGGACATCCTCACGAACCTGCCCTACGACCCGCGGGCGCACCTCGTCTTCGACCACCACCACTCCGAGACGCTGCGCAACGCCGGGGCCACCAACCACGTCATCGACGCCGACGCCCCGTCCGCCGCGCGCGTCGTGTACGACCACTTCGGGGGCCCGGACCGCTTCCCCAAGATCTCCGACGAGCTGATGCGCGCCGTCGACCAGGCCGACGCCGCGCAGTACGACGTCAGCGAGATCCTCGAACCCACCGGCTGGACCCTGCTGAACTTCCTCATGGACTCGCGCACGGGTCTGGGGCGGTTCCGCGACTTCCGCATCTCGAACTACCAGTTGATGATGCAGCTGATCGACGCCTGCATCGACTACCAGGACGTCGAGGAGATCCTCGCGCTGCCCGACGTGGCCGAGCGCGTCGAGCTGTTCCAGGCGCAGGCGGACCTGTTCATGGCCCAGCTCGAGCGCGTCACCACCCTCCACGGCGACGTGGCGGTCCTGGACCTGCGCGAGGAGGAGACGATCCACGCCGGGAACCGGTTCTTCGTCTACGCCCTCTTCCCCCAGGCACGGGTCTCGATGCACGTCATGTGGGGCCGGGCCAAGCTCAACACCGTCTTCGCCATCGGCAAGTCGATCGTGGACCGCACCTCACCCGTCGACGTCGGCGGGGTGTGCCTGGAGTACGGCGGTGGCGGGCACCTCGCGGCCGGCACCTGCCAGGTGCCGCACGAGGACTCCGAGCGCGTGCTCGGCGAACTCGTCGGGAAGCTGCGCGCCCGTTGACCCCCGTCCCGTGCTCCTAGACTCCGGTCCCGGAGGTGGGGTGTGGGCGATCACGGGGTGGACCACGAGGAGGACGCGGCGGCGGGCGGCGACGCCGGACGCGGGCCGGTCAAGTCGGCCGAGCGCACCGTCCGGATCCTGCAGGCCCTGGCGCAACCGCCCTACGTCCTGACGGTGGCGCAGCTGCAGGAGCGCACCGGGTACCCGCGCTCGTCCCTGCACGCGTTGCTGCGCACCCTCGTGGACCTGCGGTGGATCGAACCCCCGGCCGGGCCGGCGGACGGGTACGGCATCGGGTCGCAGGCGCTGCTCACCGGGACGGCGTACCTCGACCGTGATCCGGCGCTGCCCCACGCGCTCGCGGCCGTCGAGGCCGTGCGGGACGAGACGCGCTGCACGACCCACGTCGCGCGGCTGGAACCGGGCGGCGCGGGACCGGGGAGGGGGGCCGGGAACGTCGTGTACCTCGCCACGCGCGAGGCCCCCGACGCGCACCGGACCCACTCCCGCGTCGGCCGGTTCCTGCCGGCGTACGCGACCGCCCTCGGCAAGGCGCTGCTGTCGGAACGGA
The DNA here is from genome assembly GCF_040702905.1 of Kineococcus sp. NPDC059986. NCBI lineage: Bacteria > Bacillati > Actinomycetota > Actinomycetes > Kineosporiales > Kineosporiaceae > Kineococcus > Kineococcus sp. NPDC059986. The sequence continues at coordinate 6,971 of NZ_JBFBND010000035.1, read as the reverse complement.
CCGCGACCGAACTCGACACCCTCCTGCCCGGTGACGTCCTCCCCGCGCTGACGCCGGACACCGTCCCCGACCGGACCGCCCTGGAGGCCGAACTCGCCGAGGTCCGCCGGCGTGGGTGGGCCGTGGAACGCGGTCAGAACCTGCCCGGGACGGTCTGCGTCGGCGTCCGCGTGGAGTACCGCATCCCGGCGACGGACGCGCTCAGCTGCAGCCTGCCCGCCGAGGTCGCCACCGACGCCGAGGTCGAGCGCGTCGCCGGGGTGCTCGTGCGGGCCGCGGGCCGGCTGGCAGCCGACCTGCGGGCGGCCGGCATCCGCTGAACCCGGGGGCTCACGTCCCCAGGCACGACCCCGTCCCCAGGGTTGCGAGCCCGGTCAGGTCGCCTGCGGCGTAGTCGGTGACGCCCGACATCGACGGGTTCATGAGCTGGCCGGGGTCGTTGACGTGGTCGAGCCCGACGAGGTGGGCGAACTCGTGCAGCCAAACCGACTCCATGAGCGCGGCCTCGGCCGGCCGGGAGGGGTCGAGCGAGGCGCCGTCCACCGTGAGCCCGACCGTGCCGGACACGTCCACAGTGCGTCCGGCCGGGGTGGTGACGGTGATCGGGCCGGCGCGGCCCATGACACGGGACTCCCCCTCGGGTTCCTCCGCGTGCTCGGCCGGCAGGTTCCAGCGCACGAGGACGGGCGCCCACGAGGACCGGATCCACCCCTCCTGCACCGGTGAGGTGCGGTCGGTGTCGTCGGTCTCGCCGTCGTCGACGAACTGCAGACCCGTGGCCCGGCTGACGCGCGCGACGGCCGCGTCGAGCACGGCCCGCCCACCCTCGGGCATCCCCGCGGGGTTGACGACGAAGTGCACGGGCCGGCAGGGGTCCCAGCGGACGGGCTGTCCGTCGGCGTCGGTGGCGAGGGGTTTCCAGTGGTCGCTGCCGACGGCGACGGGGGCGGGGGTGCCGAGCGGGGTGTCCTGCCCGTCCCGCGCGACCGGGAACGCGGCGGTGGTCCCGGCCGGTGCACCCGCCGTGGACGTGACGTCCCCCAGGGCGCCGGCCCCGACGGCGAGGACGAGGACCGCGGCCGCCACGGCACCCAGCACGAGCGGCCGGCGACGGCGACGGCGGACCCGAGCGGTGGGAGCGCTGAGCCAGCCGGTGTCGGCGACGGTCCGACCGGTCGCCTCGTCGAGGACCCACTGCGGGACGCGGCCGGTCGGGGACCGGGGGACGTCGGGGAGGTCGGGCGGGTGGAGCGGGTCGACCGGTGGCACCCCACCAGCATCACCCGGTGACTCCCCTGCGGGGGCCCGTCACGGGACCGGGTGCCCCGGACGGCTCAGCGGCGGGGCACGAAGCGGAACAGGCCGGCGGCGGCGGCCACCGCCAGCACCGCGACCCCTCCGGTGGCGAGGACCAGTCCACCGGCACCCGCGAGCGCCCCCACGAGCAGCGGCCCCGACGCGGCGCCGGTGTCCGTCACCAGCCGCCACGCCCCGAGGAACACCGCCCGGCCGCCGGGTGGGGCGTGGTCCGCGCCGAGCGTCATGACGAGGCCGGCGCCCATGCCGTTGCCGAACCCCATGACGATGCCGACGAGCGCGACCGTCACAGCGCTGTGGGAGAACGGCAGCAGGACGTGACCGACGGCGAGCACGAGCATCGACGGCACCCCCACGGCCGCGCGGCCGACCCGGTCCATGACGGAACCGGCCGGGTAGAAGAGCAGCATGTCGACGGCCCCGGAGACCCCCGCGACGAGGCTCGTCGTCGTGGCGTCGAGACCCACGTGGTCGCACCACAGCGGGAGCACGGTCTGCCGTGACTGACGCACGGCCTGGACCGCGAGCGCCGCGACCCCGAGCGTGGCGAGCAGCCGGGCGTGGGCGCGGAAGACCTCGCGCAACGTCGGCGCCGGACCGTGGTCGGCCTCGTCGAGCTCGGGGTCGGGCAGGAGGAGGACGACGGCGGCGGCGAGCGCGCAGGCGACGACGGCCACGGCGTAGGAACCGCGCACCCCGGCCACGGCGCTGCCCGCGGCGCCGAGGAAGGGACCGACGAACGTCCCGATGCGTCCGACGCCCCCGAGGGTGGACAGGGCCCGGGCGCGCAGGTGCGGCGGGGCGGCGGCCGTGAGGAAGGACTGCCGCGCCAGACCCCACACGGCGGCGGCCAGGCCGAGGGCCAGGACGCAGACCGCGAGGACGGGTTCGGACGGCGCGACGGCTGCCCCCGCGAGCGCGAGGGCGGAGAGGACCGCCGCGGCGAGCATGGCGACGCGTTCACCGGTGCGGGTGACGAGGGCACCGGCGGGCAGGGCGCCCGCCACCTGCCCGACGCCGAGGAGGGCGACGACGACGGCCGACACCGCGACGGAGGCGCCGAGGTCGCGGGCCGTGAGGGGCAGGACGGGGAGGACAGCGCCCTGGCTGGTGCTGAAGAGCGCCGCGGGGGCGTACACCGCGGCGAGGGAGCGCCACCCGCCGAGGACGGGTCCGGACGGGGTGGGCACCGCAGCACCCTCGCAGAGGTTCCCCCGGAACGCCCCACCACCACGGAGGACCCCGACCCGGGCGGGTCGGGGTCCTGCGCGGCGAACCGGCCGGCGGGAACCTCAGCGAGCGAGGGCGAACTCGGCGGTGCGGGCGCCGCGGGTGCGCAGGACGATCCCGGCGGAGCGGGCCAGCAGCATCCCGAGGACGGAGAAGACGATGGCGTTGCCGATGACCGCGGCGATGTCGCCCACCGCGACGCCGTGCAGGTACAGCCAGGTGCCCCACTGCTGTCCGAACGAGTGCTGGGCGCCGTAGCTGACGACGAACCGCAGGACGCAGGCGCCGATCCAGAAGGCGAGGTAGCCGGCGCCGATGCGGGTGACGACCTCGCCGGTGGCCTCGTCGCGGCCGACGCGGGCCAGGGCGACGGCGCCGGCTCCCAGCGCGAGGCCGGCCAGGGCGCCGGCCACCTCGACGGCGAGCCCGACGCCGTGGGTCACGACGTGGGAGGCGAAGCACAGGGCGATGGGGCCACCGATGAGCAGCGGCCGCAGCACGCGCCCCCACCCGACGGGACGGACGCCGCGGTCGGCCAGCAGCGTCGTGACGATCATCGTGAGGCTGATGAGGAGGGAGGTGGTGAGGTCCATCGGGGGCTCCTGGTGGTCGACGGTCGCGGTGTGGACACGAGGACCGTCCCGCGGGTGGGCACCCCCGGGCATCGATCGCTGGGCCGGTCACGGGTGGATCCCCCGGGTGGAGGGACCTCCACCCGCTACCGGTGGGCGCGCGCCGGGATCTGGGTGGCGAGCTTGCCGCCGGAGACGTCGACGAGGGTGCCGGTGATGTAGGAGGCGGCGTCGCTGGCGAGGAACACGAGCAGGTCCGCAACGTCGTCGGGGCTCTCCCACCGCCGCAGGGAGAGGGTGTCGAGGAGTTCGCCCGCGGCGGCCGGCGGCAGGTCGGCGAAACCGTTCATGGCGGTGGGGACCATGCCGGGGGCGTAGGCGTTGACGGTGACCTCGTACGGGCCGAGTTCGGAGGCCAGGACGCGCGTGAACTGGACGACGGCGGCCTTGGAGGCCGCGTAGGCGGCGCTGCCGACGCTGGGGACGATCGCGGCGAAGGACGCGGCGTTGAGGATGCGCCCGCGGCGGCGCGGTTTCATCACCTCGGCGACGGCCTGGCTGACGAGGAACACCCCGCCCACGTTGACCTCCAGGCACCGGCGGAACCGGTCCCAGGTGAGGTCGGCGACCCGGCCGTCGACGTTGATCCCGGCGTTGTTCACGAGGACGTCGATCGTTCCCCAGCGGTCGACGACGGTGTCGACGGCGGCCTGCACGGACACCGGATCGGTGACGTCGCAGGCGGTCCGGACGATCCCCTGCGGGAGGTCGTCCTCGAAGGCGAGGTCGAGGGCCGCGACGTGCGCGCCCTCGGCGGCGAACCGCTGCGCCAGCGTGCGGCCGATGCCGCGGCCGGCGCCGGTGACGACGACGACGCGGTCGGACAGGTCGAGGTGCACGGGGAGGTCCTCTCGTCGGTGAGCCAGCGCAATGAGCATACTGTTGATGAGCACACTGTTCAGGTGGACGGGCGAGCGGAGGAGACGGGCGTGGAACGGGTCCTGTGGATCACGGGAGCGGGATCGGGCATGGGGCGGGCGGTCGCGCGCTCGGCCGTGGCGGCGGGCTGGACGGTGGCCCTCAGCGGCCGGCGCGCGGACGCACTGCACGAGACGGCGGTCGCAGCGGGCGGCACCTGCCTCGAACTCCCCCTCGACGTGCGCGACGGCGAGGCCGTCCGCGCCGCCCGGGAACGGGTCGTCGGCGAGTTCGGACGGATCGACGGGCTCGTGCTCGCCGCCGGGAGGAACACGCCGCGGCGGAACTGGGACGACCAGGAGATCGCCACGTTCCACGACGTCGTCGCCGTGAACCTCGGCGCCGTCGTCACGGTGCTCGACGCGACGCTGCCGGACCTGCGCGCGAGTTCCGGGGTCGCCGTCGTCGTGTCGTCGTACGCGGGGTGGTCGTTCCACCCGAGCGCGGGGGTCGCCTACTCCGCCAGCAAGACCGCCCTCGGGTCGGTCGTCCGGACCCTCAACGCGACGGAGGCCGGGCACGGGGTGCGCGCCTGCCACCTGTGCCCCGGGGACGTCGCGACGGACTTCCTCGACCAGCGTCCGAACGTCCCCGACGCCGCGGCCCGCGAGCGCATGCTCACGCCCGACGACATCGCGCGCACGGTGCAGTTCGTGCTCGACTCCCCCGCCCACGTCCGGATCGACGAACTCGTCGTCTCGCCCGTCGTCCAGCGGTGAGCAGCCCCGCGTTCGCGCGGGTCCTCGACCACGTGGGCGCGGCCGTGGTCGCGGGCGACCTGCCGACGGGCGCGCGGACCTCGGTCGACGCGCTCGTCGAGGAGACCCTCGCCTCGCGCAGCATCGTCCGCGAGGCCACCCGGGTGCTCGTGGCCCTCGGGTTCCTCACGGCGGGCCCGCGCGTCGGTCTCGTGGTGCAGCCGAGGGAACGGTGGAACCTGCTCGACCCGCACGTGGTGCGCTGGCGCCTGGCCGGACCGGACCGCGCGGACCAGCTGCGGGAGCTGCGGGAACTGCGCGAGGCCGTCGAACCCGCTGCGGCGCAGGCGGCGGCCCGGCGGGCGGACGCGGCGACGCGGGACCGGCTGCGAGGACTGGCCGCCGCGTTCGGCGCCGCGCCGCAGGAGTTCGCCCGCTGGGACGCGGCCCTGCACGAGGAGGTGCTGCGCGCGTGCGGGAACCCGATGGTCGTGACGCTCGGCGCCGTCGTCGCACTCGCCGTCCGCGACCGTGCGACCGTCCCCCCGCGGGCCCGCGACGTGCGGCTGCACGCCGACCTGGCGGCGGCGGTCGCCGACGGCGACGCCACCGCGGCGGGTGCGCTCGTGCGCGAGATCGTCACCCGCACCTCACGGCAGTGAGTCGACGACCTCCACCAGCGGCGCGTACAGCCGCAGCGCGTCGAGGGCCCGGACGTGGTCGTCGTCGCTCGCCCCGGCGCACGCGTCGGCGACGACCGTGACCCCCACGCCGTCGTCGGCGGCCGGCAGGACGGTGGACAGGACGCAGCAGTCGGTCGAGACCCCGCCGACGACGAGGGGCGCCCCGCCCGTCACGGCCGCCAGCTCGGGGCCCCACTTGCCGAACGTCGTGCGCGTCACGACCTCGAACCCGCTGCCCGCGAACGGGTCCACGAGGTCGTAGAGGGGGTCGTCGGCGGGGACGAGGGCGAAGGGGAACCGCTCGTAGTACGGACCCCACGCGCCGGTCGGCCGTTCGGGCGCGACGAAGCGGGTGAGGACGACGCGCGGTGCGAAGCGTTCGGCGAGCCGGGCGCAGGTCGCGGCCGCGGCGTCGAAGCGTGGGGCCGCCCACGGGCTGTCGGGCGCGCCGAAGATGCGCTGCAGGTCGACGAGCACGAGCCAGGGGTCGGTCACGTCCGCGACGTTACCCGGGGACGTGCACCCCGCCCGTGCGGCACAGTGCAGTCGTGAGCACTCGACAGCTGATCTCCAGCGGGGGTCCGTGGGAGGCCGCGGTCGGCTACTCGCGCGCCGTCCGCGTCGGCGACCACGTGAGCGTCGCCGGCACCACCGCCGCCACGCCCGACGGTCCGGCCGGCGGTGACGACCTCGCCGAGCAGACCCGCGTCAGCCTCACGCGGATCCGGGCGGCCCTGCTGGAGGCCGGCGCGACCCTCGAGGACGTCGTGCGGACCCGCATGTTCGTCACCGACATCTCGCGCTGGGAGGAGGTCGGGCGCGTGCACGGCGAGTTCTTCGGGCACGTCCGGCCCGCCTCGACCATGGTCGAGGTGCGCGCCCTCATCGACCCCCGGCTGCTCGTCGAGATCGAGGCGGACGCCGTCATCGTCCGGTGACGGGGCGCAGGTGCTCGGCCTCCACCCACGCCTCGACGACGACGGGCTCCTCCCCCGGCACGACGTAGACGACGCGCCCGCGCCAGCCCTCAGGTCCGCGCACCCACGCCACCACGACTCCCGGCCACGGCTCACCCCCGTCGGGGGCCTGGACCCAGCAGTGCCGGGCGGCGGGCAGCTCCCCGCGGGTCTGCTGCTCGCTCAGGACCTGCTGCCGGCGCACGACCTCGTAGAGGGGGCGCTGCCCGTTCCTGCGCAACTGTCCCCCCGCCACCCGACCACTGTGCCAGAGTTCGAACACCTGTACGAAGTGGTCGCGTGGAGCTGCTCAACGAGACTGTGATGTCTCAGGACATCGGTGACAGTTCTGCATCAAGACATCGGTGACACTTCATGTGTCAAGACTTCGGTGACAGTCGCAGGGCTGAGTAGGTGCCGGTCGCCACGACTGCGCGCACAACGCGGGATGACCGTGACGTCCCTCTGTGGTCACGGCTGAGGAAAGTCTCCTGCGGCCAATCGACGGTGCACGTCCTCCAGGGCGGTCCTCGGTTT
>NZ_JBFBND010000034.1:0-46620 GCF_040702905.1 Kineococcus sp. NPDC059986 | reverse complement strand
CCCCCGGCTCAATAAGGACGTCACCGACCCCAGCATCATCTGATCATCCCGCCGCCCACGCGGCTGGCGACTTCACGGTCATCCCGCGGTGCGCGCAGGAGGCACGGTCATCCCGAACTGCCACGCCGACCGCGAACGATCCGAGAGACACCGCGGGCGATCGAATCCGTAGCCCAGCTCATCACGACGAGGATCCCGCCGACGGCCAAAGCAGTACGCACTACGTGCCCCTGCTCGCCTTGCCTCTGCGCCACCACCACCAGAGCCAAAGCAACGACAACCGACGCCACGCGCAGCAGCAGCCGCGGTCCCCGCCGCTGGCGCCAGCCAGCGCGCTCTGTCGAATCGGACACCGGACGAGCATCGCGTACTACTTCCACCGCGAGGGCGATCGTCCACGGCCGTCACCCCTCTGCCTGACGACAACTCGTCAGCCCCCTGTGCCCGGACCCCTGGGCGACGTCACGGTCATCCCGCGATACGGGTGGTCCTGACTGCCAGCGACGTCGCGCTCATGGCGATCTGCGCAAGGTACGAACACAGTCGATCCGCCGCTCTCATGGCATCCACTGCGAGAGGCTGCCCCTGTGACGGACGAGAAAAGATCACCAGCCAGATCACGCAGATTGGTGCGGTACTACCCAGCTTTCATCGCACTGGGAGTCGTCCTGTTCGCCATCTCCGGATGGGTCTTGGAGGGCTGGGCCAAGATCACATGTGCGTTGTGGGTCGCCTTGGTGCTGCAGTGGTCGCTCGAGTACCGGGCCTACCGCCGGTCCTCAAAGCAGTAGCCGGTTCGCACGGTCATCCCGCGAACGGTGCTCGGCCAGCCGCTACCGTCGCGTCGGTGCGGACCTCCACCTCATCGCCAGCGGCCCTGCTGATCACCGGCACCGTCGGATCGGGCAAGACCACTACCGCCAGATACATCGGTGCGCTGCTGCGCCAGGGCGCGACCCCTCACGCCGTCATCGACCTCGACGCGCTGCGCGACGCCTGGCCCAGCCCCGAGGCCGATCCCTTCCACGAGCAGCTGATGCTGGCCAACCTGCGCGACGTGGCCCGCAACCACCTCGCCGCCGGTGCGCTCCGCCTGGTCTTGGCCGGGGTGCTCGAAGATTCCGCGCAACAGCCCCTGTACGAGCAAGCTGCCGGGGTGCCACTGACGGTGTGCCGTCTGCGCGTGGACCTCAGCGATGTCGAAGGCCGCCTGCGTCAGCGACACCACGATGACCGCGACGCCTTGGACTGGCACCTGCACCGCAGCGGGGAACTGGACGCCATCCTCGACGCAGTCGGCATCGGTGACGTCGAGGTGCCCGTGGCAGCGGGGCAGGCCCCGTCCGAGGTGGCGCAGGCAGTGATCCGCGCCGTCGGCTGGAACGCCGACGCCACGCCCCCGGTTGGCTAGCGTCGACACCGTGCCACTGCTCGGCCCCACCGACGCCCTACCCCACCGCCCCCGACGGATCCTCGTCGCCGGCCCCTCCGGATCCGGCAAGACGACTCTGGCCGCGCGCATCGCCGAGGTCCTGGACGTAGCCCACGTGGAGCTGGACTTCCTCTTCCACGGACCGGGCTGGACACCGCGGCCCTCCTTCGAGGAAGACGTGCACCGCTTCAGCGCCGGCCCCGCCTGGGTCACCGAGTGGCAGTACGGCTCCGTGCGCGACCACCTGCTCGAGCGGGCTGACCTCCTGGTCTGGCTGGACCTGCCCAAGACCGTGGTCATGCACCAGGTCACTCGCCGCACGGTGGTGCGCCGGCTGCGGCGCCAGGTGCTGTGGAACGGCAACGTCGAGCCACCGCTGCGGGCCTTCTTCAGCGACCCGAACCACATCGTGCGCTGGGCATGGAAGACCCACCGCACCAACGCAGCCCGCGTCAGCGTCCTGGCTCGGCAGCAGTCCGGCGTTCCTGTCGTCCGCCTGCGCAGCCACACCGAGGCGCACCACTGGCTGCAGGGACCGCTGCGCACCTCGCCGTCGCCTGGGACGGATCTCACCTAGCGTCTCGACCACAGGCCGCTGCCCGTCCGTGGAACCTCACGGTCATCCCGCGATACGGGCGGGGCAGCCGCCACCGCTGACGTCATTCTTATGGCGAGAAGCGGACTGTCTTCAGCGTTGGCTCGACCCAGACCAGCTGACGCGATGCTGGCTGCGACATCCTGGTCAGCGACGCCGGGCGATCAGCAGGAAGCGGACCTCGGTGAAAGTCAAGGGAGCAGCCCGCTGCTGCAACCCCAGCAGCGCGGACGCATACCGCTCGACGGTGAAGTCGGCCGGCAGCTGCCACGGCATCATCCGCAGGTAGGACACCAACGTGGCCACGTCAGCGAAGCGGATCTTCCCGTTCCACTCCCGCGCCTCCTCGACCACCAGCCCGGCGTCCGCGGCCAGCTCCTGGCACACCGCCAATGTCGTGTCGGGGTAGGCCGGGTCGGCGCCGAAGACGGCCGACAGGTCCGCCAGGTTGCGCCCATCCACCTGCTGGGTCAGGAAGACACCCCCAGGCCGCAGCACCCGCGCCACATCAGTGACCTCGTAGGCGGCGTGACGCGGCATGACGACGTCGAAACGTGCGGCGGGGTAAGGCAGCTGCTCACCCCGCTCGGCGTTGTGCGCCACGACGTCGATGCCGTGAGGCGCCAAGGCCGCCCGGGCGATCGCCACGTTCGGATCCCAGCCCTCCGTGGCGTGGGTGTCGGATGGCAGGACGTCGGCGAAGGCCAGGAACTGCTCACCGCCACCGGTCCCCAGGTCCAGGACCGAGCGAGCTGTCGGCAGGAACCGGCGGGCCAGGTCGGTGTAGGACCAGGGCGGGTTCCCGCTGCCCACCTTCCCCTCGAAAGAGGCGAACGACCAGCCGGCGGTCGGCTCGGAGAACCGCTGAGCCCACTCAGCGACAAGGTCTTGATCGTGGACGGTCACCACCGCAGGCAACCAGCATCCCCACGCTCTGAGCGAGTCGTTAAGTCCGTCGAGGGGCCAGAAGAACGTACGGTCATCCCGCTGTCCGTGATGGCGCCCTCCAGACGCAGGCAGCTGAGGTCAGGCGCTCAGTCGAGCTCCGACGCATGCAGCGACAGATCCGCGTGACCGGCGCGGAAGTTCACCACCAGCGCCGCGGTTTGCAGCCGGAACCAGTCACCAGGTGCGTAGTCCATCAACCGCACTTGCCCGTCGCTGCGCAAGGCCGGGTTCCAACCCTCCTCATCGACCTCGATGCTCTCCACCACGACATCGGTGAAGTGCAACCGCACCACCGGAGTCGCCTCAGCACCGGCTGGCACCCAGTCAGGATCGAAGCGGCACCACACGGTCAGCTCGGCCCGCGGCGCGGCCGCCAGGTCCAGCCGCACCAGCTCGGTCTCGTGCAAGGTGATGTGCACACCGCCGTCGCTGACGACCTCGTACAGCCCGGTTCCGTAGCCCAGGACCTCCTCTCGGCTGACACCGGAGAAGGTCGCGACCCGCGCGGGGACCGTCGGAGGGGGTGTTACGGCCACCTCGTCCCGGCGAGGGGACGACCGCCGACGAAACCACCACCGCGCCATGGTCATCGACCCTAGATGCGATCAACTCGCAGGACGGTCACGACGTCGCGTTCATCCCGCGATGTGCACCGCTGACCCCGAGCTCCACCGTGTGACGGCGTCGGGTTGCAGGGCGGCGGTGACGCGCTCGCGGAGCCGCAGGAACGGCTGCTCACCTGCTCCACCGTGGTTGCGCTGCGTCGTGACGCGGCGGACGTCGACCAGCTTCTCGGTGTCGGTGAACTGGTCTCGTGTGAGGTCGACCTCGATCCCGCCGGCGGTGACGTTCCAGTAGTGCACGCCCGCCACGCGTCCCTCGTGCTCGACGTCGGCGACCATCAGGTCGCCGCCCAGCAGTCCTTGCAGGACGAGGGCGGTCGTTCCGCACTGACCTCGGGAGGGCTGTCCGCTGCCGCGGGCCATGTACTCGGTCGAGGCGAACGTCGTGTCGGGTCCCCACGAGGCCCGCACGGCGGCTTCGATCGCGCTCAGGGTCAGCGTCGGCATGGTGGGCGTCGTGCCGCAGTGGACCGACGGTCGACGGCGGTCACCGGGGTCCTGGTGCAGCACAGCGGCTCAGCTGCTCGTCGGCGTCCCGGTGCCCCGGCCGTGCGCCATGGGCGAGGACCCGGCCAGGTCCCAGTCACCGCGGTGCGGCACGTCGCGTGCGGACCGGTCGCGGCCGTGGTCGCGCACGAGCAGGACGACGATCAGCGTGACGAGGACGAGCGCCGAGACGACCAGCGCGATGAAGACGACGGCGACCGAGCCCATGACGTGTTCCTCTCCTTCGAGTGGATCCACCGTCGCACGCCGGGAGGCGTCGTGGGACCCCCTTGACGAAGGTCAGGTCGCACCGGGGGACGGGGACAGCAGTTCGCGGCGCAGCGTGTCCCAGCAGCGGTCCAGGGCGCCCGCCGCCGGCTCGGGGCCGACCCCCAGCACCTCCCGCGCGAGCGTCCCGGGACCGTCGAGCTGCAGCGCGGGACCGCACGCCCCCTCCTCCCACCGTCGCCCGAGGACGGTGACGGTCCGCAGCTGCCGGGCCGTGCCGAGCACGGCGGGGGAGCGGCGCAGGGCGGGGTCCCGCAGGTCGAGGTCCTCGACGAGCAGGTCCTCGCCGTCGAGCCGCGCGTGCGTGCGGGACCGCAGCCGCCCGCCGGCCTCCCCGGTGCGGCCGAGGACCACGTCCTCGCGCAGCGCGACGACGGCCCCGGTCGCGAGGTCGATCCGCACCGTCCGGTCCACGTCGGCCCCGGTGGCGACGACGAGCGGTTGGGCGTCCCACACGACCCGGGCGTCCGGCCCGGCCACCACCGTCGTGCACCAGTGGGCGGGGGGTCCGCCGCGGCCGTCGTAGGCGACGGTCGCGGCGACCTCGACGAGTTCCAGCGAGCAGCCCGCGGCCACCTCGACGTGGACGTCGACGCGGTCCCCGGACAGGAGCAGGGCCCGCGTCCCGACGAGGGCGACCCGGGCGTGCCGACCGCTGCGCTGCAGCACCTTCGGCGCGAGGGCGCCCACCCCCAGGTCCAGGGAACCGTCCGCGCGGACGACGACGCGGGTGCTCACGCGTGCGAGTGCACCGTCCCGTCGGCGTGGGAGTGCGGTGCCATCGGGCCGGGGTCGACGGGGGAGTGCGTGCCGGAGCGGAAGCTGGTGAGCACGCCGTCCAACCACCCGGTGAGGGCGTCGATCGAGGCGCGGTCGGTGCGCGAGAGCGCGACGACGGGCCGGCCGTCGCGCGCGGCGAGGGCGTCGGCGCGCATCCGGTCGACGTCGACGCCGACGTACGGGGCCAGGTCGGTCTTGTTGACGACGAGCAGGTCCGCGCGCCCGATCCCCGGGCCTCCCTTGCGGGCGACGTCACCACCGCCCGCGACGTCGAGGACGAAGATCTGCGCATCGACGAGCGCGGGGGAGAACGTCGCCGTGAGGTTGTCCCCACCGGACTCCACGAGGACGACGTCGAGCGGGTCGAAGTCGCGTTCGAGGTCCTCGACGGCCAGCAGGTTCGCCGTGACGTCGTCGCGGATGGCGGTGTGCGGGCACGCCCCCGTCTCCACCGCGCGGATCCGCTCGGGTTCCAGCACACCCTCCGAGCGCAGGAAGCGGGCGTCCTCGTCGGTGTAGATGTCGTTGGTGATGACGCCCAGGCGGTGGGTGTCCCGCAGTTCCCGGCACAGCAGCGCGATGAGCGAACTCTTCCCCGTGCCGACCGGACCGGCGATGCCGAGGCGGAGGGCGCGGGCGGGGGAACGGTGCTCAGGCATGGAACAACCTCTGTCTCGTGACGGCGTGCTGCAGGGAGAACTGCTCGACGAGCGGGGCCGCGGTGGCGGGCACGTCGTCGGGGTCGGTGAGGTGGGCGCAGCGTTCGACGAGGGCCTCGACCTCGGGGTGCGCGGCGAGGACCCAGCCGGTGGCGACGAGCGGGTCGAGGGGTTCGAGCTTGAGCACGGCGGCGGCCGCGGTGGCCACGTCCTCGTGCGCGCACAGGCGCACGAGCCGTTCGGCGTCCAGGCCGGCGACCGCGGCGAGCGCCCCGAGGACGAGCGGTCGCGGGGGCGTCCGGCCGCACGTCCGTTCCAGTCCGTCCCAGCCCCCCTCGAGGTGCGGCGGGTCCGGCCACAGCGACCGCGCGAGCCGCAGGTAGCCGCGGCCCAGGGTTCCCGAGGCCGCACGCAACGGCTGCGACGGCGTGCGCGCCGCCCACGCACGCTGGAGCGGTGCCAGGTCGTCCCCGGCCAGGACGCGGTGCCGCGCGACGACGGCGGTTCCCGCCTCGACGGCCGTGACGGTGCGCAACCGACCGGTGGTGAACGCCGGGACGTCCGCGGCGGTCAGCCCACCGTGCGCCATCGCCGGTTCCACCCCGGCCGACTGCGTGTGCCCGCCGACGGGCAGCCGCGCGTCGGCCAGCAGGGCGAGCAGCAGGTCGGGGGAACCCATCAGAACAGCTGGTACCGCTGCGCGAGCGGCAGTTCCTCGGCGGGCGCGGGTTCCACGAGGTCCCCGTCGATCGTGATGGCGAACGTCTCGGGGTCGACCTCGATGCGGGGCAGCGCGTCGTTGTGGACCATCTGCGCCTTGCCCACCGCGCGGGTGTCGCGGACGGCTTCCAGCCTGCGACGCAACCCGAGCCGTCCCGCGAGACCGTCGGCCAGGGCGGCGGGGGAGACGAAGCTGATCGAGACGTCGGCGCCGACGGGGTGCGCCAGGGCCGGTCGCAGCAGCACCGGCTGCGGCGTGGGGATCGAGGCGTTCGGGTCCCCGAGCGCGCCGAGGACGAGCGCCCCGCCCTTGAGGACGACCGAGGGCCGCACCCCGAAGAACGCCGGGTCCCACAGGACGAGGTCGGCGAGCTTGCCGACCTCCACGGACCCGACGCGGTGGTCGATGCCGTGGGCGATCGCGGGGTTGATCGTGTACTTCGCGACGTAGCGCAGGGCCCGTTCGTTGTCGGCGCGCGCGTCCATCCCGCCGCGGGCGCGCTTCATGACGTGCGCGACCTGCCACGTGCGGGTGATGACCTCCCCGATGCGGCCCATGGCCTGCGCGTCCGAACTCGTGATCGACAGCGCCCCGAGGTCGTGCAGGACGTCCTCGGCCGCGATCGTCGTCGCCCGGATGCGGGACTCCGCGAACGCGAGGTCCTCCGGCACGGCCGGGTTCAGGTGGTGGCACACCAGGAGCATGTCGAGGTGCTCGGGGACGGTGTTCACCGTGTGCGGCAGCGTCGGGTTCGTCGACCCCGGGATGACGTGCGGCAACCCGGCGACGGTGATGATGTCCGGCGCGTGCCCGCCGCCGGCGCCCTCGGTGTGGAACGCGTGGATGGACCGGCCCGCGATGGCGGCGACCGTGGAGTCGACGTACCCGGCCTCGTTGAGGGAGTCGGAGTGCAACGCCACCTGGAGGCCGAACTCCTCGGCCGCGCGCAACGTGGCGTCGATCGCCGCCGGCGTGGACCCCCAGTCCTCGTGGACCTTGTACCCGGCCGCGCCTGCGAGGGCCTGTTCGGCCAGACCCGCCGCGGAGACGGTGTTCCCCTTGCCCAGCAGCAGGACGTTGACGGGCAGGTCGTCGAGGGCCCGGTGGGTGTTCGCGAGGTGCCAGGCGCCGGGGGTGACCGTCGTGGCCTTCGTCCCCTCGCTCGGCCCGGTGCCGCCGCCGGCGATCGTCGTGATCCCCGCGGCGAGCGCCTCGTGCACCTGGGACGGTGAGATGAGGTGGACGTGGGTGTCGATGCCGCCCGCGGTGAGGATGCGGCCCTCGCCGGAGACGACGTCGGTCGAGGGACCGATCCGCAGGGCGGGGTGCACGCCGTCGGCGACGTCGGGGTTCCCGGCGCGCCCGATGCCGCAGACGATCCCGTCCCGGATGCCGACGTCGGCGCGGTAGATCCCGGTGTGGTCGAGGACGACCGCGTTGGTGACGACGGTGTCGGGGGCGCCGTCGGCGCGCGAGGTGGTGCCCTGCGCCATCGATTCGCGGATGGACTTCCCGCCGCCGAACACGGCCTCCTCCCCGCCCACGGTGAGGTCGGCCTCGACCTCGATCCACAGGTCGGTGTCCCCGAGACGGACCTGGTCGCCCGTGGTGGGGCCGTAGAGCGCGGCGTACGCGGCGCGGTCGATCTCAACCATCGAGGCCGCCCCCCTCTCCGAGGTGCGAGCGGTCCCGCTGGATCCCCGGGACGCGGCGGTCGCCGCGCAGGGCGACGGCCTCGACGGTCCGGGCGACACCGGGTTCGAAGCGGACGGAGGTGCCCGAGGGGACGTCGAGGCGGAACCCGTGCGCGGCCGCGCGGTCGAAGCGGAGCGCGGGGTTCGCGTCGGGCAGGTGCAGGTGCGACCCGATCTGGACGGGCCGGTCGCCGGTGTTCTCCACGCGCAGGGTGAGCCGTTCGTCGTCGGTGCGGTCGGCGTTGAGGGTGATCGTCCCCGGGCGGACGCGCACGGCGCCCGGTGCCTCCTGCGCCCGGGCGCCGCCGTCGGTGACGGGGTGGTGGAGGGTGACGAGCTTGCGGCCGTCGGGGAAGGTCGCCTCGACCTGCACGTCGTGCAGCATCTCCGGCACCCCGGGCATGACCTGGTCGGTGCGCAGGACGTGCCGGCCGGCCTCCATGAGGTCGACGACACGGGCCCCTTCGCGGGCGCGTTCGACGACCCAGGTGGACAGGAGCGCCACGGCTTCGGGGTGGTTCAACAGCACCCCGCGCTGCAGGCGGTCGCGGGCGACCATGCCCGCGACCGCCAGGAGCAGCTTCTCGGTGTCGGCCGGACTGATGTTCACGGGAGCGGACACTAGCCCTTCGTCGTGCGGTGGCCGAGGGTCTGGAGACGTGCGGTCGAGGCGGTCACCGGGGCGCCGGGACCGCGCCGGCCGCGGGCAGGACGTGGTCGCCGACCTTGTCCGTGCTCAGGCACAGCGAGCAGACGACGTCGTCGTGGGTCACGCAGGCCGCGACGTCGGGACGCTCGTAGTCCTGGTGGCAGACGTGGCACGTGAGCACCGCGCCGGAGGGGTTGCCGTCCTCGTCGTACATCGGCAGGGGCAGCCCGTCGTCGGTGCGGCGCAGGTAGTAGCGCCCCTTGGTGGCCAGGGCGAGCACCGGCGGGCAGACGACGGCCAGCACGACGGCCACGACGGGGGAGTACGGCTGCAGCCCCGCGCCGAAACCGCCGAAGAACACGACGATCGACAGCCCGGCCGACAGCAGCACCGACACGAACCCGACGGGGTTCACGGGGTAGAGCATGCCGCGGCGGAACTCGGCGACGGGCGGGGAGATCTTCAGCAGGTGCTTGTTCACGACGATGTCGGTCGCGACGGTGATGACCCAGGCCATGGCGCAGTTGGCGTAGAACCCGAGGATCGTGTTGAGGAAGTCGAACATGTTCGCCTCCATCAACGTCAGCGCGATGGCGAGGTTCACGACGACGAAGACGATGCGGCCGGGGTAGTGCTTGGTGACGCGGGTGAAGGAGTTCGTCCAGGCCAGCGAACCGGAGTAGGCGTTCGTGACGTTGATCTTCAGCTGGCTGATGACGACGAGGACGACGGCCAGGGTCATGGCCAGCCAGCCCGGGACCATCTCCTCGTAGACGCCGAGGAACTGGTGGACGGGTTCGTTGGCGCTCGCCGCGGCCTGCGGGTCGAGGGAGGCGATGAGGTAGACGGCCAGGAACAGCCCGACCGCCTGCTTGAGGGCGCCGAACACGACCCAGCCCGGACCGGCGAGGACGACGGCCGTCCACCACTGCCGCTTGTTCTCGGCCGTGCGGGGCGGCATGAACCGCAGGTAGTCGATCTGCTCGGCGATCTGCGCCATGAGCGAGAGGCACACCCCGGCGGCGAGCAGCACCGACGCGGTGCTCACCGACGACCCCGACCCGTCCTCGCCCGTGTAGGCGAAGAACTGCCCGACGCTGTCGGGGTGGGTGGCGACGAGGTAGACGAACGGGATCACCATGAGCACCAGCCACAGCGGTGTCGTCCACACCTGCATCTTCGACAGCGCCTTCATGCCGAAGACGACGAGCGGGATGACGATGAGGGTGGAGACGGCGTACCCGATCCAGCGGGGGATCCCGAGCCCGAGTTCCAGGCCCTGGGCCATGATCGAGCCCTCGAGCGCGAAGAAGATGAACGTGAACGTCGCGAAGATGACGTTGGTGACGACCGAGCCGTAGTACCCGAAACCCGATCCGCGGGTGATGAGGTCGAGGTCGATGTTGTACCGCGCCGCGTAGTAGGCCAGCGGGAAACCGCTGACGAAGATGACGACCGCGGCGACGGCGATCCCTAGCAGGGCGTTGGTGGTCCCGTGGGCGATGCCGATGTTGGCGCCGATGGAGAAGTCGGCGAGGTAGGCGATGCCGCCGAGGGCGGAGGTGGCCACCACGGCGGGCGTCCAGCGGCGGTAGCTGCGCGGGGCGAAGCGGAGCGTGTAGTCCTCGAGGGTCTCCGAGGTGGCGGCGCTGAGGTGCTCGGTGCCGGGCGCGGCCGGCTCGGCGCCTCGGGTGTCGTGGGTCATCGCGGACCTCCGGGCCTGGGCTGGGGTGCTTCCAACTGGAAGCGAATCGAACCTAGGGGTGCCGCGATCCGCGGGTCAACCGCCCCGGTCGCCGGAAAGCGTTGCCCTGCAGCGTTTCTGGAGAATTCACGACGGCGGAACGGAGCCGAAACGCCGCTGTAACACGCACCGCCCGGGCAGTCAGCCGGCGGTGGAGTCCGCCGTGACGTCCCCGAGGACCTCGAACTCCGCCCCCGTCGCGGCGGCCAGGTGCACGCGGTGGTGGGCCCGTCCGCCGTCGAGGCGC
This sequence comes from Kineococcus sp. NPDC059986, assembly GCF_040702905.1. Classification (NCBI taxonomy): domain Bacteria; kingdom Bacillati; phylum Actinomycetota; class Actinomycetes; order Kineosporiales; family Kineosporiaceae; genus Kineococcus; species Kineococcus sp. NPDC059986. The sequence goes on along the minus strand of NZ_JBFBND010000034.1, from coordinate 35,754 downwards.
ACCGTCCCGTGCGGGGTGTCCCACGACCACGCCGACCGCGCCGCGTCGACCTCGCGCGGCCCGGGCACGGCACGCCGGCCCACGTCGGCCAACCACCGCAGCCCCAGGTAGGTGCTCTCGGCCATCGTGCCGGGGGAGGGGACCGCCAGGCCCCCGACCCCGACGAGGCGTTCGTAGTGCCGGGCGAACCCGGCGCTGAACTCCAGCGCCGCCGCGGACGTCAACCCGGCGAACCACCCGGCCGAGGCGAACAACCCCCGGGACGTCTCCGGTCCGCCGCCGAGCAGCATCGTCTCGTCCATGAACGGGCTGAACCGCACGAGCCGGGCGTCCAGGCCCGCGCGGTGGAAGGCCCGGTTGAACCGGACGCCGTCGGAACCCACCAGCAGCATGAGCACCCCGTCCGGGACGGCCGACCCCCCGCGGGGGTCGGCCTGCCGGTCCAGCTCCGCGACCACCCGCTCCCACACGCGCTCGTCGGTGCTGCCGAGGGGGACCCAGAGCGGGGCGGTCAGGTCCACACCCGCGGTGCGCAGCACCCGCGCCGCCTGGTGCGCCGTGGCCCGCGGCCACACGTAGTCGTCGCCGACGACGAGCCAGCGCCGCCAGCCGAACTCCCGCCGCAGGAACCGCAGGGCCGAGACGACCTGCTCACCGGGCAGTTCCCCGGTGCAGACCACCCCGTCGCCGACCTCCCCGCCCTCGTACGCCGTCGCGTAGACGTACGGGACGCGGCCCGCGACCGCGGGGGCCAGCGCCTGCCGGACGCTCGACAGGTGCCAGCCGGCGACGGCGTCCACCTCACCCCGGTCCACGAGGGCGCCCACGGTGCGCGCGACCTCGGCGGGTGCGGCGCCGGCGTCGACCTCCACGAGGTGCACCGGACGGCCTGCGACACCCCCCGCGGTGTCCACCTCCTCCGCGGCCAGGTGCGCGGCCGCCCGGCACGAGGGCCCGAACATGCCCGCCGGCCCCTGCCGCGGCACCACGAGGGCCACCCGGTAGGCGTCCCGCGACGAGGGCACCCGCTCGGGTGGGACGGGCTCGGGCCGGGGGGCGGCCTCTGGCATGCTGACCACGATTCCACACGGGCCCGCACGTCCGGGGTCCTCGAGAGCCGGCGGAGGGACCCATGCCCCAGCAGGTCCGGCGCGAGTCCGCCACGACCGCGCAGACCCCCGCCGCCCGCGCGGTCCTCGACAGCCTGCGCGCCGCCGCGGCCGTGCAGGCGGCGCTCGCCGACGCCCTGCGCGACGGTGCGCTGACCGTCGACCGCTGGCGCTGCCTCGCCCACGTCGCCGACGCCCCCGGGTCGTCCATGAGCGACCTCGTCGACGCCCTCCTCATCGCCCCGGCGACCGCCAGCCGCGCGGTCGACGCGCTCGTCGACGGCGGGCTCCTCGCCCGCGCGCTGGACCCCCTCGACCGGCGGCGGGTCGTCCTGCACGTCACCCGCGACGGGTCCCGCCAGCTCGCCGCGGTCGCGGACGGTGTGGGTGCCGTCGCCCACCGGCACGGTCTCTGACCCGGCGCCCCCGCCGACCCGCGGGAACGCGCCCGGCCGCGTCCCCGGTGTGGCTACCCTTCCGCCTGTGCGTCCGGTGCAGCGTTCGACCTCTCGCGACGTCGCGCTCATCGCGACCTTCGCCGCCGTCATCGTCGTCCTCGGGGCGCCGGGGACGTTGTCGCTGTTCGGCAACGCCGTCCCGATCACCCTGCAGACCCTCGGCGTCATGCTCGCCGGGGCCCTGCTCGGTGCGCGGCGCGGTGCGCTCGCCGCTCTCGTCGTCCTCGTCCTGTGCGGCGCCGGACTGCCGGTGCTGGCCGGTGGGCGCGGCGGGCTGAGCGTCTTCGCCGGCCCCAGCGTCGGGTACCTGCTCGGGTGGCCGCTGGGCGCCGCCCTCACCGGGTGGTTGTCGGCGCGCCGCCCGAGCGACCGGCCGCAGTGGTTCTTCACGGCGGCGATCGCGGGCGGCATCGGCGTCGTCTACGCGATCGGCGTGCCGCTGCAGCTCCTCGTCCTGGGCCTGCCCCCGGCCAAGGCCTGGGGGATCTTCTCCCTCTACCTCCCCGGCGACCTGGTGAAGGCCGCGCTGACGGCCGTCGTGGCGAGCGGCGTCCACCGCGCCCGGCCCGAGCTCCTGCCGCTGCGACGCCGGCGCGCGACGACGTCCGTCTGAGGTGGGCGCGGACGGTCTCGTCGTCCTGACCGCGGGGGCGGGGGACCTGGCGCCCGCGCTGGTCGCGGCGACGCAGGACCCCGACCACCCGCCCGTGCTGGTGCTCGACCCGGCCGGGGGCGACGAGCTCCTGATGGCGACCCGGCGGGCCGTCTCGGCGGGTGACGTGCGCCGCGGGGACCTCGTCCTCAGCACGTCGGGCAGCACCTCCCGCCCCCGCGCCGTCGTCCGGACGTCGGCGTCCTGGGCGGCGTCGGTCCGGCCCTTCGCCGACCTGCTGGCCCTCGGTCGCGACGACGTCGTCGGCACGGCCGGCCCACCCACTTCGACGCTCACCCTGCACGCGGGGTGGCACGCGCTGCGGGTCGGCGCCCGCACCGCCGGCGCGGGCGGCCGGACCCCGCCGCCGGACAGCACCGTCCTGCACGTCGTCCCGACCGTCCTGGCCGCCGTCCTCGAGCGCGACGACCACCCTCGCGTCCGCACGGCCGTCGTCGGGGGTGCGGGCCTCGACCCACGCCTGCGACGGCAGGCCCTCGACCGCGGGTGGACGGTCGTGGAGTACTACGGCGCCGCGGAACTGTCCTTCGTCGGGATCGCCCGGCACGCACCGGGGTCCGCGCCGGAGGACGGGTTCGCCGCGTTCCCCGGTGCCGCCGTGCGCGTCCGCGACGGGCTGCTGAGGGTCGACTCGCCCTACGTCGCGCGCTGCCGCCTCGACGCGACGGGTGCGCCGGCGCCCGTCGCCGGATCCCGGTGGGCGGGGGTGGGCGACGTCGCCCGGGCTCTGCCGGAGGGGCGGTTCGTCGTGCTCGGCCGACCCGGGACCGTGCTGAGCGGCGGCAGCACCGTCCTCGTCGCCGAGGTCGAGCACGTCCTGCGGCCTTACGCGCCGGCCGGGGTCGAGGTCGTCGTCTGCGGGACCCCGCACGAGCGGTTCGGCGAGGTCGTCACGGCCGTCGTCGTCGGCGCCCCGGACGTTCCCGCGGACCTGCGGACCGCCGCCCGTGCCCTCCCGCCCGCGGCCCGGCCCCGCCGCTGGCTCGCCGTCGCCGACGTCCCCCGCACCGGCAAGGGCGAACCCGACCGCGCCGCCGTGGCGCGCCTCGCCGGGCAGCGTCGGTGAGCGCGGTCGTCGTCGCCGCGCGACGCACCCCGTTCGCGACGGCCGGTACGACGTTCGCCGGGCTGCGCGACCACGACCTCGCGGCCGCCGTCCTGGTGGCGCTCGCCGACGACGTGTCCCGTTGCGCCGCAGGGGAGGACGTCGTGGTGGCCGAGGTCGTCGCGGGTGTCGGGACGGCCGACGGGAACCCCGCGCGCCGGGCCGCGCTGGCCGCCGGCCTCGGCGCGCTCGTGCCGGGGACGACCGTCGACGCGCAGTGCGCCAGCGGACTCGCCGCGGTCCGGATCGCCGCCGCGCTCGCCGCGACCGGTGCCGGTGCGGTCCTCGCGGTGGGCGCCGAGAGCACGACCGCCCGGCACCGCGACGGCGTCGTCCCCCGCGCGGCCTTCGCCCCCGACGGTTTCCCCGACCCCGACATGGGACCCGCCGCCGACGCCCTCGCCCGGCAGGTCGGCGTCTCCCGCGCCGACCAGGAGGCGTTCGCCGTCCGGTCCCACGCCCGTGCGCTGGCCGCCCGCCGTCGCACGGCGGAACGGTTCGTCCCGCTCGCGGGCCTCGACCGGGACGCCCGCCCCCGCGTCCTGCGCCCCGAGGTCGTCGCCCGCTTCCCGCCCGCGTTCGGCGTCGACGGAACCGTCACGGCGGCCACGGCGAGCGCCCACGCCGACGGCGCCGCCGGTGTGGCCCTCGTCGACGAGGTGACGGCGACCCGTTGGGGCGCAGCCGGTCTGACGGTCCTCGGCGCCGCGGGCGTCGGCGCTGATCCCGCCCTGCCCGGTGCCGCCGCGGAACCCGCTGTGCGGCAGGCCCTGCGGGTGGCGGGCCTGTCGCCGTCCGACGTCGACCGCCTCGAGGTGGGGGAGGCCTTCGCCGCGCAGGTCCTCGCCTGCTCGCGTGCCCTGGGGTTCGACGACGAGGACCCCCGACTCAACCCCGACGGTGGCGCGCTCGCCGTCGGCCACCCGTGGGGGGCGACGGGCGCCGCGTTGCTCGTCGCCCTCGCGGGGGGACTGGTGCCCGGTCAGGTGGGGGTGGCGGTCAGCGCGGCGGGGGGAGGACTGGGGGTGGCCGTGGTGGTGCGGGCGACCGGTGGGGCGTGACGTTCCGACACGTCGTCGGGCCTGCGGGGTGTCGGAACGCAGCGCACTCGACGCAAACCCCTGGCCACTGACCCGGCGCTCGCCCACGCTGGGGTCGTGGACGAGGTCGAGGTGGTCGTCGCGCACCGTGAACGCGCGACGCTGCGCGTGGGGGACGTCTTCCTCAAGGTCGACGGCGACCCCGACCGGACCGCCGTGGAGGTCACGGCCATGGCCCTGGCGCCGGTGCCCACTCCGCAGGTCCTGTGGTGCACCCCGCCCGTCCTCGCACTGGCCGCCGTGCCCGGGGCGCCGCTCGCGCGCCTCGGTCACCGCGCGGTGAGTCCGCCGGCCGCGTGGGCCGCGGCCGGGGCCGCCGTGCGCCGGCTGCACGACGCACCCCTGCCGCCGTGGACCGCACCGGACGCCGACGCGGTGGCGGAACGGCTCGACCGCGAGTGCGCGTGGATCACCGCGCACGACCTGTTGCCCTCGGACCTGGTGCAGCGCAACCGGGACGTCGCCCGGGCGGTGCTCCGGCCGTGGACCCCGGTCTTCACCCACGGGGACCTGCAGCCCGGTCACGTGTTCGTCGCGGACGACGCGGTGACGGGGGTGATCGACTGGTCCGAGGCGGCGCGCGGGGACGCCGCCTTCGACCTCGCCGTCCTCACCCTCGGGTTCGAGGAGCACCTGCCGGCCGTGCTCGACGGCTACGGCGGGGACGTCGACGTGGACGCCGTGCGGGGGTGGTGGTCGTGGCGCAGCCTGACGGCGGTCCCGTGGCTGGTCCAGCACGGTTTCGACCCCTTCGCGCCGGGCTGCGAGGTCGACGTCCTGCGCGCGCGGGCACGGGCGTGACGCGGACCGGGTGGTCGCTACCGTGACGGCATGCCTGGACCTGCGGTGCTGCAGCCGTACGACCCGACCTGGCCCGCGCGGGCGACCCGACTGCTCACCGCCGTGCGCGCGGCGCTCGCCCCGCTGGGCGTGGCCGAGGCGTTCGAGCACATCGGGTCCACGGCCGTCCCGGGGTTGCCCGCCAAGGCCTACGTCGACCTGCAGGTGACGATGTCGGAGTTCCCTGAACCCGCCGTGCTGGACGCGGCGCTCGCGCCGACGGGTTTCGAGCCCGCGGTCGGCGCCCGCCCCGATTCACCCGGGGTGCACCGCGACCTCCCGCGCGGCGCGGAGGTCGTCGCGGACGACGTGTGGCGCAAACGTCTGTTCGTCCGCGACCGGTACGCCGCGTTCAAGGCCGCGGCCGCCGCCGAGCACGCCGGCGACCCGGACTTCGACGACTACACACGCGCCAAGACGGCGTTCTTCGACGAGGTGCAGGACGAGTTCGAGGCGTGGGGTCGCCGCGCCTGACCGGACCGGTCTGCGGGTGTCCGGCGCACCGACGGCGTGGGGGTGGGGGGTGCACGTCCTGTTGTGGGTGGGCGTCGCGCTGATCGTCGTCGGGTTGGTCCTCAACCTCGTCCCCATCTCGGGCACCAGGCGACGCGTCTTCTGATCCGCCGTCCCCTGCGACGGGTGGCGCCGACGGCGACGCCACCCGGACGCAGGGTTCTTCACGTCCGCGTCCACACCAGCGAGTGCCGCCAGAACAGGTGACGCCGGATCCTCGCCCCTGGCACCACCCGCTGTGCCACCGCCCGCACCTGCGCCAGCGTCGCCGTGGCCGGTGCGGTCGGGGCGGTCATGGCCACCGGGCGAGCGACTGAACCACGGCGTCGGGTCAGCAGTGCCCCGACGAGGAGGTTGGCCGGCACGGCCGCCAGGCTCAGGGCGCGGTCGAGGGGGCCCTGTTCCCGGTGCAGGCCGAGGACGACGAGGGTTCCCCCGGGCGCGAGCAGGTCACGCAACCGGGTGAGTCCCGCCTCGAGCGGGACGTGGTGCAGGACGGCCAGGGCCGTGACGACGTCGTACCCGCCGGGCAGGTCGGCGGTCAGCAGGTCACCGCGGCGGAACTCGACCCCGCCGGACGGCTCCGTCCCGCCGACGACGGTGGCGTCCCGGTCGATCCCCGTCACGTGGTCCGCGCGCCGGGCCAGCCGCCGCGCGAACTCCCCCGTCCCGCAGCCGACGTCCAGCGCGGAACCGCAGCGTCGCGGCAACCGCCGTTCGATCCACGGGTGGTACCAGGCGTTGTGGTCCCAGGGGTGCGCCGCGTTGAAGCGGTCGCACCACGCGACGACGTGCCCGGTCAGCGGGGAACCCCCGCCTCCCGTGCGATCCGCTGGACGGTCTCCTCGTCGAGGAGGAACAGTTCCTCCCCGTCGCCGGGGGAGGGGATCGCCAGGACGCTGGAGAACACCGTCCCGGCTTCGTCGACCTCGACGAGCAGCGCCCCGTGCCCGCGCAGGATCCGTTCCTGACCGTGGGGCGCGAACGGGTCGCTGCGGTTCGCCACCCCGGGAGCGACGAGGGCGGTGAGCCCGGACGGGAACGTCTGCGCTGCCGGGTGGTGGTAGTGCCCGGACAGCACGACCCGCACGTCGGACCCGGCGAGCGCGGCGAGGAGGTCGGCGGGGTTCTGCAGCTTCAGCGCCTCGTGCAGCACGGTCGGCGCGGGCACGGGGGAGTGGTGCAGGACGACGGCCGACCCGCGGGGTGCGGGGGTCGCCAGTTCCGCGCGCAGCCAGTCCAGCTGCTCGTCGTCGAGGAACCCGTACCCCCGGCCGGGGACCGAGGAGTCCAGCACGACGACGCGGAACCCGTCGACGTCGTGCACGGACCGCACGGGTCCGAGGACCTGCGCGAACTGCTCCCGCGTGTCGTGGTTCCCCATCGCGAACACCGCGACGCCACCGTGCGTGCGGGCGAACTCACCCACGAGGTCCCGGGCCGTCGTGTACGACGCGACCGTCCCGTCGTCGGAGACGTCCCCGGACACCACGACCGCGTCGAGGGACCCGATGCCGTGCAACGACTCCAGCACGTGCCCGAGCGCGGCCGTCGTGTCGACGAGGCCGTTGTGCAGGGCCCCGCCCGCCAGGAGGTGCGTGTCGGACAGGTGCAGCAGCCGGGTTCGGGTCACTGTTGCGCGTCCCCGGAACCCCCGGTCGGGCTGCTGCCCCCGGTGGCACCGCTCGTCGGCGACCCGGAGGGGCTCGGCGAGGAGGACCCGGTCGGGGACGCCGACGGCGTGTCCGTCGCCGTGGGCTGGGCCTGGACGACGAGGTTGATCGCCGTCCCCGAGTCGACCTTCGTCCCGGGCTGCAGGCTCTGGTCCACCACGGACCCGGGTTCGCCGTCGCCCTGGGCGGAGGTCTCCCGGGTGTTGACGTTGAACCCGAGGTCGTTGAGCTGCTTGAGCGCGTCCGTCTGGGACTGGCCCACGACGTCCGGCACGGTGACCTGCCCACTGGCGATGTTCAGGCCGACCGCGCTGCCCTTGGGTGCTGAGGCGCCGATCTTCGGGTCGGTGGAGACCACTTCGCCCTTGCCCACGGAGGCGTCGTCCACGGTGTTGACGTTGCCGACCGTGAACCCGGCCTCCTGCAGCGTCTGCCGGGCCGCCTCCTGCGACTGCCCGCGCACGTCGGGGACCTGCACCGCGTCGGGTCCGGACGACACGACGACGTTCACGGTGCCGCCCACCTGGACCGGCGTCCCGGCGGCGGGGTCGGTGCTGACGACGTTTCCGGCGGCGACCGTGTCGTCCGCGGCCTGCGTGACGTTCGCCGTCAGGCCGGCACCCTCGATCGCCTTGCGCGCGTCGGACTCCGAGGAGTTCACGACGTCGGGCATGGCGACGGTCGCCGGCGTCGAGGCCGTCGTCTGGGTCGGGGACCCGCTCCGCCCGTCCTGGTTCGACAGCGCCCACACGACGACGCCGATGCCGAGCACCAGCGCGACGATGACGAGGATCCACGGCCAGCGGCGCGGCCGGTCCTCCTCGAGCGGACCGTCCTCGGCGATGCGCGGCAGCGTGCCCGTGGCGGGGCCGACCGGCACGGGCGGGGTGACGGTCGTGGGCGCGGCCGCGAACTGTTGGGTGGCCTGGGCGGTCGGCGGCAGGCTCGCCCCGCGCAGGGGGCGGCCCTCGACGGCGCGGCGCAGGTCGTCGGCGAAGTCGCCGGCGCTTTGGTAGCGGTGCTCGCGGTCCTTCGACAGGGCCATGAGCACGACGTGGTCGACGGCCGGCGGGATGTCCGGCACGAGCGCCGACGGCGGCCGCGGCTGCTCCGAGACGTGCTGGTAGGCGACCGCCACGGGGGCGTCACCGGTGAACGGCGGGCGGCCGGTGAGGATCTCGTACAGCAGGCAGCCGGTGGAGTAGAGGTCGCTGCGTGAGTCGACCTGCTCGCCGCGGGCCTGCTCCGGCGACAGGTACTGCGCGGTGCCCATGACGGCGGACGTCTGGGTCAGCGTCGCGGAGGAGTCGCTGACGGCCCGGGCGATGCCGAAGTCCATGACCTTGACCTCGCCCGCAGGCGTGATCATGACGTTGGCGGGCTTGATGTCGCGGTGGACGATGCCCATCCGGTGCGAGTACTCCAGCGCCCCGAGGACGCCCTCGGTGTACGAGAGCGCGTCCGTGATCGCCAGCGGGTGGTCGGTGCGCAGCATGTCGCGCAGCGTCCGGCCCTCGACGTACTCCATGACGATCCACGGCAGTTCGACGCGACCGCCGCCGTGCTCGGTGAGGTGGTCGGAGCCGGTGTCGTAGACGGCGACGATCGAGGGGTGGTTCAGCCCCGCCGCGGCCTGCGCCTCCCGGCGGAAGCGCGCCTGGAAGGAGGGGTCGCGTGCGAGGTCCGAGCGCAGCAGCTTCACCGCGACCGTCCGCCCGAGGCGGGTGTCCTGGGCCACGTGGACCTCGGCCATCCCGCCGCGACCGAGCAGGTTCCCGACCTCGTAGCGGCCGCCGAGCACGCGCGGCGCCGGCACCCCGTGGCCAGTCGTCGTGTCCGTCACTGCTCTCCCCGTCCCCTGCGTCCTGTGTCCCTGCTCCTGCGGAAGTCAGCCATCGAGCGCCGCCTCCATCACGGTCTTGGCCACCGGTGCCGACAACCGGCCGCCGTAGGCGCTCTCGGTCGACCCGCCGTCCTCGATGACCACGGCCACCGCGACCTCCTTGCCGTTCTTCTCGGCGAAGGAGGTGAACCACGCGTAGGGCGGCAGCCCCGTCCCGTGCTGCGCCGTGCCCGTCTTGCCGCCGACGGTGGCGCCGTCGATCTTCGCGCGCGTCCCGGTGCCGTTGCTGACGACGAGCTCCATCATCTGCTGCAGCGTCTTCGCGGTGCCCGAGCTGACGGCCCGGCCGAGTTCCTGCGGCGACGGCTGCTCGATGACGCTGCCCGAACCGCCCGCCTCGCTGACCTTGGCCACGAGGTTCGGCTTCATGACGACGCCGTCGTTGGCGATGGCCGCGGACAGCATGGCCACCTGCAGCGGCGTCGCGACGTCGCTGCCCTGGCCGATGGCCGAGTACGCCAGCAGCGGGCCTGCGACGGCGTCACCGGTCGGGTAGCGGCTCGTGGCGACCGACGTCGGGATGGACAGCGACTGCCCGAACCCGAACTTGCCGGCCTGCTCCTCGATCGCGTTCGCGCCGAGCTGTTCACCGAGCGAGCCGAAGGCCGTGTTGCAGGAGATCTTCAGCGCGTCGGACAGCGACACCTGGTTGTTCGGCCCGCACGCGGTGCCCTCGTCGTTCTTGAGGGTGTTGTTCGTCTGCGGCAGGTCGAGCTCCTGCGGACCGTCCAGCATCGAGTCGGCGGTGTACTTCCCGCTCTCCAGCGCCGCGGCGGCCGTCACGAGCTTGAACGTCGACCCCGGCGGGTACAGCGCGGACGTCGCGCGGTTCACCAGCGGGTCGTCCTCGTCGCCGTTGAGCTGCGTCCACGCCTGCTGCTGCGCCTTGGAGTCGTGGGAGGCGAGCGTGTTCGGGTCGTAGCTGGGGCTGGACACCATCGCCAGCACGTTCCCCGTCTGCGGGTCGAGAGCGACGACGGCGCCCTTGCGGCCCGCGAGCGCGTCCCAGGCCGCCTGCTGCACCTTCGGCTGCAGCGTCAGCGTCACGTCGGCGCCCTGGGGCTTCTCCCCCGTCAGCAGGCTCGAGAGGTTCCGGTAGAACAGCTCGTCGGCCGACCCGGACAGCACGTCGTTCTCGGCGCGTTCGATGCCGGCCGTGCCGTAGCGCAGCGAGTAGTAGCCGGTGACGGGCGCGTAGAGCTGGCCCGCCGCGTAGGTGCGCTGGTACTCGTACGGGTCCTTGACCGGCTGGCTCGTCGCGACGGCCGCGCCACCTTGGACGAGGATCGCGCCGCGCTCGCGGCCGAACTCGGCGTACAGCTGCCGGGAGTTGCCCGGCATGGCGTTGAGCCGGTCCGCCGAGACGAACTGGATCCACGTCGTGGACGCGAAGAGGGCGAAGAAGAGGAACGCCACGACGAGGGACAGGCGGCGCAGGGGGCGGTTCATACGGTCCTCACCGCCTGGGTCACGCCGGTGTCGCCGTCGGGTCCGTTGCGGACCTCCGCGGCCGGGCGGCGGGCCAGGTCGGAGACCCGCAGCAGCAGGGCGACGACGATCCAGTTCGAGACGAGCGAGGACCCGCCGGCGGCGAGGAACGGCATCGTCAGACCCGTCAGCGGGATGACCCGGGTGACGCCGCCGACGACGACGAACACCTGCAGCGTCACGGAGAACGCCAACCCGGCGGCCAGCAGCTTGCCGAACCCGTCGCGCACGCCGATCGCCGTCCGCAGCCCGCGCTCGACGAGCACCACGTAGAGGATCAGCACGGCGAAGAGGCCGACGAGCCCGAGCTCCTCACCGAGGGAGGAGTAGATGAAGTCGGAGTTCGCGAACGGCACCGTCTGCGGGCGACCCTCGCCGAGCCCCGTCCCCGTCAGCCCGCCGTTCGCCATCCCGAACAGGCCCTGGACGAGCTGGTAGCTGTCACCGCTGCGGTTCGCGGCCGTGAAGGGGTGCAGCCAGATGTCGACGCGCTCGCGGACGTGCCCCATCGTCGTGGCCGCGAAGACGGCCGCTGCGGAGAACATCAGCAGCCCCAGGACGATCCACGACACGCGTTCGGTCGAGACGTAGAGGACGGCGACGAAGAGCCCGAAGAACAGCAGGGACGTCCCGAGGTCGCGCTGCAGGACGAGGATGCCGATGCTCGCCACCCACGCCAGCAGGATCGGCCCGAGGTCGCGCGCCCGCGGCAGCTGCAGGAACAGCACCTTGCGCCCCGTCAGGCTGAGCGCGTCCCGGTGCACGACGAGGTAGCCCGCGAAGAACACCGCGAGGCAGATCTTCGCGATCTCCCCGGGCTGGAAGGACAGCGGTCCGATCCCGATCCAGATGCGCGCGCCGTTGACCGTGCGGCCCAGCCCCGGCGTCAGCGGCAGCAGCAGCAGGACGAGACCCGCGACCGCGGCCGTCCACGTGTACCGGCGCAGGATGCGGTGGTCGCGCACGAACACCAGGACGACGCCGGCGGCGACGATCCCCAGCGCCGACCAGATGAACTGCCGCGACGCCGCCGAGGAGTCCAGCGCGAGGTCGAGGCGGTGGATCATCACCAGGCCGATGCCGTTGAGCAGCGTGGCCACGGGGAGCAGCAGCGGGTCGGCGTGCCGGGCCCGCCAGCGCAGCAGCAGGTGCAGGAGGACGGCGAGCCCGCCGAGCCCGCCCGCGTACGCGAACAGGTTCGGCGGCATCGACCCGTCGATGGTCAGCCCGGTCACGGCCCAGGCGCCGCCGGCGATGACCACGGCCAGCAGCACGAGCGCGAGCTCGACGTTGCGGCGGGTCGTCGGGTAGACGGGCAGCACGGTCGCCATCAGCCGACACCTCCGCAGTCCTCGGGGCTCAGGGTCTGGGTCGGGGAACTCGTGGGGGAACCGCTCGGGGTCGCGCTCGGGGTGGCGGTCGCGTCGGGGGTGGCGGTGCCGTTCGGCGCCGGCGAGGGGACGGCGGTGGTCGCCGCGACGGCCGCCCGGCAGGCGGCGGCGTTGTCCTCGAGGTTGGTGACGAGTTCGCGCGCGTCGGCGAGGCTGCCCGTCGTGACCCGCGCCCGGACGCGCGTGGACCACGTCGTCGAAAGGTCCGCCACGGCGATGTCCGTCGTCTGCAGGACGTGGGAGGTCTTCAGCGGGCCGATGTCCTGCGACAGGCCCTGGTAGATCGCGACGGTCCCGGCGTCGTCGCCGACGAAGTACTGCTGCTGGCTCCACCGCCACACCCCGAGCCCACCGGCTGCGAGCAGCAGCACGAGCAGCAGGGGGCCGGCGATCCAGCGCAGCCGACGGCGGCGGCGCTCGCGGTCGGTCAGCGGGGGGCGATCGTCGTCCTCCGAGTCGTCGCCGGACTCGTCCTGCGCGGCGCGCAGGGCGGCGGCGCGGGCGGCCGGTGTCCCGGCGGCGGACGAACGGCGGGGGCGGTGGAAGGCGGCCGCGCCGACGACCTGCGGGGTCGTCGACGGGGGCGCGCCGCCACCGAGCTCGACGACGTCGGCGACGACGCAGGAGATGTTGTCGGGTCCGCCGCCGCGCAACGCGAGCTCGACGAGCCGCTGGCAGGTGGTGTCCGGGTCGGCGCCCGCGGCGAGGGTCTCCTTGAGCGTGTCGTGGCTGACGACGCCGGAGAGGCCGTCGCTGCACAGCAGGTAGCGGTCGCCCGGGCGGGCCTCGCGGACGGAGACGTCGGCCTCGTCGTCGTGGCGGCCGGTGAGCACGCGCATGATCACCGAGCGCTGCGGGTGCCGCTCGGCCTCCTCGGGGCTGATCCGGCCCTCGTCGATGAGGGTCTGGACGTAGCTGTGGTCCTTCGTGAGCTGCGTCAGCTGACCGTCGCGCAGCAGGTACCCGCGCGAGTCGCCGATGTGCGCGAGCACGAGCCGCGACCCCGCCCGCAGGATCGCCGTGACGGTCGTACCCATCCCGGCGAGGTCCGGTTCGGCCTCGATGCGCCGGCGCAGCTGCTCGTTCGCGGCCTCGATGGCCTCGTGCAGGTGCTGGGCGGCGTCGTCGCTGCCGTGCGACTCCCCGTCGAGGGAGGACATCTCGCCCACGGCGAGGGAACTGGCGACGTCGCCACCGGCGTGGCCGCCCATGCCGTCGGCGATTACCAGCAGGTGCGGTCCGGCGTACCCGGAGTCCTGGTTGGTGGTGCGGCCCAGTCCGACGTCCGAGCGCGCGGCGTAGTTCAGCGCGATGGCCACGAGCTACCTCCGGAGCTCGAGCACGGTCTTGCCGATGCGCAGCGGCGTCCCGGGCTCGAAGGGGGCGGGGGCGGTCAGGCGGTCGCGGCCGAGGAACGTGCCGTTGGTGGACTGCAGGTCCTCGACCGTCCAGCCGTCTCCGGCGGGGTTCGGGGTGATGCGGACGTGCTTGGTGGAGGCGTACTCGTCGTCGAGGACGAGCGTGCAGTCGCTGCCGCGGCCGATGAGGACCGCGTTCTGGCCGACCGCCAGGGTGGTGCCGCGCAGCGACCCCTCGGTGACGACGAGCGTCGCGCGACGCGGGCGGGCCGCTTCTGGCGACGCCTCGACCGGGTCACGCCGGGGACGGGCCGTCGCCCGCTCGGTGCGGCGCGTCGTGACGCGGGTGCCGAGCAGGTCGGCGCGCAGGACGCCGACGATGGCCAGGACGAACAGCCACAGCACGACGAGCAGCCCCAACCGCAGGACGGTGAGGGTCAGTTCGCTCACGGGCGCGTCCCCGGCCGGCCCGTCACGTCCAGCCCTCGTCCCGCCGCGCGGCGTGGAAGACGATCTTGCTGCGTCCGACGGTGATGACGGCTCCGTCCCACAGGTCGAGCGAGGAGACGCGCTCACCGTCGACGAAGGTGCCGTTGGTGGAGCTGAGGTCGGAGACCCGGGCGCCACCGGGGGCGACGCGGATCTCGGCGTGCCGGCGGGAGACGCCCGGGTCGTCGAGGACGACGTCGGCGTCCGACCCGCGGCCCAGGACGGTGACGGACTCCGCCAGGACGTACCCGCGACCGTCCACCTCCAGCCGCGGCCGGCCGGCCTGGTCGGTGCGGGGGGTGGCCGGGGCCACCCGTCCCTTCACCGTCGAGGACAGGACGCGGAAGACGCCCGTCTCGAGGTCGTCGGCCTCGTGGAAACCGACGCGCACCGGGCCGACGAAGCTGTACCGCTGCTTCTCGGCGTGCTGGGTGACGGCGGCGACCAGCTCGTCGGACAGGGTGTCCTGCCAGGAGGCGATCTTCTCGTGGTCGGCCGGGCCGAGCTCGACGATGAAGCTGTTGGGGACGAGCGTGCGCCCCCGGGACAGGACGGCCGCGCGGTCGTCCAGCTCGCGGCGCAGGGCGCTGGCGACCTCGACGGGCTGCACCTCGCTGCGGAAGGCCCGAGCGAACACACCGTTGACGGCACGTTCGACCCCGCGCTCGAAGCGGTCGAGCACTCCCACGGTGGGCCTCCCTCCAAGATCGCGTCCAGTCGTACGGGCCAGGCAATCGTAGCCGGGCACCCCCTGCCTGCCCGTGGAGCGGCGGTGAGCGGACGTGGAGGTGGCGTGTGGGCAGTTCCGGGGCTGGTACGGTTGCTCCCAGCACGCGCGAGTGGCGGAATAGGCAGACGCGCACGGTTCAGGTCCGTGTGCCCGAAAGGGCGTGGGGGTTCAACTCCCCCCTCGCGCACGTGTGGCAGGGCCCCGGTCGTTCCGACCGGGGCCTTCGTCGTCTCCGGAGGGGGGGTGCGCATGTCAGGACGGGTCCTCGCGCCGGCGGTCGTCGCCCTGCTCCTCGTGGCGGGGTGCCAGGACGCCCCGCCCGTCCCCCGCGCCGTCGCCCCCACGGTCGTCGGACTGCCGGACGACCCGTCGGCGCCCCGGCTTCGGAACCTCGACCCCGGTGCGGGCGGGGACGTCGCCGAGCAGACTCACGACGGGGACGCGTGCGCCCGCATGGGCCAGGGGCGGTCGGTGCACGACGACGGGTCCCACCGGGTGCCGGCCGACGAGACGGACGACCTGCGCCTCGTCTTCGCGGCCCGCACGGACGTGTCCTCCGCGGTCGGGTACCGCGAGGACGGTGGTGACACCGTCTTCTTCTGCACGGGATTCCGGCTGCGCGAGGACAGCAGCGGAGCGTCGTCCGCGACGATCCCCGTGCCGACCGACGACGACGTCGAGGTGACCGTCGCTGGGTCGGGGTCGGGGTACGGCCCGGGGGAGAACGTCGTCGACTACTTCGGCTGGGCCGCCTCCGACGTCGCCGCCGTCGTCGTGCGCACGCCCGACGGCACGGACCGCGTCGCGGCCGTGCAGGGGAACGTGTGGTGGGCCGCCCCCGTCGTCGACGCGTCGGTGGCCGCGCGCTCGACCGAGGCGACCTGGCGGGCCCTCGACGCGTCCGGTCGGGTCCTGGCCCAGGGCGGCACCCGCCCGGAGTGAGTCCGGTCAGGACCCCGTCGTGCGCGGGGCCGCGTCCCAGCTGGCGAGCAACCGCAACCCGTCGTGGGCGGGGGACCCGGGTTCGGCGCTGAAGACGAGGAGCGTCAGGCCGGGGTCGGCCGTCGGCTGCAGCGACTCGTACGCCAGTTCCAGGTCGCCGACGACGGGGTGGTGGTAGCGCTTGGCGCCCGTGGAGTGCAGGCGCACGTCGTGCGCCGCCCACCGGGTCCGGAACTCCTCGCTGCGCGTCGACAACTCCCCGACGAGGTCGCTGAGCCCCTTGTCGAACGGGTCGCGGCCGGCCTCGGTGCGCAGGACCGCGACCGTCTCGTCGGCCGCGCGGGACCAGTCCGCCCAGAAGTCGCGGGCGCGGTCGTCGAGGAAGGTGAAGCGGGCGGTGTTGGGTTCCTGACCCGTCGCGCGGGGCGTGGCGAAGACGGGGGCGTACAGGGCGCGGGCCATCCGGTTGAACACCAGCACGTCGAGGCGGCCGTTGCGGACGTACGCGGGCAGGTCCCCGAGCCCGTCGACCACGCGGCGCAACCCCGGCCGCACCCCCTTCGGCGCGGGACGGCGTCGCGTGCGTGCCGCCGGCCCCGCGCTCCGGGCCAGGTCCGCCAGGTGGGCGCGTTCGGCCTCGTCGAGCTGCAGGGCCGCGGCCAGGGCGTGCAGGACGCTCTCGGAGACCCCGCCGAGGTTCCCGCGTTCGAGGTGGGCGTAGTACTCCACGCTCACCCCGGCCAGGGTGGCCACTTCGCTGCGCCGCAGCCCGGGAACACGACGGTTGCCGTGCACGACGAGTCCGGCCCGTTCGGGGGTGATCTTCGCGCGGCGGGTCGTCAGGAAGGTGCGGATCTCGTCGCGGGTGTCCACCCGTCCGATCGTAGGTCGGTCGGGGGGCCGACTGCGGGTGCGAGGGGTGGTCTGCCGTCACACCCTTCACCAGTGCCTGTCGCGCCGGCCGCGGCGCCGGTCCACTGGGAGGGCACGTGGCACCGACCGGAGGAGACACCATGACCACGCGGACGCGAACCCTCGGCACCGTCGACGGCGGGCTGACCGTCTCGGCCCTCGGCCTGGGTTGCATGGGGATGAGCCAGAGCTACGGGCCGAACCCCGGTGACCGGCAGGAGATGGTCGGCGTCCTGCGGGGTGCCGTCGAGCGCGGGGTGACGTTCTTCGACACCGCCGAGGTGTACGGCCCGTACGACAACGAGGAACTCGTCGGGGAGGCCCTGGAACCCCTCCGCGACCGCGTCGTCCTCGCGACGAAGTTCGGCTGGGACATCCAGGACGGGAAGTCCGTCGGCACCGACAGCCGGCCCGAGCAGATCCGCCGCGTCGCCGACGCCTCGCTGCAGCGGTTGCGGACCGACCGGATCGACCTCTTCTACCAGCACCGCGTCGACCCGGACGTCCCCGTCGAGGAGGTCGCGGGGGCCGTCGCGGAACTCGTCGCCGCCGGGAAGGTCCTGCACTTCGGGTTGTCCGAGGCGGGTGCCGGGACGATCCGGCGCGCGCACGCCGTCCACCCCGTCACGGCGCTGCAGAGCGAGTACTCGTTGTGGACCCGGGAGATCGAGGCCGAGGTCCTGCCCGTCCTCGACGAGCTCGGCATCTCCCTCGTCCCGTTCAGCCCGCTCGGCAAGGGTTTCCTCACGGGGGCCGTCGACACCTCGACGGAGTTCGCCGCCGACGACGTCCGCACCCGGATCCCCCGGTTCACCGAGGAGAACCGTGCGGCGAACCAGGCGCTCGTCGACCTCGTCCGCCGGGTGGCCGGGAACCTCGGCGCGACGCCCGCGCAGGTCGCGCTCGCGTGGCTGCTCGCGCAGCGGCCCGACATCGTCCCGATCCCCGGGACCCGCCGGTTGTCGCGGTTGGAGGAGAACCTCGGCGCGACCGAGCTCCAGCTCGGGGCGGACGACCTCGCGGAACTGTCCGCGGCGGCCGAACGTCTCGGGGTGGCGGGGGAGCGCTACAACGCGGCGATGCAGGCCATGACGGGGTTGTGATCCGGGACCCGGCGCCGCTGGTGGAAGGGGTGTCGGGGCCGGGCGGGGAGTGCCACCATCGAGGCGTGGACGACTCCCCGCGACGACCGCTCCTCCTACGCGTGCTGCGACGGGTGTGGGGAGTGCTCTCGCTCGTCGTCACCGACCGCCGGAAGCCCCCGCGGATGCCGCTCGGGAGCTTCATCCCGAACAGCGACGGGGACGGCGGTCGCGTCATCTCCAGCGGGCACCCGGGCGGGCGCTGACGTCAAGACGGGGCGGGGACGAGCCAGACGTCGACGGCGAGCTGCTCGGGCGGCACGTCGACCAGCCGGTCCGCGGCGCTCGACGTGAGGCGTGAGAACCACGCCATCGACAGGTCCGACCCGTCCTCCCGTCGCTCCCCTCCGAACGCGATGAGGAGGCCGCGGGGCTCTTCGCCGCCGGTGACGAGGGTGAGGGTCTCCCGCGCCGTGGCGTCAGCGGACACGGACGGTTCCACGTCGGCGGCGAGACCTCGACTCAGGCCACGCAGTGTCCGGGGTTGAGTGGCGACGACCACGGACGTCGCCACGATCTCCGTGCCCGTCCACGTGCCGCGGACCGTCACCACGTCCTCGGCTGCAACGGTCGAGTCCGCGGGGAGCAGGACCGGGACCCCTGCGCCCACCGGTTCGCCGGCCTTGGGGCCGTCGTCGTCACCCAGCGGCAGGAGCAGCAGGGTCCCGTCGTCGTCCTGCAGGGCGCCGTCCACGTCGACGGGGTCGCCCGGGGTGAGCACGAACTCGTGCAGGCGGGCGAGCGGGAGACCGGTCAGAGCGGTGTCGGACACCCGGACCAGTGCACCAGCACCGGGCGGTCGTGTCGAGGGCGGAAGAAACCCGCGACCGCCCTGGCTTGCACTCCCATGGCAGACGTCACGACGGAGAACGCCCTCCTTGACCTCGTCGGTTCCACCCGCAACAGCGTCCTGGCGACGCTGAAGCGGGACGGCCGACCGCAGTTGTCCAACGTCACCCACCACTACGACCCTGACCGCCGGGTCGTCCGGATCTCGGTGACGGCGGACCGGGCGAAGGCGCGGAACCTCGAACGGGACCCGCGCGCGAGCCTGCACGTGAGCGCCGCGGACTTCTGGAGCTGGGTCGTCGTCGAGGGCGACGCGAACCTGTCCGCCGTCGCGCAGCGCGAGGACGACGAGGCCGTCGAGGAACTCGTCGACCTCTACCGGGCGCTCGCGGGTGAGCACCCGGACTGGGACGACTACCGCCGCACGATGGTGCGGGACCGGCGGCGGGTGGTGCGCCTGCCCGTCGGCCGGGTCTACGGGCAATTGCCGAGCTGACAGTTGCCGAGCTGACGTGCCCGGGTGACCCCCGCGGGTAGGTTCGCGCCATGGCCGTCATCCACCGCGCGACGCTGACCCCCACCAAGCTCGAGGCCGTCCTCGACTGGCTGCCGTCGCAGCCGTGGGCGCCCGCGCTCGAGGGGGAGGCCGTCGTGGCGGGTCGGTTCCGGTTCGACGACCCCGCCGGGGAGGTCGGCGTCGAGACGCTGCTCGTCCGGACCGCGGACGGCACCGTGCTCACCGTGCCGCTGACCTACCGCGGCGCACCGTTGGACGGGGCCGCGGACTTCCTCGTCACGGAGATGGACCACTCGCTGCTGGGGCGGCGCTGGGTCTACGACGCCACCGGTGACCCCGTGTACGCCGACACCGTCCGCCGGGCGATCGCGACCGGCGGGCACGAGGCCGAGGTGCAGCGCGCGGTCGACGGTCGCCTCGAACCGGGCTCGAAGGAGGGTTTCGCGCAGGGCGGCGGGTCCGCCGCCGACTCCCCGACGGTGACCGAGGTCCGCACCAGCACCGAGGGCTCGGTGACGACGGTCGACACCGGGCACGGCCGCCTCCTCGTCCTGCGCGTGCTCGGCGGGGACGTGCCGGCGGGGGAGACGCTCACGGCCCGCTGGGACGGCGCGGACCCGGCCGTCGTGGTCGTCCTCGCCCCCTGACGCGCTCCCCCCGCGGTGGCGGGGTCGGGGGTGCGCAGGTGAGCGGGCGGTTGCGCGGGGAGCGGCGGACTCCGAGACTGCGGTGATCACGGGCGGTCACCGAGGACCGCGGGACGGGAGGACGTTCGATGCCGCAGGTCGTCTCCTTCGGGGCGCACATCGCCGACGCGCTCGGCTGGCCGTTCACGCAGGTCCCGCCGGGGCAGCACCTCGCGATCCTCGAGCAGATCCGCTTCACCGTCGCCGGGACGGCGGCCGCGCCGTCGGTGAACCTGGCCAAGCTGGGGGTCGACGTCGCGACGGTGGGGCGGGTGGGCGCGGACACCATCGGCGACTTCGTCCGCACGACGATGACCGGCTACGGCGTCGACGTGTCCCACCTCGTCACCGACCCCGACCTGCAGACGTCGGCGAGCCTGCTGCCCATCCGCGCGGACGGCTCCCGGCCGGCGCTGCACGTCATCGGCGCGAACGCGGGGCTGCGGGAGGAGGACGTCCCGTGGGACGTCGTCGCGCAGGCGCAGGTCTTCCACCTCGGCGGGCTGTTCGTGCTGCCGGGGGTCGACGGTGAACCCGCCGGGCGCATCCTGCGCCGGGCCAAGGAACTGGGCCTGACCACGACCGTCGACCTGCTGGCCAGCCCGCGCCCGGACGCGCAGGACCTGCTGGCACCCGTCCTGCCGCACACCGACTTCCTGCTGCCCAACGTGGAGGAGGCCGGTTGGATCACCGGCCGGGACGCCCCCGAGGACACCCCCGACGACATCGCCGCGTGGTTCCACGAGCGCGGGGTGGGCACGACGCTCCTGACGCTCGGTGGCGACGGCGTCCACGTGGCCCGGCGCGGGGAACGGGGGACGGTCCTGCCCGCGTACGCGGTCGACGTCGTCGACAGCACGGGCTGCGGGGACGCCCTGACGGCGGGATTCGTGTCGGGCCTGCTCGACGGCCTCGACCTGCACGCCGCCGCCGAACGGGGTCTGGCCTGCGGGAGCCTCGTCGCGACGGGCCTGGGCTCCGACGCCGGGATCGTCGACCTCGCGCAGGTGCAGGAGTTCCAGCGGACCACGCCCCGCGCCGGGTGAGTCCCGGTGGGAGGGTGGGCGCATGGGACTCATCGCCGTCACCGGAGCCACCGGCCAGATCGGGGGCCGGGTGGCCCGCGGGCTCGCGGCCGCCGGTGCCCCGCAACGCCTCGTGGTGCGTGACCCGCGCCGCGCCCCCGACCTCGACGGCGCCGACGTCCGCGTCGCCACGTACGACGACGGCGAGGCGATGCGGCACGCGTTCGACGGCGCCGACGTCCTGCTCTTCGTCTCCGGCGCCGAGGACGCGGGGCGGCTCGAGCAGCACCGCCGGGTCGTCGAGGCGGCCGCCGCGGCGGGCGTGCGCCGGGTCGTCTACACGTCGTTCCTCGGGGCGTCGCCGGCGAGCACCTTCACCTTCGCCCGCGACCACGCCGAGACCGAGGACCTGCTGAGCGCGGCGCGGTTCACGACGACGTTCCTGCGCGACAACTTCTACCTCGACGTGCTGCCGGAGTTCGTCACCGACGGCGCGCTGCGCGGTCCGGCGGGTTCGGGGCGGGTCTCGGCCGTCGCCCGCGCCGACGTCGCGGAGGTCGCACTGGCCGCGGTCCTCGACGAGGCCCACGGCGGGCGCAGCTACGACCTCACGGGGCCGCAGGCGCTGTCGTTCGCCGAGATCGCCGCGACGATCTCCGAGGTCCGGGGGGTTCCCGTCGGCTACGTCGCAGAGACCGTCGAGGAGGCCTACGCCTCCCGGGCCGCCGCGGGGGCACCGGGGTTCATGGTCGACGGCTGGGTCAGCACCTACACGGCCGTCGCCGCGGGCGAGCTCGAGGCCGTCAGCGACGCCGTCCGGACCGTCCTCGGCCGGGAACCCCGCAGCCTGCAGGACGTCCTCAGCGGGAGGTGACGGGCCGCGCCACGACGCGGTTGCGGCCCGCGGCCTTGGCGGCGTACAGCAGCTGGTCGGCCTGCCGCAGCAGTTCCCCGCCGTCGTCGGGGTCGGGACGGACCCCGACGACGGCACCGAGCGAGACCGTCACGTGCAGCCCGTCGGCGACCTGACCCCAGTCGAACTGTTCGACCTTGCGCCGCAAGCGGTCCAGCCGCCGGCGCACGCCGTCGACGAGCCCGCCGGACGCCGCGGAGCCGCGCAGCACGCAGACGAGCGCGAACTCCTCGCCGCCGATCCGCGCGAGCAGGTCGTGGTGCCGGACGTCCTCGCGCAGCAGCGCACCGAGCCGTCGCAGCACCTCGTCGCCCACACCGTGCCCGAACGTGTCGTTGACGACCTTGAAGTGGTCGACGTCGAGCAGGCTGACGCAGACCCGGTCGCCCTCACCCGTCGCGCTCAGCAGCGTCGGCAGCACCGCGTCGAAGGACCGGCGGTTGCGCAACCCCGTCAGCGGGTCCTCGTGCGCCTGCCGGTCCAGGGTCTCGGCGTGCGAGCGCAACTGCTGCAGTTCCACGGTCTGCGTCAGCAACCGGGCCCGCACCTGGGCGGTCTCGGTGCGCTGGCGCGTCTCCAGCTCGTGGAACCGGCGGTAGGCCTCCAGCGCGCTGCGGAACTCCCCGAGCGCCTCGTGGCAGCGGGCCAGGAACTCCTGGGCGCGGACCAGGACGGTCGCGTCGTTGAGGGCGTCCGCGGTGCGGGCGACCTCCTCGAACAGCGGGGCCGCCGTGGCGTGGTCCCCGCGACGCACCGCGTCCATCGCGTACGCCTCGACGACGCCGAGTTCCAGGCTCCGGTAGCCGTGCGCGCGGGACAGTTCCCGGGAGGCCTCGAGGTCGCGGGCGGCCGCGACGGGGTCGTCGAGGTAGCTCGTGAGGCTGCCGCGGTTGAGCAGCGTCAGGGCCTGGCGGTAGGGGTTGCCGGCCTCCACCGCCAGCGTCAGGGACTCGCACGAGCGTTCCACCCCGCGCCGCAGGTCCTCCGCGGCCACGGGCCCCTCGGCGTAGGCGTGGTTCAGGACGAGGTCGGCCATGTTCGTCAGCAGGCAGAAGCGGGTCTCGCTCGAGACGTCCTGGCCGGTCAGCTCCCGCGCCGACCGCTCGAACAGTTCCGCCGCCTCGTCGAAGTCGCCCATCGCGGACCGGATCGTCCCGGCCCGGTTGAACGTGGCCGAGCGCAGGTCGGGGTCGGTGAGGGTCACGGCCCGGGCGGTGCTGCGTTCGATCGCCTCGAGGGCCTCGTCGTAGAGGGCGAGCTGCACGTAGGACAGCGCCAGCAGGTTGAGGGCCTCGACCTGCCCGGGCACGTCGCCGAGGCGTTCGGCCACGACGACCGCCTCCGCGCCGGCGCGCGCGGCGTCCTCGAGGTCCCCGAGGCGGACGGCCTGGTTGCAGACGAGGCGCAGGGCCTCGGCCAGCGCGGCGTCGTCGCCCGTGGCGGTGGCCAGCACGACGACGTGCTCGGCGAGGCGCCGGCCCTCGCGGTACTCACCCTGCGTGCGGGCCTGCTCGGAGCGCAGGAGCAGGACGGAGGCGTCCTCAGCGAGGTCCCCCGTGTCGTCCCCCTGGACCGTCGTCGCCGCTGCGCTCACCTCCGTCGTCACCTCCTGGGGATCGGCCCCTGCGGTGACACCTTGACGCGGTACCACCCGGACGGGTGCTGCGTAGGGTGCCACGGGTGCCCGGACTGCGCGAGACCCTCGAACGCCTCGACGGAGCCCCCTACGCCCGCTACCGCTCCCTCTCCGGACGGCCCTGGCCACTCGGCGCGGGCGTCACGGCGACGCTGCGGCACGGGCAGGCCGACCCCTTCGCCCCGCCCTCGCGGTGGGAGGTCCACTGCGCGGTGACACCGTTCGCGGGCCTCGACCTGGCCCCACCGGCCCGTCGTCGGGCGCTCGCGGGGTTCCTGGCCCGCTCCGCCCGCGCCGCGCGAGGACCGTTCCGCGTCGACGCCGGCGGCCAGGAGGTGCTGCAGCGCAGCAGCTGCGAGGTCGACCAGGACGGTTCGGTCGTCCTGCGCCTCTCCTACCCGCTGCCCGGCCCGCGGCGCCGCATCGACGGCCACCACGCCGCCGCCGACCTGGCGGGCGCGCTGCCGGACCTCGTGGCCGAGCACGTCCTGGGGGTCGACCTCGACCGGGCGCGGGCCTTCTGCGACGCCGTCGAGGACGCCACCCACCTGCGGTCCCTGCTGCCGGGGCTCGGACTCGTGGCCTTCGTCGCCGAGGGCGCCGTGCTGCCGCGGGCCAGCGGGGTCGACGACTAGCCGCTGCCGGCAGCGGTGCCGTTCGCCTCCCCGCCCTCGCTGCGCGTCGAGGTCGACCTGCCGCACGCCGGCCGGACGACGGGGATGGGCCTGCCCACGGGGGTGACCGTCCTGGTGGGCGGGGGTTTCCACGGCAAGTCGACGCTGCTGCGCGCGCTGGAGGCCGGGGTCCACGACCACGTGCCGGGGGACGGCCGGGAGCTCGTCGTCACCGACGCCGGGGCGGCCGCCGTCCGCGCCGAGGACGGCCGCGCGGTGACGCGGGTCGACGTCGGGGCCTTCGTCGGCGGGCTGCCGGGCGGGGTGGACCCGCGCGACTTCTCCACCGCGGACGCCTCCGGGTCGACCTCGCAGGCCGCGGCCACCGTCGAGGCCCTCGAGGCCGGGGCGCGGGTCCTCCTGCTCGACGAGGACACGACCGCGACGAACCTCATGGTCCGTGACGCCCGCATGCAGGAACTCGTCGCCAAGGCGTCCGAACCCCTCAACCCCTTCGTCGACCTCGTCCGCCCGCTGGCCGACGACCACGGCGTGTCCACCGTGCTCGTCGTCGGGTCCAGCGGCGACTACCTCGACGTCGCCGACCGCGTCCTGCTGCTGGAGTCCTACCGCTGCCGGGACGTCACCGAGCGCGCCCGCGAGGTTGCCCGCCGCCCCACGGGGCGGGTCGCCGAGGCCGGCTCGTTCCCCCGGGTGCGCGCCCGGGTGCCCGACCCGGGCAGCGTCGACGCGACGGCCCGGGGGCGCCGGCGGGTCTCCGCCGTCGGCACGGACACCCTCCGCCTCGGTGAGCACGACGTGGACGTGCGGGCCGTCCGGCAGTTCACCGACGCGGGGCAGGTCGCCGGCGCCGGACTGGTCCTGGACCACGCCGTCACCGCGGGCCACCTCGACGGGCGACGTCCCCTGCCCGAGGTGCTCGACCGGCTGGAGGCCGACCTCGCCGGCCCCACCGCGCGCTGGACGGGCGGTGCGGGCACCGACGTCGCGGTGCCGCGCCGGCACGAGGTGGCCGCCGCGCTGAACCGGCTCCGGGCGCTGCAGGTGCGCGAGCTGCACTGACCGCCGCGCGGGGGGACCCGAACGGCGCAGCCAGTCCGGCCCGGGCGAGGTCGATGCCTTGCAGGTGAGTTCCCGTCAGGCGGTGCTGTCAGCCCGTGTCGTCGCGGCCGCCGCCGTCCTGGCGGTGCTGGTCGGGGTGCTGTCCGGGACGGGAACCGCTCGGCACGTGCTGCTGAGCCTCGCCCAGGCCGGGGCCGTCGCCGTGCTGCTTCTGGCGGGCCGCCGGGAGGCCGGGGTCTGGCGCTGGTGGGCCGCCGCCGTCGCCGTGCTCTCGGTCGCCCCCGTCGTCGGTCTCCTCACCTCGACCTGGCCGGGCCCCCTGCAGGGCGCCTCGGTCGTCGTCGCCGCGCCGCTGGTCTACGGCGCCCTCGTGCGCTGGAACCGGTTCCGCACCTACGTCTCCGACCCGGGTGACTGGCTCAACGGTGTCAGCGCCGTCCTGGCGCTCACGTCCGCCGGGCTCGTGGCCCAGCGCTGGTTCGGCGTCCTGCCCCCGACGTGGCCGACGGTCGGGGTCCACGTGTGGATGCTCACCGTCGCCTGCCTCGTCATCCTGCTCGGCACGGCCGCCGCCGTCGCCGCCATCGGCGGACTGCTGCGGGACGTGCGGATGTGGGTGCTGCTCCTGACGTTCGCCGGGCTCATCGTCCTCAGCGCCTGGACGCGCGGTGCCGGGCCGGACGACGTCGAGGGCGCCCGGGCCGTCACGGGGTGGGTCGCCGCCTGCGTCGCCGTCGCGGTCGCCTCGACGCTCCCGCGCCGCACCTCGCCCGTCGCCGCGACGAGCCAGGCGCCCGCCGTCGGCGCCCTCGTCGTGCTGGCCGTGGCCGTGACGGCGCTGGGGACCGACGACCACGCCGCCGGCTGGGGTGCCTCCTGGTACGCGGTCGCCGCGGTCCTCGGCGTGAGCGTGCGGATGGTCCACCTCGTGCGCGAACTCGCCCACCTCGCCGAGTCCCGCCGGCAGGCCGTCACCGACGAGCTGACGGGGACGGGGAACCGCCGCGCCCTCCTGCACGCGCTCGACCAGCTCGTCGCCGACGGCCGCGCCGCGGCCCTGCTGCTGCTCGACGTCGACCACTTCAAGGAGGTCAACGACCGCGAAGGCCACCACGCCGGCGACGACCTGCTGCGCCGCGTCGTCGCCGCCACCCGGCAGGCGCTGCCCGCCGACGCGCTGCTGACCCGCATCGGGGGCGACGAGTTCGCCGTCCTGCTGCCGGGCCGGGACGAGTGCCAGGCCGCCCGCG
Organism: Kineococcus sp. NPDC059986; assembly: GCF_040702905.1. Classification (NCBI taxonomy): domain Bacteria; kingdom Bacillati; phylum Actinomycetota; class Actinomycetes; order Kineosporiales; family Kineosporiaceae; genus Kineococcus; species Kineococcus sp. NPDC059986. Next base: position 9,415 of record NZ_JBFBND010000034.1, on the reverse strand, counting down.
TCGGCCGCGCCGTGCACGCGGCCGTCGTCGAACGCGCGGAGATCGGGGTGTCCGTGGGCGTCCGCTCAGGCCCCGCCGGCGCCGTCGACCCCGACCGCCTCCTGCGCCAGGCCGACACCGCCATGTACGCCGCGAAGACGGGTGGCGGCGGGGTCAGCGTCTACGACTCCGAGGTCGATGCGCGGCTGCGCGAACGCGCCGGCCTGGCCGACGAGGTGCGGCGTCTCGTGCGGTCCGGCCACGGCCGGATGGGCCGCGAGGTCGTCCTGCACTACCAGCCGCAGGTCGACCTGACGACGGGTCGCGTCGTGGGTGTCGAGGCGCTCGTGCGCTGGCAGCACCCCACCCGCGGCCTGCTGCCCCCGCTCGTCTTCCTGCCGCTCGTCGAGGAACTGGGCCTCATGCAGCTGCTGACGGGTCACGTCCTGCGGCGCGCCGCGACCGAGGCGGCGGGCTGGAGCCACGACGGGGTGCCCCTGCGCATCTCCGTCAACGTCTCCGCCAGCTGCCTGGCGCACCCGGACCTGCTGCCGCTGGTCGACGAGGTCCTGGCCCACGGTGGCCTCGCCCCGGGACGGCTCGTCCTGGAGGTCACCGAGACGACCCTCATGGCCGACCCCGCCCTGGCGCTCGCGGTCACGCACGCCCTCACCCAGCGCGGTGTGCAGCTGAGCATCGACGACTACGGGACGGGGTACTCCTCGCTGGCCTACCTCACGGACCTGCCGGCCACCGAGCTCAAGCTGGACCGCGCCTTCACGATCCGGGTGCTCAGCGAACCCCGGACGGCGGAGATCGTGGAGGCGACCGTCGCACTCGCCCACCGGCTCGGCCTGCGCGTCGTCGCGGAGGGGGTGGAGGACGAGGCGACCCGGGACGTCCTGAGGGGTCTCGACGTCGACGAGTCGCAGGGGTACCTGCACGCGCGGCCGCTGCCGCCCGCCGACGTCGCGCGCTGGCTGACCACGGTCGCGCAGGGGCTGGTCGTCACCGCCCCTGCGCGGGGGGCCGGCACCCGCGACCGCTGAACCGGTCGCGGGGTGCCGGGGGACTACTTGGTGTCGAGCGTGGGGGTGGTGCCCCCGGTCTGCCGGGCCAGGAGGTCACGGATCTCGGTGAGCAGCAGGACGTCCTCGGTGGGAGCCTTCGGCTCGGCGACCTGACCGCGCTTGCGCATGGCGAGCAGACGGTTCACGGGGAGCACGATGATGAAGTAGGTCGCGGCGGCGATGATGAGGAAGTTGAGGACAGCACCCACGATGGTGCCCACCTGGATGCCGATCGTGTCGGCACCGATCTTCCGCAGCGGGATCACCCAGGCGCCGTCGAGGTTCGGAGCCCCGCCGATCGCCGCGATGATGGGGTTGATGAGCCCCTCGACCACCTTGTTGATGATCCCCGAGAACGCCGCCCCGATGACCACGGCGACGGCGAGGTCGATGACGTTGCCCCGCAGGATGAAGTCCTTGAACCCGTTGACGATCTTCATGGCTCGTTTCCTCCGGTGTGTGTGGAAGCCGTGACGAACACTAGGCCCGTGGATCACGGCGAGGCCAGACTCACCGTCGTCGGGCTCGGAGCGGCGGGGGCGAGCCTGGCCTGGCGGCTCGTCGACGCCGGTGTCCCGTTCGAGGTCGTGGAGGCGCCCGCGGCGGCCGCCGAGCGCAGCCCGGACCGGACCTGGAGCACCTGGGGCGCCACGGGTCCCGGTCCGTTCGGGCACCTCGTCTCGGCGCAGTGGCCACGGATCCGCCTCGTCGGCACCGACGGCGCCGTCGTGACAGCCGACCTCGGGGGCTGGCGGTACCGCAGCCTGCACTCCACCGACCTCGACCGCGCCGTGCGCGCCAAGCTCGCCGCGGCGGGGATCGCCGTGCGCGAGGAGGTCCTGGCGGGCAGGCCGCCCGCGCCGGCGGTGGACACCCGCCCGGTCCCCGTGCCGCCGGGGGGCCGGACGTTGCTGTGGCAGCACTTCCTGGGGTACCGCGTCCGCACGGCGCGTCCGGAGTTCGACCCCGTGACGGCCACCTTCATGGACTTCCGGGTGCCGCAACCGGCGGGCGGGGTGGCGTTCGGGTACGTGCTGCCGACGTCGCCGACGGAGGCGCTCGTGGAGTACACGGAGTTCTCGGCGCACCTGCTGACCGACGCGCAGTACCGCGAGCGGCTCGGGGAGTACCTGCAGCGCAGCGGGACCAGGCAGCACGAGGTGCTGTCGGAGGAACGTGGCGTCATCCCGATGACCGACGCCGCGTTCCCCGCCTCGACCGATCCCGGGGTCCTGCGGTGGGGCGCGAACGCCGGGTCGATCCGGCCGTCCACGGGGTACTCGTTCACGACGCTGCAGCGCCAGGCCGACGTCCTCGCGGCGCGGATCGCCCGTCGCGGCGCGGAGGGGCTCACGCTGCCGCGACCGCACCGCCGGCGGCACCTCCTCATGGACTCCCTCGTCCTGGAGGCGCTCACGTCGGGTCGGGTCGACGGGGCGTCGTTCTTCGTGGACCTGTTCCGACGCAACCCGGTCCACCGGGTGCTGGGTTTCCTCGACGGGACGACGACGCCCGCGCAGGACGTGGCGCTGATGGCCACGTCCCCGCGGGCGGCGATGCTGTCGACCGTGCTGGGCCGGACTCGGCCCGGGGTGCTGCTCAGGCGTTGAGGACGGCCTCGACGTCGAGCTCGAGGTCGACCTTGTCGGAGACGACGAGCCCGCCGTTGTCGAGGCGCGCGTCGAACTCGACGCCGAAGTCGCGACGGTTGATCTGGCCCTTGGCGGAGAACCCGGCGCGGGTCCCGCCGTAGGCGTCGGGGCCGAAGCCGGACACCTCGACGGTCAGGGTCACGGGGCGCGTCACACCCTTGAGGGTGAGCTCACCGGCGAGGACGAAGTCGTCGCCGTCGTGGCCGACGGAGGTCGAGCGGAAGGTCGCGACGGGGTGGTTCTCGACGTCGAAGAAGTCGCCGGTCTTGAGGTGGCCGTCGCGCTGGTCGTTGAACGTCGTGATGCTCGTGACGTCGACCTCGGCCGTGACGGCGGACGTGCCGGGCTCGTCGTGGGTGACGATCTCGCCGGAGACCGACCCGAGGCGGCCGCGGACCTTGCTGACGGCCATGTGGCGGACCGTGAAGGAGATCTCGGAGTGGCTCGCGTCGATCGTCCACGTGCCGGCCTGGTAGCCGGGGACCGCGGGCAGACCCGCCGCCGCCTGTGCGGGAGCCTCGACCGTCGCCGTGCCGCTGTTCTTGTCCTTGCCGCCGAACCAACCCATGGTGTCCTCCAGAAGTGTTTGCAGCTTCAACCGCCTGAGACCACCGTACTCCTGCTTCTTTCAAGCTGCAAGCACTTTCCCCGGTCGATCCCGCCCCCTCGACGGCGGGCCTCTGTAGCGTCGCGCCGTGGCCGACCGCAGACTCCCCGACGGGTGGGCCGCCTGGCCCCTGCTCCTGACGTCCGCGACGTCCCTGGCCGCGACCGGGCACGCCGCGTGGTCGGTGCTGGGCGGCAGCGCCGACGGGATCGTCCAGGAGGTCCCTCCGCCGGCCGGTCCTGAGCTCCTCGGGAACCGGTGGTCGACGCTGTGGTCCGGGCCGAGCGTCCCGATCCTGCTCGCCACCACCCTCCTGCCCCTCCTCGTCCTGGCCGCCGCGGTCGTGGCGGAACGGCCGAGGGCCGTGGCCCCCCGCGGGACCGCCCGGTCCGTCACGAACGGCCTCGCCGCCCTCACCACCGCCGCGGCGGCGGCGGGGGTCCTGGGGTTCCTGGCCCAGGTTGTCGGTGTCCTCCCGGTCACGGGCTGGTCCGGAGTGACCGGCTCGGAGGTGGACGCCTTCTCCGTGGGGGCCGTCACCGTCCTCACGACGGCGGTCCTGGGGGCGGTCGTCACGGGGGTCGTCGCGGGGGTCGCCAGGCCCGCGGAACCGGAACCCGAGCCGGCGCCTGCTGCGCCCTCGCACCCAGGTGCGGAAGACCCGGGGCTCTCCGACCCCGCCCCGCCTGAACTGGACGTGCCCGCGCCCGAGCCCGTCCGGCCCGAGGCCGTCCCGTCCGAGCCCGTCGAACCGCGGCCGACCGAACCGCGGTCGACGCCGTACCCCCGCCTCGCACCGGGCGACGTCGACCTCTACCGCCGTCGCTGAGGCGTAGCGTCGCGCCCGTGAGCCTGCGCGTCGCCGTGTGCACCGAGGAGGACCTGGCCCGGCTGCTGGTCGGGGAGACGTCCCGGCACACGGCGCACGACCACCGCGAGCGCTTCGCGCTGCAGGCGGCCGGGCGGTGCGCCTACCTGCTCGCCTGGGACGGCGTTCTGAACGTGGGGCGGGCGACGCTCCTGGTGGCGTCGAAGTACGCCCCCGTCCGCGAACGCTTCCCGGGGTACGCGGAGGTGAACGCGCTGGCCGCGTTCCCGCAGGGCCGCGGGACGGGGACGGCTCTCCTGCGACGGGCCGAGGAGCTGGCGGCGGCCCGCGGCCACGACGGCATCGGGCTGGCCGTCGACCCCGACGACCCCGGCCCTCGGAGGTTGTACGAACGCCTCGGCTACCGCGGCTGGGGCGGTGGACCGGTCGTCGACGAGTGGGTGGAACTCCTGCAGGACGGGGGAAGTCGGGACCACGCGGACCCGAGCGAGTACCTCGCGAAACCCCTCTGAGTCCTCGTTCCCGGCCGTTCCTCAGACCACCGTGCCGCGTTCGAAGAACCACGTGACGACGAGGGCGCCCGGGTCGACGACCCCGTCAACGACGGTGTGCCGCGTGCCGTCGGCGGCCGCCCGGTAGGCGGCGTTGAGCGCCGCCACCGCGGGAACGTCGGCCACGTCGGCGCCGGCGAGGGCCTCGGCGGCGGGGGCCATCGCGTCGACGAGGGAACCCGCACCGGGGGAGGGTGCTCCCGCGCGCTGGACGGCGAGGAGCCCCGCCCAGGACGCGTCGGCCAGTTCCCGGGTGCCGACGACCCGACCGCAGGACCGTGCGAACTCCGAGAACCAGGGCGCGAGCAGCGAGGGCAGGCCGGGGGTCGCGCCGAACCCCACGGCGACGGCGGCGAAGACGTCCCCGACGAGTTCGGGAGTGCGTTCCCGCAGGACCGTGTCGGCGGCCTCCGCTGCCTTCTCGAGTTCGGGGCCGACCCCGTGCAGTTCGTCCGTCCGGGTCTGCAGCTGGTGCTCGAAACCTCTCCACCACAGGAGGACACGTCGGACGTCGAGGTCCGCTGCCCGGGTTCCGGCGACGGGTTCGACCCGCCGTCCGTCGTGCCGGAGTTCCAGTTCGTCCAGGGGCGACACCGCACCTGCCGTCACCGTGCTCGCTCGTCGCTTCACGGCCCACCGCCTCGTCGTCGAGGGATCGTCTCTGACCCGCAGGAGCCTTTCACGCGGGGCGCTCCACCGCCAGACGTAGGCTGCCGCCGTGACCGTGCTGGTGCGCAGGCCCGAGGACTCCGAGTGGGAGGACTGGCGCGACCTCCGGCTGCGGATGCTGGCCGACACCCCCGAGGCGTTCGCCGAGACGCTGGCGGCGGCCCGTGGGCACGACGCGGCGGAGTGGCGTTTCCGGGTCCGCCGGTCCGGGGCCCCGGGCAGCCTCACCGTCGTGGGTGTCGAGGAGGCGACGGGCCGGTGGGTGGGCACGATGGGCGCCTACACCGACCCGGTCGAGGGCCTCTACCTCGTCTCGGTCTTCGTCGACCCGGCCCACCGGGGCGGGGACCTGGCCGACCGGTTGCTCGCGGAGGTCCTCGCCTGGGCGAGGACCCGGCCCGGGGCGTCGGGCATCACGCTGCACGTCCACGAGCGCAACCTGCGGGCGCAGGCGTTCTACCGGAGGTGGGGGTTCGTCGAGAACGGGGTGCGCGTCCCGTACGTCCTGGACACCACCGCCGAGGAGCTCGAGATGGTCCTCCAGTTCGCGTCCGACCCCCGGTCGTGAGCGTCCCTCGAACGGGTACTAGAAACCTCTAGAAGACTACGGAGAGTAGCTTCTAGACTACCCAACTGCTGCTCAAGCGTGCTGGAATGCGAACCGATGCCAGGGGTGTCGGTGACGCACCGTCTCGACGCACGAACGAGAAGGAGTTCCACCGTGATCAAGCACCGCACACTCGCCGCCGTCCTCGTCTCGGGTGCGCTGCTCCTCGGTGGTGCCGCGTCGGCTCCGGCTGCCTCGGCCGCCGTGAAGGCCCCCGGGCTGGTCAGCGTGTCCGTCAAGGCCCCCGTCGCGGTGAAGGTCACCGTCACCGCCGGTCACCTCCGCTCCGTCTCCACCGGCCACCTGCGCTCGGTCTCGGACGGCCACCTGCGCTGACACGGCCCGGTCCGGTCACGAGAGCCCTCCGCGCAGGGGAAGATGCTGCCGTGGCCAAGATCGAGGACTACGCGCTCATCGGTGACCTCCACACCGCGGCGCTCGTCGACCGCGGGGGGTCCATCGACTGGTTGTGCTTCCCCCGCTTCGACTCCCCGGCGTGCTTCGCGGCCCTGCTCGACACGCCGGACGCGGGTCGGTGGCGGCTGGGGCCCAGCGGTGGGGCCCGCAGCACCCGTCGTCGCTACCTGGGGTCGTCGCTGGTCCTGGAGACCGAGTGGGACACGCCCGACGGCACCGTCCGCGTCACCGACTTCATGCCGCCGCGGGGCAACCACCCCGACGTGATCCGCATCGTCGAGGGCCTCGAGGGCGAGGTCCGGATGACCTCCGAGCTGACGCTGCGCTTCGACTACGGCTCCATCGTCCCGTGGGTGCGACGCCGCGGGGACGAGCTCGAGGCCGTCGCGGGCCCGGACTCGGTGTGGTTCTGGACCACGGCCCCGGTGGAGGGGCGCGACCTCAGCTCGGTGTCGGACTTCGTCGTCCGCGAGGGCGAACGCGTCCCCTTCGTCCTGACGTGGGGCCGCAGCCACGAGAAGGCCCCGCACCGCCCCGACCCCTTCGCGGCCCTCGACGACACCCTCGAGTTCTGGACCGACTGGAACCGCAGCGAGACGGTCGAGGGGCACTGGGAGGAGGCCGTCACCCGGTCCCTCGTCGTGCTCAAGGCCATGACGTACGCGCCCACCGGCGGGATAGTGGCCGCCGTCACGACGTCCCTGCCCGAGGAGATCGGTGGCACCCGCAACTGGGACTACCGGTACTGCTGGCTGCGCGACGCGACGTACACGCTGCAGGCGATGCTGCTGTCCGGCCACCACGAGGAGGCCGGCGCCTGGCGCGAGTGGCTGCTGCGCACGGTCGCGGGCGACCCCGGTGACCTGCAGATCATGTACGCCCTCGACGGCACCCGACGCCTGCCGGAGATGGAGCTGCCGTGGCTGAAGGGGTACGAGGGGTCCTCCCCGGTGCGCACCGGCAACGAGGCGGCCGGCCAGCTGCAGCTCGACGTGTGGGGCGAGGTCCTCGACAGCCTCTTCCTGGCCCGCCAGGCCGGGCTGGAGAAGGAGGACGACTCCTGGAACCTGCAGAAGGCGCTCATGCACCACCTCGAGGCGCGCTGGCAGGAGCCGGACAACGGCCTCTGGGAGATGCGCGGCGACCGCCGGCACTTCACGCACTCCAAGGTCATGGCCTGGGTCGCGGCCGACCGCATGGTCCGCAGCGTCGAGGAGTTCGGGCTGCCCGGCCCCGTCCAGCGCTGGCGCCGCGTCCGCGACGAGATCCGGGCCGACGTCCTGGCCCACGGCGTCTCCCCGACGACCGGGGCGTTCACCCAGAGCTACGGCTCGGAGAACCTCGACGCGAGTCTGCTGCTCATCCCGCGCGTGGGCTTCCTGCCCTTCGACGACCCCCGCGTCGTCGCGACCGTGGACGCGATCCAGCGCGACCTCACGCAGGACGGCTTCGTCCTGCGCTACCGCACCGAGGAGTCCTCGGACGGTCTGCCGGGGTCGGAGGGCGTCTTCCTCGCCTGCTCGTTCTGGATGGTCGACGCACTGCACGGCATCGGCCGCACGGAGGAGGCGCGCGCCCTCTTCGAGCGGCTGCTCTCCCTGCGCAACGACGTCGGGCTGCTGGCCGAGGAGTACGACCCCGTCTCGCGCCGCCAGCTCGGCAACTTCCCGCAGGCCTTCAGCCACTTCCCCCTCGTCGTCGCGGCGCACCACCTCACCAGCGGGGAGGGCGGTCGCAGCGACGACGCCGACGGTCACGAGGCGCCGGAGGCGTGAAGGGGAGGCTCCCTCGACTGGATCCGGCGCGGGCCGGGTTCGTCGAGGACTTCCTTTCCGGCGCACTGGATCCGGACCGGTGGGTGGACCACTACCTGCCGCAGTGGACGACCCCGGAGCGCTCGCGCGCCCGCTGGGACGTCGGCCCCAGCGGGCTGCGGCTGCGCATCGACGCCGACCAGCCGGACTGGCGGGCCGAGGACGCTCCGCTGCGCGTGTCGAACCTGCAGACGGCGACGTTCGGCGGACCCGTGGGCTCGACCCGGGGGACCCACCGGCACCGCCCGGACGGTCTCGTCGTCCGGACCGCGGTGGCGCAGCGGATCCTGTGGGCGCCGCGGTCGGGGCAGGTCGACGTGAGCGTCACCGCGAGCCTGGACCCCGGGTGCATGCTGGCGGCCTGGCTCGTCGGCACCGAGCACCTCGACGAGCGCGACTGCGGGGAGATCTGCCTCGCGGAGGTCGACGCGGACGCCGTCACCGCCGACGCCACGACCGCCCGGGTCGGGATCAAGGCCCACCGCGACCCGCGCCTGCGCACCGAGATGACCGAGGTGACGGTCCCCGTCGGAGCGGGGCGGCCGCACACGTGGTCGGCGCGCTGGGACGCCCGCGGGGTCGTCGTGGCGTGCGACGAACAGGTGGTGTTCACCTCGGCGCAGGTGCTGGACCAGCCCCTGCAGCTCATGGTCGACCTCTTCGAGACCGCGCCGCCGAGCGCCGCCGACGACTACCCGAAGACCGCGCTCGTGCACGCCGTCACCGGAACGGGTGCCGTGCCGCAGGACAGCGGCGCCCGTTCCGCACCAGGGGATCGGTGACGCTTCCCACCCCGGTGGTGAGACTGCCTGGCTGCTGGACCGGCCCCCGGTGCGCCGCGTCTGTCCCGCGCAACGCACGACCTCGCCTCTGCTCCGGGCGAACCGGGCGGTGGGCGCGCTGGACGGGAGACGGGGGACGGGGAACGGTCAGGCGGGCCGCGGAGGGAGCCGCTCAGCCTGAGCGATCGTGTCAGGCTCCCATGAGCGGTCGCCTGCATCAGCGACACGTCCTGGGACTGAGGACGGTGCTGAAGGCAGCCTCTTCGCCCGCAGCTGCACTCCCTCACGGCAGCTGGCGACTCAGGACACTAGTGTCGTGAGTCGCTAATTCCTTGTCGGCTTCGTAAGCTGGGGCGATGGCACGCGTACGCGGACCGAAACCACCAGAGATCCAGCTCACCGAGGCCGAGCGGGACCAGCTGCAGTCCTGGTCTCGCC
>NZ_JBFBND010000033.1:0-46718 GCF_040702905.1 Kineococcus sp. NPDC059986 | reverse complement strand
GGCGCTGAGCGTCGGCGCCACGATCGAGACGACCCCGGCGCCGACCTACGTCGTCCCCGAGGACGAGGTCGCCGACTACAGCGGCACCCCCGCCGAAGCGGCGCAGGCCGGGCAGCAGATCGCCGGGCTCGTCGAAGCCGTGCGCGACGTCCTCAAGGACGCGGAAGCGGAACTGGGGCGCATCGACGCCATCGCCGGTGACGGCGACCACGGCACCGGCATGGTCAACGGCTCCGTCGCGGCCGCGCAGGCGGCCCGGGCCGCCGCGGACGCAGGGGCGGGGGCCGCCTCGACGTTGTCGGCGGCCGGCGGCGCCTGGGCGGACCGGGCCGGCGGCACCTCCGGGGTGATCTGGGGCGTGCTGCTGCACGCGTTCGCCGAGAAGCTGGGCGATGAGGGCACCCCGACGCCGGAGCAGGTCTCCGCAGGCGCCACCGCGTCGGTGGAGGCCGTGATGCGACTGGCGGGTGCCCGCGTCGGCAACAAGACGATGCTCGACTCCCAGGTCCCCTTCGCGGAGACCCTCGCGGAACGCATCGCCGCCGGTGACGACCTGAAGACGGCCTTCACCACGGCGTCGCAGGCGGCCACCGACGCCGCCGAGGCAACGAAGCAGCTGCGTCCCCAGATCGGACGTGCCCGGCCGCTGGCCGAACGCTCGCTGGGGCACCCCGACGCCGGGGCCGTCTCGCTCGCGCTGGTGACGCGCACCGTCGCCGAGAAGCTCTGAGGAAGGGAAGATCGTGACTGATCTGCAGTGGCGTGTCGTCGTGGCCGCCGACGAGGCCGGCGTCTCCTACAAGGACGCCATCAAGGCCGACCTGCTCAAGGACCCCCGCGTCAAGGAGGTCATCGACGTCGGCGTGAACGCCGACACGGACAAGACCGCCTACCCGCACGTGGCCGTCGCCGCCGCCCGCAAGATCGCGGCCGGCGAAGCCGACCGCGGCATCCTCGTCTGCGGCACGGGCATGGGGGTGGCCATCGCGGCCAACAAGGTCCCCGGCATCCGCGCCTCGGTCGCACACGACTCCTTCTCGGTCGAGCGCCTGGTCCTGTCGAACGACGGGCAGGTCCTGACCCTGGGGGAACGCGTCATCGGCAAGGAGCTGGCGCGACGGCTGGCCAAGGAGTTCCTCGGCTACGTCTTCGACACCTCCAGCGCCTCGGCGGCCAAGGTCGACGCGATCACCGGGTACGAGACCGGTGCCGAGGTCGAGGCGGGTAGCGTCGGGTCCTGCTGAGACCCACGCCTCGAGACCGGAGCCCATCGCACCATGACGACCCGCCCCCGCCCGCTCGTCGGGGTCAGCCTGAAGATGTACTTCTCGCTGGCCCGGACGCGGAGCTACCTCGCTGACGTGGCGGCCCTCGGCCCGGTGGTCGCCGAGGCCGGGGTCGACGCCTTCGTCATCCCCGACTTCCTCACCGTGACCACGGGCCTGGACCTGATGCGCGGCACCGGGATCGCCATCGGCGCCCAGGACGCGTCCTGGGAGGACTTCGGTGCCCTCACGGGTGAGGTGTCCCCCGCCGCGCTGCGGGAGGCCGGGGCGCGGTTCGTCGAGATCGGCCACGCGGAGCGGCGGCGGATGTTCGCCGAGGACGACATCGTCACGGCGCGCAAGGCGGCCGCCGCCGCCCGCAACGGTCTGGTCCCGCTCGTCTGCATCGGTGAGAACGTCCGCATCGACGTCCCCGACGCCGCCCGCACCACCATCAGCCAGGTCCTGGCCGCGCTCGAGGACGTCCCGTCCGAGGCCGAGGTCGCGATCGGCTACGAGCCCAACTGGGCGATCGGGCAGACGGAACCGGCACCCCCCGAGCACGTCGTGGGGGTCACGACCCGCCTGCGCGACGCCCTGTCGCACCGCCGCGGCCTGACGCGCATCCTCTACGGCGGCAGCGCCGGACCGGGCATGTTCACCGACGTCGCGGAAGGGGTCGACGGCCTGTTCCTCGGCCGCTTCGCCCACGACGTCGCCAACTTCAAGGCCGTGATCGAGGAGATCGCGGCCCACCCGCTCAACCGAGCGGACGACCACTCCTAGGAGAGACCGTGCCCACAGCACCCCGCACCGACAAGATCACCAAGGTCGCCCAGATCGGCACCGGCTACATGGGCGGCGGCATCGCCCAGTCGCTGGCGCTGGCCGGCAACGACGTGTGGCTGGCGGACGCCGACAAGGAGTCGACGCAGCGCAACTACGAGCGGCTCCTCAAGGAGTCCGAGCTCTTCGAGGCGCAGGGGCTGTTCGCGCAGGGCAGCACCGAGGTGCTGAAGCAGAAGTTCCACCCCGCCGACTCGATCGAGGAGGCCGTCGCCGACGTCCACTTCGTCGAGGAGGCCGTCTTCGAGGACCCGACGGTCAAGAAGGACGTGCTCTCGCGCGTCCAGAAGGCCGTGACGCCGGGCACGATCATCGGAACGAACACCTCCACCATCCCCGTCAAGGTGCTGGCCGAGGCGTTCGAGGACGCGTCCCTGTTCCTCACGGTGCACTTCTCCAACCCGGCGCCGTTCATCCCGGGCGTCGAGCTCGTGACCGGTGAGGCGACCGACCCGGCCGTCCTGCCCCTCATCGACGACCTCCTGAACCGCGCGGGCCGTCGTGGCGCCCAGGTCAAGGACGTCCCCGGCTTCGTCCTCAACCGCCTCCAGTACGTCCTGCTCAAGGAGGCCATGTCGGTCGTCGACGAGGGTGTCGCCACCCCCGCCGACGTCGACACCATCGTCTCCACCACGTTCGGGTTCCGGCTGCCGTTCTTCGGCCCGTTCGCCATCGCGGACATGGCCGGCCTCGACGTCTACGCCAAGGGCTTCAAGGTCCTCGAGGGCCACTTCGGGGACCGCATGTCGGCCCCGGCGAACCTCACCGCGCTCGTGGAGCAGGGCAAGTTCGGCACGAAGACGGGGTCCGGGTTCCTCGAGCTGGAGCCCGAGAAGCTCGCCGAGCTCATCGACTACCGCAACAAGGCCTACAAGAAGATGCAGGAGCTGCTCGACGAGCTCGGCCCGTCGCCGCTGGCCTGACCTGCTCCTCCCGCCCGGTCTAGTCCAGGCAGAACTCGTTCCCCTCGGGGTCGGCCAGCACGACGTGGCCGGCCCCGAGCGGCGGTTCGGGGGCGCGGTGCTCGAGGACGACGGCCCCGAGGGCCACCAACCGGTCGGCCTCCGCCGCCAGCGCGGCCGTGCGTTCCTCCCCCTGCAGACCCGGGGCCGCCCGCACGTCGAGGTGCACCCGGTTCTTCCCCTGCTTGCCCTCGGGCACCTTCTGGAAGTAGATCCGCGGCCCGGACCCCTCGGGGTCGACGAGGGCCCAGGCGTCGTCCCGCCGCTCCCGTGGCACACCCCACGCGGCCAGGGCCGCCTCCCACGTCTCGTGCGGAGCCGGCGGCGGCATCGTCACGTAGCCGAGGACCTCGGCCCAGAACGCGCCCAACCGCCGGGGATCGGCCGCGTCGAAGGTCACCTGCATGTCTCTCGTCATGTCCCGCACCCTGCCGCGGAACCCGGACCGTGGACGTCCGCGATCGGTGCCACGCTGGTCGAGTGAGCGTCGAGAGCGGCACCGAACGCGTCCTGCGCCTGCTCGCCCTCCTCCAACGCCGGCCGGCCTGGACGGCCCTCGACCTGGCCACCGAACTGGGCGTGACGGACCGGTCGGTGCGCCGCGACGTCGAGCGGCTGCGGCGGCTGGGGTACCCCGTCCAGGCGACGCCGGGGGTCGGCGGCGGGTACCGGCTGGGCGCCGGGGCGCGGTTGCCGCCGCTGCTGCTCGACGAGGAGGAAGCCGTCGCCACCGCGGTCGCCCTGCGCCTGGTGGCGGGGGGCGGCATCGCCGGGGCGGGTGAGGCGGCGCTACGAGCGCTGGCCCGGCTGGACCAGGTGATGCCGCCGCGGCTGCGTGAACGCGTTGCCGCCGTCCACGGGGCCACCGAGACCCTCACCGCCCCGGGGGCCGTGATCGACGCGGACCTGCTGGTCCTGCTGGCCCGCGCGTGCCGGGACCGGGTCCGCGTGCGGTTCCGGCACACCCGTCCCGGACGTCCCGAGACCGACCGCACCGTCGAACCCCTCCGGCTCGTCACCACCGGGCGCCTCTGGTACCTGGTCGCCTTCGACGTGGACCGGGACGACTGGCGCACCTTCCGGCTGGACCGGGTGCGCCGCCCCGAGCTCACCGGGTGGCGGTGCCGTCCCCGCGAGCACCCCGACCCCGTCGCCCTGGTGCGGCACGCGGTCACCGAGGCGCCCTACCGCGTCCGGGCCAGGATCCGGCTGCACGCCCCGGCCGCGGAGGTCCGGGACAGGGTCCCCGTCACCGTCGGCCGGGTCGACCCCGACCCCGACGCGCCCGCCGACCGGTGCGTGCTGACGATCGCGGCCGAGCACCCCGACTGGATCCTCGCCCACACCGCCCGGCTCGGGGTGCCCGCCGAGGTCCTCGAACCCGAGGAGCTGCGCGCCGCCGCGGCCGCGATGGCGGCGACGCTGACCGCCCTCAGTACCGGAAGCGTCCCACCGTCGTCTTGAGCCGGTCGGCCATCCCGGCGAGGTCCTGCGTCGCCTCACGCGTGGAGCGGACCCCGGCGCTCGTCTCGGCGACCGCGGTGGCCACGTCGTGCACGACCGTCGCGATCTGCTGCGAGCCGTCGGCGGCCTCGGTCACGCTGCGGGACATCTCCCGCGTCGTCGCCGACTGCTCCTCGACGGCCGCGGCGATCGTCGTCTGGAACGCGTTGATGCGGGAGATGATCTCGCTGATCTGGGCGATCGCGTCGACGGCCCGGCCCGTGTCCTGCTGGATCGTGTGGACCCGGGCGGTGATGTCGCCCGTCGCGGTTGCGGTCTCCTGGGCGAGCTCCTTGACCTCGGAGGCGACGACGGCGAAACCCTTGCCGGCGTCGCCGGCGCGGGCGGCCTCGATGGTCGCGTTGAGGGCCAGCAGGTTCGTCTGCGCCGCGATGGCCGTGATGGTCCCCACCACGTCCGAGATGCGCCGCGAGGACTCCCCGAGCGCCTCGATGGTGCGCGTCGTGGCGTCGGCCAGGGTGACCGCCTCGGCCGCGACACCCGCCGCCTGGCTGGTGTTCAGCGAGATCTCCTCGATCGAGACGCCCATCTCCTCGGCGCCGGCCGCGACCGACTGGACGTTCGCGGACGTCTGGCCCGCCGCGGCGGCCATCGAGGAGACCTGCCCGCTCACGGCCTCCGCGGACGCCTCGATCCGGCCGGCCGTGCCGTGCAGGCCCTGGCTGGCCCGCGTCACGTCGTCCGCGGCCTGGGCGGTCTCGCGCACCGTGTCCTGGACCTTGGCGACGAACCGGTTGAAGGCCGAGGCGGTGTCCGCGAACTCGTCGCGACGGTCCTCGGGGACCCGCAGGGTGAGGTCGCCGTCGCCGTCGGCGATGTCGGCGAGCCGCGTGTTGAGCGCCCGCAGCGGCGTCAGGACGCTGCGCGTCACCAGCAGTCCGATGACGGTGAACATGACGAGCCCGATCGCCGTCCCACCGATGACGGTGCGTTCGATCATGGTGTGGGCGCGGGCGGAGGCGGCCCCGCGGACGGTGAGCAGGGACGACTCCTCGGACCGCATCTGGTCGGTCAGACCGCGGATCTGGTCCATGACGGTCTTGCCCTTGTTGGTGAGGACGACGGCCTGCGCGGCCTCGAAACCCTTTTCGCGGCGCAGGTCGATGGTGTCCTGCATCTCGGCGATCTTCTGCTGCACGAGCGGACGCAGTTGCGCGATGCGCTGCTGCTGGGCCGGGTTGTCGGCCGTCAACCGGGCGACCGCGTCGAGGTGGCCGTTCACACCGGTCGTCGCGGCGGTGAAGGGAGCGAGGTAGTCGTCGACGCCGGTGATGACGAAACCGCGCTGACCGGTCTCGGCGTCCTTGAGGTCAGCCGTCACGGCGTCGATGGCGGTGAGGACGGCGTAGGTGTGGTTGACGGCCGCCTCGTTGGCCGACAACTGCCCCGAACTGCGGTAGGCGACACCGCCGACCACCGTGAGCAGGACGGCCGCGAGGGCGAAACCCGCCGCGAGCCGTTTGCCGATCGTCCACCGCAGTCGCGCCATGTCGTCCGTCCTCCTCGTCCGGCTCCGCCGGACCGGCTGCGGTCCCCGGGGGACGAGGACGAGAGCGCAACAGTCCTCCATCGACGCTCAGCAGGGGTGTCCTGACGTTCCGCACGACGGAACCGCCCGTGCGGACGCGACCGTCCGGGTGACGTTCCCCGTGCGCTCGGAGGGGTTCCGTGGTGGCGCGCGAGGACCCGCCCTCAGGCGTCGGGGGCCACGAGCCAGAGCGCCTGCCACGGGGCGAGCCACACGTTCCCGTCCTCACCCCGCGGCACCGGACCGTCCGTGAGGGCGTCGCGGGCCTGCGTGAGTCCGAGCCCTTCGAGGCGGAACCCGGGCCAGGACCGCCAGGTCGCGGTCACGTTGCACAGGGTCAGCAGGTTGCCCTCCGGGTGGCGGTGCAGGACGGCGAGGATCCCGGGGTCGGACAGGTCGAGCACCTCCGCGGGCACCGCGGCGTGCAGGTGCGGCAGCGAGGCTCGCACCCGGGCCAGGTGGCGGAACCCGGCCAGGACGCGACCGGGCACCGTCGAGGGGTCCGCCGCGTCGCGCAGGGCGTCGTCGTCGAACCAGGGACGGTGCACCCAGCGGTTGTCGGCGGCCTGCTCGGGCACGGCGTCCCACCCCGGGTCGCCGTCCAGGGCGAGTTCGTCGCCCATCCAGACGACGGGGATCCCGCCCCAGCCCATGACGAGGGTGTGGGCCAGCAGCAGCCGGTCGACGGCGGCGTCGACGGCGGCGTCGTCCGAGCCCTGCCGGGCCGCCGTCAACCCCACGAGGGCCGCGGCCGACCCGCTGATCCGTCGGTCGCCCGTGGCGGGGTTCTCCTGGAACACCAGCCCGCGCGCGGTGGAGCCGGGGAAGGTCCCGGAGTACCAGTCGGACAGGAACCGGCGGTGCTCGGGACCGGAGATCCCCACCGCCGCGGCGTCGGCGTCGGACACCGCCCAGCCGATGTCGTCGTGGCAGCGGACGTAGGCGATCCACGCCGTCGAGGTCGGGACCGGTGGCAGGGCCCGCAGGGCCTGGGTGGCCAGCGTCACGTCCTGAGCGGCCAGCATCGACCAGACCTGCACCATGAGGGTGTTGTGGTACGCGAGGTCGCTGACCCGCCCGTGGTGCCGTCCCCGGCCCAGGTAGTGCACGAGGTCGTCGGGAGCGACGATCGCCTCGGCCTTCAAGAGGACTGCGGGACAGGCGATCCGGCAGACCGCCCGGAGGACCTGCGTCAGGCTGTGGACCTCGGGCTGGTTCTGGCAGTTCGTCCCCAGCCGTTTCCAGATGAACGCGATCGCGTCGAGGCGCAGCACGTCCACCCCGAGGTTGGCCAGGAAGAGGACGATCTCGGCGTACTCCAGCAGCACGTCGGGGTTCGACCAGTCGACGTCCCACTGGAAGGAGTTGAACGTCGTCCACACCCAGGCGTCGAGCTCGTCGTCCCAGCTGAAGTTGCCCGGGGCGAAGTCGGGGAAGACCTCCGGCAGCGTGCGTTCGTAGGCGTCGGGCACCGCGCGGTCGGGGTGGACGTGGAAGTAGCGCCGGTAGCGCTCGTCGCCGGCCCGGGCCGCCCGCGCCCAGGCGTGCTCCCGGGCCACGTGGTTCAGGACGAGGTCGAGGACCAGGCTGATGCCGCGTTCGTGCAACGAGGTCGCGAGGTCGGCCAGGTCCGCGACCGTCCCGAGGTCCGCCCGCACGTCGCGGTAGTCGGCCACGGCGTACCCGCCGTCGCTGTCGCCGTCGCGCGGGCGCAGGACGGGCATGAGGTGCAGGTACCCGACGCTCAGGTCCTCGAGGTGGTCCAGGCGTTCCCGCACCCCGGCCAGGGTCCCCCCGAAGCGCTCGGTGTAGGCGGCGTACCCGATGAGCGCCGGGTCCTGGAACCAGTCCGGCCGCAGGGTCCGCTCCTGGTCCCGCCGGTGCAGGGCGTCGCCGCGGGCGGCGTAGGCCGTGGCCGCCGCGCGCAGCAACCGTTCGCCCACCGCGGCCGCGACGTCGGAGGGGTGGACGTCGGCGAGGCCGGCGGCGAGGTCCGGCCACCACCGCGCCAGGCGCAGCTCGAAGGTCTCCCGGCGCAGGGGGTCGAGTCCGGCGAGCACGTCCTCCGGGACGGGCGGCGGCTGGTTCCGGCGGTGGTGCACAGGTCCTCCTCGACGTGCGGGCGCCCAACTCTGCCCTGTCGCGCGGGGCGTCCGCCACCGCCGGCGGCCCCTCGGCCGGCGGGGTCCGACGGACCGGCTGCGTGAGCGCTGCGCAGCGGCTGTGCGGGGGGCCACTAGGGTCGACGCCATGGCTGACGAGGTGTCGTTCCGCAGTTCGACGGGTCACCGGCTGGCGGGCCTCCTCGACGTCCCGGCGGGACCGGTCCGCGGGTGGGGCATCTTCGCGCACGGTTTCACGCTCGGCAAGGACTCCCCCGCCGCGTCACGGATCTGCAAGGGGCTGGCCGAGGAGGGCATCGGCATGCTCCGGTTCGACAACCTCGGGTTGGGCGGTTCCGAGGGCGACTGGGGCGACGGGTCCTTCACGCACAAGGTCGACGACACCGTCCTGGCCGCGGAGTTCATGGCGCAGCGGGGAACTCCCGCAGCGCTGCTGGTGGGGCACTCCTTCGGCGGCGCAGCGGTTCTCGCGGCCGCCGGCCGCGTCCCGGACCTGCAGGCCGTCGTGAGCGTCGGCGCCCCGAGCGAACCACGGCACGTCGAGCACAACTACGACGCCCTCGTCGACCGCGTCATGGCGGACGGTCACGCCGAGTGGCTCGTCGGGGGTCGCGCGCTCACGTTGAAGCGCGACTTCATCGAGGACGTCCGCAACGCCGACCTCAAGCAGCACGTGCACAGGCTCACCGTGCCGCTGCTCGTCATGCACTCCCCCACCGACTCCACCGTCAGCGTCGACAACGCCAGCGCCATCTTCAAGGCCGCCCCGCACCCGCGCAGCTTCGTCTCGCTCGAGGGTTCGGACCACCTCCTCACCGCCCGCGGTCAGGCCCGTCGGGCGGCCCGCATCATCAGCGCCTGGGCCGACCAGTACCTCAAGGCCCTGGAGGGCTGAGCCCGAACCGGCCGGCCACCTGCGCCACGAGGTCGTCGAGGGTCCGGCTGCCGTCGACGGCGAGGGCCGCCCACGGGGCCCGGTGCTCCAGCTCGTCCGCCAGCCGTGCCGTGAACAGCGCATCGCGGGCCAGCAGGTTCGCCAGGGCCCGCGGTGGGTCGTTCGTCCGGCCGGCGATGTCGCCGTCGGACCCCCGCCGCGAGAAGGCCCGGCGGCGGAACTCCGGCGTCGGCAGCAGCCACACCGCGTGCTCGCGGTGGGACAGGAGCGGGAGGACGAGCCGCGGCAGCAGCCGGAACCCCTCCACCACGACGATGCGGTCGGCGGGCCGGGCCAGCAGGTCGTCGACCACCAGGTCGAACCCCTCGCCGGCGAACCAGTGGAACGTCTGCAGCATCTCCCGCGGGTCGCGCCGCACCCAGCGCTCGTCCATCGACTGCGCGACGAAGCGGTGCAGCAGCGGCGCCTGCCGCGGGCTCAGCCTCGCCGCGTGCGCGCCCATCGAAGCGTCGGTGTCGAGGACGTCCACGCCGTGGCGTCGCGCGAGCTCCCGCGCGACGGTCGACTTCGCCGCGCCCGACCCACCCCCGAGCCACCGAACGTGCGCGAGCCGGTGAGGGTCCCCTCCCTCGATCGCCGCCACCCCTGCACGGTAGCCGTACGGCAGCTGTCGACCTCCTGACCGCGCGCGTCCTGAACCGCGCGAACGTCCGTCTCGTGTCACCGTCGAAAGACCCGTGCGCCCGCTCGGCGCCCGGACGACCGACCGACCGACGGAGGACGATCGTGGACGACGACCGCACCACCCCCCACCCCCTGACGAACAGCGTCCTGTCGCGGCGGGCCCTCGCCGCCACGGGCGGCACCCTCGGCGTGGGCTCGCTCCTGGCGGCCTGCGGCGGCAGCGACACGGTGACCCCGGCCGCCGGCACGTCGAGCTCGACCACCTCCTCGTCGTCCTCGACGTCGTCCGCCCCGGCGGGCGGGGCGAGCAGCGCGGCGGGCGGTGCGGCCCTCACCAAGCTCTCCGACGTCCCCGTCGGCTCCGGTGTCGTCGTCGAGGACGCGAAGGGCTCGGCGGTCGTCGTCGTGCAGCCCGAGGCCGGTCAGGTCGCCGCGTTCAGCGGGCTCTGCACGCACCAGGGCTGCGCCGTCGCGGTCAAGGACTCCGAGCTCGACTGCCCCTGCCACGGCTCGAAGTTCGAGCTGCTGACGGGGAAGGTCCTCAAGGGCCCGGCGACCGAGCCCCTGAAGTCCATCGCGGTGCAGGTCGACGGCGACTCCGTCGTCGCCTCCGCCTGACACGTCCCCTGGTGGTCAGCCGTGGGTGCGGTCCGGGACCTTCCGGACCGCACCCGTGGAGGCCGAGGTGGCCATCGCGGCGTAGGCCCGCAACGCCCCGGTGAGCGGACGGTCGCGGTCGACCGGTTCCCAGGGGCGCTCGGAGGACTCCATCTTCGCGCGGCGTTCGGCGAGGACGGCGACCGGCACCCGCAGGTGCAGACCCCGGGTCTCGACGTCGATCTCGATGGGGTCGCCGTCCTCGACGAGACCGATGAGGCCGCCCGCCCACGCCTCCGGTGAGACGTGCCCGATGGAGATGCCGCTGGAACCGCCGGAGAACCGGCCGTCGGTGACGAGCGCGCAGACCTTGCCCAGGCCGCGGCCCTTGAGGAACGACGTCGGGTGCAGCATCTCCTGCATCCCCGGACCGCCGGCGGGACCCTCGTAGCGGATGACGACGACGTGGCCCGGCTTCACGGCGCCCGAGAGGATGCCGGTCACGGCGTCCTCCTGGGACTCGTAGACGAGGGCCGTGCCCTCGAAGTGGAACAGCGAGGGGTCGATCCCGGCGGTCTTGATGACCGCGCCCTCCGTCGCCAGGTTGCCCTCCAGGACGGCCAGGCCGCCGTCGGCCGTGTAGGCGTGGGCGAGGTCGCGCACGCACCCACCGGCGGCGTCGGTGTCCAGGGAGTTCCACCGGTTCTGCGTCGAGAACGCCTGCGTCGTGCGGACCCCGCCGGGGGCGGCGTGGAACAGCTCCACGGCCTCGGCCGACGGGGACTCGGCCCGGACGTCCCACTCCTGCAACCAGGACGCGAGGTCCGGGCTGTGGATCGTGCGGACGTCCTCGTCGAGCAACCCGGCGCGCCACAGCTCCCCGAGGATGGCCGGGATGCCGCCCGCGCGGTGGACGTCCTCCATGTGGAAGTCGGAGTTCGGAGCCACCTTCGACAGGCACGGGACCCGGCGGCTGACGGCGTCGATGTCGGCCAGCGTGAAGTCCAGACCGGCCTCCTGGGCCGCGGCGAGGATGTGCAGGACGGTGTTCGTCGACCCACCCATGGCGACGTCGAGCGCCATCGCGTTCGAGAACGCCGCCTTGCCCGCGATGCTGCGCGGCAGGACGGACTCGTCGTCGCCGTCGTAGTACTGCTTGGCCAGTTCCACGACGAGGGTCCCCGCCCGCAGGAACAGGTCCCGCCGGGCCGCGTGCGTCGCCAGTGTGGACCCGTTGCCGGGCAACGAGAGGCCGAGAGCCTCGGTGAGGCAGTTCATCGAGTTCGCCGTGAACATCCCCGAGCAGGAGCCGCACGTCGGGCACGCCGAACGCTCCACGGCGTCCAGACCGGCCTCGTCGACCTGTTCGGAGGCCGAGGCCGCGATGGCGGTGATGAGGTCCGTCGGCGCATGGGCGACGCCGTCGACGACGACGGCCTTCCCGGCCTCCATCGGGCCGCCGGAGACGAACACGGCGGGGATGTTCAGGCGCAGCGCGGCCATGAGCATGCCCGGGGTGATCTTGTCGCAGTTGGAGATGCAGACCAGCGCGTCGGCCTGGTGGGCGTTCACCATGTACTCGACGGAGTCGGCGATGAGCTCGCGGCTGGGCAGGGAGTACAGCATCCCCGAGTGCCCCATCGCGATGCCGTCGTCGACGGCGATCGTGTTGAACTCCTTCGACACCCCACCGGCCTCCGCGATGGCGCCGGCGACGAGGTCACCCATGTCCTTGAGGTGCACGTGCCCGGGGACGAACTGCGTGTACGAGTTCGCGATCGCCACGATCGGCTTGCCGAAGTCGCCGTCGGTCATGCCGGTCGCGCGCCACAGGGCACGCGCTCCGGCCATGTTCCGGCCGTGGGTCGAGGTACGGGAACGCAAGGCGGGCACGACGGGCTCCAGGTCACGGGGTGGGAGGAAGGCCTCGCACGGGAGCGCCGCGGCCGATGGGCCCGCGGACGACGTCCCGCGCGAGCGGACGTCTCCCCCACCCGCCGGTGTGCGGGCGGCGACGACGCCACGACGGCGACCACTGGAGTGCGGTGGTCCGCCTGGTCCCCGCGGGTCCGTCTCGGAGTCCCCCGGAGTGCGGTCAGGATAACTCGGGCACAGCGGCCCCCGCCGTCGAGGGCTTGTCTGTGGGATGCCCCGGGAAAGTCGCCGATCAGTCACCGGAATTGGCTCTGGTAACTGAACTTCCATTGCTATGATCACGAGGTGACCACCCACCGGGCGACCGAGGTGCCGGACGAGATCGCAGCGGCGCTCCTGCCCCCGCTCGCCCCGCCGCCGGTCCTGGACGTCGACCCGCTCCTGGTCTGGTTCGCCTCCCTGGATCCCGTGCGGCGCGGGTTGCGGGCGCCGTCGACGTGGCGTGCCTACGCCGTGGACCTCACGCACTTCGGCGAGTGGTGCGCACTGGAGGAGCTCGACGCCCTCCCGGCCGCCCCCGAGACCGTGGCCGACTACCTCGTCGCCCACGTCGAGAGCCTGTCCGTCGCGACGCTGCAGCGCCGGCTGGCCGCGATCGCCGTGGCGCACGGGCTCGTGGGTGTCCCCTCCCCCACGGACACCGACCACGTGAGCCTCGTCTGGCGCGGACTCCGCCGCGTTCACGGCCCGGGGCGTCCCCGCCGCCGCGTCGACGCGCTCGAGACCCGCGGGCTCGTCGACCTCGTGGCGCCGTTGGAGGACACGGTGATGGACCACCGGGACCGGGCCCTGCTCGTCCTGGGGTTCGCCGGGGCGCTACGGCGCTCGGAGCTCAGCGCCCTCGACGTGACCGACGTCGTCACCGAACCCGAGCGTCTGCTCGTCACCGTCCGTGCCGCGGGATCGCGGGACGAACGCGTCGTGGACCTGCCGCGGGGGCACCGGCTGGAGACGTGCCCGGTGCGGTCCTGGCGGAAGTGGGCCGAGGTCGCCCACCTCACCGAGGGTCCTGCCTTCCGCCGCATGACGAAGGGCGGACGGTCGCTGCGTCCCGAACGGCTCGGCGACCGCGGGGTCGCCGAGGTGGTGAAGCGCCGCACCCTGGACGCCGGCCTGGACCCGAGCCTGTTCTCCGGCCACAGCCTGCGCGCCGGCTTCGTCACGGCGGCCACCCGCGCCGGCGTGCCGGGGGTGTCCATCGCCCGGCAGACGGGCCACCGGTCAGCGGCAGCGCTCGCGGCCTGCGTGCGGGAGGACCGGCCCTTCCCCGGCAACCCCGCGGCACACGTGGGGCTGTGAGGTCACAGCCCCGCGCTCACACGACGGGACCGCCCGCGGCGCACCACGCCGCGAACCCGCCCTCGAGGTGGACCACGTCGGTGCGCCCGGCGGCCAGCACCGCCCGCAGGGCCTCGGCGGATCGGCCGCCCCGGGCGCAGTGCAGCACCACGGGGCCGGCCGGCACCCGCCCCGGGTCCGCGAGCACGTCCGCCAGCGGGAGGAGCACCGCCCCGGGCACCGCGCCGGCGGCGTGCTCGTCCGGTTCGCGCACGTCCACGACCGTCCGGCCACCGTCCGCGAGCTCCCGGACGAGGTCGTCCGCGGACACCGTGGGCAGCAGGTCGCTCCCGGGCGCGGCCCGCCGGGGATCGGGCCGCAGGGGGAGCTCCCGCCACGTCATCGCGAGCGCGTCGTGCACGAGCACCCGCCCGGCCAGGGAACGACCCGCACCGGTGATGAGCTTCACCGCCTCGGTCACCATGACGGAGGCGACGGCCGCGCACACCCCGCCCAGGACCCCCGCCTCACCGCAGCTCGGGACGCTGCCCGGCGGGGGTGGCGTCGGGAAGAGGTCGCGGTACGTGGCGCCCTCGGGGTCGAAGACGCTCACGTGGCCGTCGAAGCGCAGGACGGCCCCCCAGACCCACGGTCGACCGGCAGCGACGAGCGTGTCGTTGACGAGGTACCGCGTCTCGAAAGTGTCGGAGCCGTCGAGGACGAGGTCGTAGCCGGCGACGACCTCCGCGGCCGTGGCGG
Organism: Kineococcus sp. NPDC059986; assembly: GCF_040702905.1. Classification (NCBI taxonomy): domain Bacteria; kingdom Bacillati; phylum Actinomycetota; class Actinomycetes; order Kineosporiales; family Kineosporiaceae; genus Kineococcus; species Kineococcus sp. NPDC059986. Next base: position 32,322 of record NZ_JBFBND010000033.1, on the reverse strand, counting down.
CGGTCAGGCGCTCGGCGTGCCGGACGACCGTGATCGACGGGTCGAGCCGCGCGACCGCGTCCGCGGCGCTGTCGACCTTGCGGCGGCCCACGTCGGCCGTCCCGTGCAGGACCTGGCGTTGCAGGTTCGACTCCTCCACGACGTCGTCGTCGACGACGCCGATGGTGCCCACCCCCGCCGCCGCGAGGTACAGCAGCGCCGGCGAGCCCAGGCCCCCGGCGCCGACGACCAGGACGCGCGCGGCGAGCAGCCGGCGCTGGCCCAGTTCGCCGATCTCGGGCAGCAGCAGGTGGCGCGACCAGCGGTCCCGCTGGGCTGGCGTCAGCTCCGGACCGGGGGCGACGAGCGGCTTCACGGGGCCACCCTCTCCCCCACGGCGGCGAGGTGGCCGGCCGGGCTCTCCTGCTGCTCCAGGGCCGTCCGCAGGCGGCGCGCCCCGTCGGGGGCGGCCAGACCGGACGCGGGCGGGGACTGACCCGTGAGGCGTTGCAGCGCACGGGCTGTCGCCTCGAGCACACCCAGGACCTCGGGGGAGGAGAGCCGGTCGAGCCAGCCGCGGGGACCGTCGAGGACGAGGCAGCCCGTGACCGCGGAGCTCGGGCCGGAGTCGTCGACCAGCGGGACCGCGACGACGACCGCGTACTTGCCGCTCACCCGACGGAACTCCTCCGGGGTCAGCCCCTGCCGCTCCCCCGCCGCGTCGAGGGCCGTGACGTCCCGCGCGACGACGCCACCCGTCGCGACGCACTCGCCCAGCACCCCCTTGCCAGGCGCCCAGCGGACGCCGGAGGCGACCGGCCGCCGCCGGGCGCGCACGCGGTGCACGCGGGCCAGCCGGACTGCCCGACCCCAGGGCCGGACGAGCCGGTACCCCGCCAGGGCGAGGTCGCGCGGGTCCGCTCCCGTCGCGTCCACGACGGCCCACAGCGCGCCGGAGAGCAGGTCGTCGTAGAGCTCGCGGAGCGCCACCGTGCGCCGGCCGCGGACCGTCGTGACGGCCTTGACGACGGCGGGCACCACGGCCATGACCGCGGTGAGGACGACGAGGGTGACCACGACGGTGTCCGACGGCGTCCACAGCGAGGCCCTGTCCAGGGCGAGCAGCGCGGCCGCCAGGGCCGCCGCCACGGCCAGGGCGACGTCGAGGACGGGGCCGGTCCAGACCCGGGAGACTGTCACGCCCGCCACCGTAGGCGGGCCCTCCGACACACCATCGGACACGCCCTCCGCACCGTCGCGGCCGGCCCCGTCGTCCACAGGCCGGCGGTCGCCGGTTTCCGTTGTGGTCGCATCGTCAACTAGCCTCCACCGCGAACTCGATGCCGACGAAGGACACCCTCACCCCCGTGCGCCGCTCGCTGACGTCCCCTTCCCGCCGACGCACCACCCGGTCCCTGGCCACCGCCGCGCTGCTCCTGGCGCTCGCCGCGCCGCAGGCCGGTGCCGCCACCGTCCCGCCCGCCAAGGACCAGCTGACCGCCCTCGCGGCGCAGGCCGCGTCCTCCCTGGAGGCCTACCAGCAGGCGCTGCAGGCCCAGCAGGACGCGCAGGTCGCCGCGGACGCCGCGAAGAGCGAGCTGGCCGCGGCCGACGCCGTCCTGGCGCAGAGCCGGCAGGAGATGGGCGGCTGGGCCTCCCAGGCCTACCGCGGGACGTCCGGGCTCAACGACCTGTCGGGGGTGGCGGTGCTGCTCGACCCGCGACGCACGGGGGACGTCAGCTCGACGCTGGCGACCATCGACCGCGTCGGCGGCCAGTACGCGGAGGTCGTGGAGACGGCCGAGCAGGCCCGCTCCCGCCAGGAGGCCGCCGCCGCCAAGGCCGCGGCCGCCGTGGACGCGGCCCGGACGAGCGCCGACCAGGCCCTGGCCGCCAAGGCCGCCGCCGACGCCGCCGTGCAGCAGCAGCTCGTCGCCTACTCGGCGGCCCAGCGCACGGCCGCCGGCCTGGACCCCCTCGCCCCCGACGCGGCCGTCGTCGACCGCGCCCGCGCCTTCCTGTCGAGCACCCAGACGTGCGCCGGTGGCGTGCTCACCGGCTTCCCCAACGGCCAGCTGCCGCTCGACGCCCTGTGCCCGCTCTACGCGGCCCCGGACAAGGTGCTGCGTGCCGACGCCGCCCACGCCTTCGAAGCGCTGTCCCAGGCCTTCCAGGCGGACTTCGGGACGCCGCTGGCCGTCACCGACGCCTACCGCTCGCTCGGGGAGCAGATCGACGTCAAGGCCCGCAAGCCCGGGCTGGCCGCCGTCCCCGGGACCTCCCGGCACGGCCTCGGCCTCGCCGTCGACCTCGGCGGCGGGGTGCAGGACGCGGGCTCGGTGCAGCACCAGTGGATGGACCGGAACGCGGCGCTCTTCGGGTTCGTGAACCCCGCCTGGGCGCAGGGGTCCCCCGGTCCGTTCGAGCCGTGGCACTGGGAGTTCGTCGCCGCCTGAGGGCGGACGGAACGTGCACCGAGCCCGAGGCCGACGAGGACGACTCGTCGGCACCGGGCTCGTCCCGTTGCGCTGCAGGCCGGTCGACCTCGCCCAAGGCCCTGGGAAGGGCGGAGCCCCGACCTGACGGTCTGCGCCCGCCCTGGCCGAGGGTGCCTGGAACTCCCGAGCCTCCGCGCGGTGTGTCAGTCCCTGCACAGCCGCGGAGGACGGCGCCCCGGGACCGCTGCAGACCTCGCAGTCCACCGTCGACGGCGGAGGTCACGGCAGGACCGCTGCGGTCCGTGGCGTGTACGCGGTGTGGACGCGACTGTGCGCACCCCGGGAACGAAGAAGCCCCCGACCTGCATCTCTGCTGGTCAGGGGCTTGCCCGTCGCTGTCTCAACGAGTGTCCGAGGGGGGACTTGAACCCCCACCCACTATACGTGGACTAGCACCTCAAGCTAGCGCGTCTGCCTATTCCGCCACCCGGACGAGTGGTTCCACACCGGCCCTGGGGCCCTGTGCGAACGAGGAAAACCGTAGCACGGCAGGAGGGTCCCCCTCGCCACTGCGCCGGTCGGGCGACGACGGGTGGGGTCGGTGGGACGCGGTGCCGATCCACCAGGGGTGAGCCACGCCTTCGTCGAACCGCAGCCCCGGCTGGAACCGGCGGTGCTGGCGCGAGCCCTGGTCGACGGGGTCGAGCGCGTGGTCCGCGGTCGCCGCGCGGCCGTCGAGCTGCTCGTCACGGCGGTGCTCGCGCGGGGGCACGTCCTCGTCGAGGACGTCCCGGGCAACGGCAAGACGACCCTGGCGACGGCGTTCGCGGCGAGCGTGGGCGCAGCGTGCGGCCGCGTGCAGGCGACGGCGGACCTCCTGCCGGCGGACGTCACGGGCTCGGGGGTCTGGGACCCGGCCACGGGCGGCTTCCGCTTCGTGCCCGGACCGGTCTTCGCCCCCGTGGTCCTCGTCGACGAGCTGAACCGCACGTCCCCGCGGACCCAGTCGGCCTTCATGGAGGCCATGGAGGAGCGCTGCGTGACGGTCGACGGCGTCCGGCACCGGCTGCCGGACCCGTTCGTCCTGCTCGCCACGCAGAACCCCGTCGAGCAGCACGGCACGTACCCGCTGCCGGAGGGGCAGCTCGACCGGTTCGCCGTGCGCCTCGTGCTCGGGCCGGTGACGGAGGAGGTGGAACGGCAGGTGGTGCGCGAGCAACTGGCCGGCAACCGTCCCGAGCGGCTCACCCCGGTCCTGGACCTCGCCGACCTCCTGCACCTGCAGGAGGCCACCGCCGCCGTCCACGTGGCGGACGCGACGCTCGACCTCGCGGTCCGGCTGTGCCGGGCGACGCGCACCGACTCCCGCATCCGCCTCGGGGCGGGCACCCGTGCGGCGTTGACGCTCGTGCGCTGCGCTCAGGGCCGCGCGCTGCTGGCCGGGCGCGACCACGTCCTGCCCGAGGACGTCCAGGCGCTCGTCGTGCCGGTCCTGGCCCACCGCCTCGTCCCCGGCGACGGGCACACCCTCCTCGCCGACGACGGCGGGGCCGCCCGCACCCTGACCCAGGAGCGGCTGGCGGCCGGTGTCCTGGAGCACGTCCCCGTGGACCTGCGCCGGTGACCCCGCCCACCCCTCCGCCCACCTCGCCGGCCGGGGGCGCCCGCGCCGTCGCGCCCGAGTCCGCGCGCTGGCGCCGGGTGGGCCTCGTGCTGGCCGGCCCGGCGCTGCTGCTGCTCGCCTTCGGCGTGGGCAACCGCTGGCTGGCCCTCGTGGCCTGCCTCCTGCTGGCCGCGCTCGGTCTGGCCGCGCTCACGGCGCCGTCGGTGAGCGGACTGGTCGTCGTCGTCCGCCGGCCGGCCCGCGCCGCCGTCGGGGACGTCGTGGAGCACGTCGTCGTCGTGCACAACGGCGGGACGCGCACCTCGCCGGCCCTGGTGCTGCACCTGGCTGACAACCCCTTCTCGCCCGGGCACTTCGGGGTCCCGGCCGTCGCCCCCGGCGAGGCGGTCGAGCTGCGGATCCGCCGGACCGCCGTCGTCCGCGGTGCGGCTGACGGCGTCGACGTCGTCCTGGAGTGGGCCGACGCCCTGGGCCTGGTCGTGCAACGACGGCAGAGCCTCGCGCCGGCCCCGGTGCACGTCCACCCGGCGCCCGGCGCGGTCCCGGCGCTGCCGGTGCCCGGCCCGCGGGCCGGCGCGGAGGACCTCGCGGGGGTGCGGCCCTTCCGCCGCGGTGACTCCCCCGCGGCCGTGCACTGGCGCGCCTCGGCCCGCCGCGGCGGCGGTCCGACCGGTCCCGCGCTCGTCGTCGTCGAACGCGAGACCCCACCCGTGGGGATCCGGGTCGTCGCGCTGCCCGAACCCGCGGAGGTCACCGCCGCCGAGTTCGAGGCCGTCCTGCAGCAGGCGACCGCGCTGCTCCTGGCCGACCTGTCCGCCGGGCGCCGCAGCGGTCTCCTCGACGCCGACGGCACCGTCCACGAGGGTCTGCGGGTCCTCGACGCGTTGGCCGTCGCCCAGCCGGCCCCGCGTCGCCTCGAGGCCGCGCAGGCCGCCGCCGGGCGCGACGGCGAGGTCGTCGTGGCCGGCGCGCACGGCTGGCGGACCCGGTGAGCGCCCCCCTCCCGGCCTCCCTCGAGCCGGCCCCGCACCCCGACCTGCTCGGCACCCACGCCCCGACCGCGGCCGCCCTGCGCTGCACCGCCGTCGCCGTCGTCGCCGCGGCCCTCGCCCTGACCGTCGTGGGCACCCTGCCCGCCGTCGGGCTGGCCGGGGTCGGCGTGGTCGTCGCCCTGTCCCTGCTCGTCCGCCGGCGGCACGCCGTCCTGGACGAGGTCCTCGGCGTCTGCGGTGCGCTCGCGAGCGCCGTGGCGTTGCCGCAGGCGGCTGCGGGGGGCGGGGCTCCGGCGGTGGCCCCGGTGCTGGCGCTGGCGTTGGCGGTGCGCCAGTTCGCCGTCGTGCGCTCCTCGCGGCACCTGCGGGCGGCGCTGGGGATGTGCGTGCTGGTGACGGTCGCGGCCGCCGGGACGGCCCCCTCGAACGCCCTGGTGGGGCCGATCGCGCTGGTGTGGGTGGCGGTGCTGGCGGGGTTGGCGTGCTCGGTGCCGCACCGTCCGGTGGACGGGTCGCTGCTGCGGCGGGCGGGGGCCGCGGGGGCGGTGGCCACGACGGTGGCGTTGGTGCTGTTCCTGCTGCTGCCGACGCCGCAGTCGCCGCGGGGCGGTGCGGGCGGGGACTCCTCCGAGCAGGAGGCGGCCGCGCGGTCGGCGGAGGCGTACGCGGGCGGGTCGATGGACCTGTGGTCGCGCGGTGAGCTGCCGCGCACGGAGCTGCTGCGGGTACCGGCGGACTCGCCGCAGTTGTGGCGGGCCGCGGTGCTCGACGTGTACGACGGACGGTCGTGGTCGTCGTCGGGGAACCCGGTGACGTGGACCTCGGTGGCGGGTGCGGGGTACACGGCGGTCCCCGAGGTGGGGGCCTCGGACACCCAGCGCGTGGACGAGGTCGTGCCCCTGGACTCCTACGCGGCGGTGGTGAGCGCGGGGTCGCCGGTGGCGGTGCGGACGTCGGCGCGGGCGTACGACGCGGGGTCCGGGCTGGTGCTGCAGGACGCCCCGACCCCGTACGAGGTGACGTCGCGCGTCGTGCCGTCCGTCGAGGAGCAGGTGCTGCCGGTGGCCGGGGCCGCGGGGCTGACGGACCCGGCGCGGTGGACGCAGCTGCCGCGGTCGGTGCCGCAGCGCGTGGTCGACCTGGGGCGGCGGCTGGGGGGCGGGGGTGACCCGGTGGCGGCCGCGCGGGCCGTCTCGGAGCACCTGCGCTCGACGTCGCGGTACTCCCTGGACGCGCCGTTGCCGGCCCGGGGGCAGGACGCGGTCGACGCGTTCCTCTTCGACAGCCACGTCGGCTTCTGCGAGCACTTCGCCAGCGCCGAGGTCGTGCTGCTGCGCGCGGCGGGGTACCCGGCGCGGGTGGTGACGGGTTTCGCGGGCGGCGATCCGGCGTCGGGGGGCGGCCGGCTCGTGCGGGCCTCGAACGCGCACGCGTGGGTGGAGGTGTGGGTCCCGGGGACGGGGTGGGTGGAGTCGGACCCGACGGCCGGTGTGCCCCTGCTGGACGGGGCCGGCGGATCGGGCGGGTGGTGGCACCGGCTGTGGTCGCAGGTGCAGCGCACGGTGGACCGGGTGCTGGCGGACGCGCGGGCGCGGACGCTGCTGGCGGTGGGCCTGTCGGTCCTGCTGGTGGTGGCGGTGCTGCTGGTGCGGCGGGCGCGGCGCGGGCGGTCGGCCGGACCGGACCGGGTGGGTGCGCCGGCGGCGCGCCGGGCGGATCCGGCGGTGGCGGCGGTGCTGCTGGCGCTGACGCGCTTCGAGGAGGCGGTGCCGCCGCCGTGGGGGCGTGGGGTCTCGGAGGGGTTGTTGGACTGGCGGGAGCGGCTGGCCACGTCCCCCGCCACGACACCTGCCACGGCACCCGTCGGGTCGCCGGAGGTGGCGGCGGCGCTGGTCGTGGTGGAGCGGGCGTGCTTCGCGCGGGTGGTGCCGGGCCGGGCGGAACTGGACGGGGCGCTGCGGGCGTTGGAGTCGGCGACGTCCGTCCTGCTGGCGGCGCGGGCTCGGGTGGGTGCTCGGGGGTGAGCGGGTGTCCGGGGTGACCTGGGCGAGCACGAGGTCCTCCGGCGGTTAACCTGAGTTCCCGCCACGCGGGTGGTCCTGCCGCTCCTTGGTGGACCATGACGGACCTCGTACGGTGAGCCACCGCCGCGCGGCCGACGACCAGATCGGGGAAGCCCTTGTTCGACCCTTCCAGCACCGAGGCTGCCCCCGCGCACCGCGTGGGGTCTCCCTTCCAGGGGAACTCGACGTTCGCGCCGGCGAACGCCGCGTTGCTGTCGATCTCCCACGTGGAGGCGCCGACGGTGGTGCCGTCGTCGTACTTCGACGAGGTGCTGGCCCCGACGCTGGAGCGTCTGCGGCTGCGGCCGGGGCTGCTGGAGAAGGTCGCGGGGGTGCAGGAACGCCGCTGGTGGGCGCCGGGCCAGAAGGCCTCGGACGTCGCCGCGGAGTGCGGGGCCAAGGCGCTGTCGGAGGCCGGGGTGGACGCCTCGGAGGTCGGGATGGTCATCTCCACGACGGTGACGCGGCCGCACCTGGAGCCCGCGGTGGCCACGAGCGTGCACCACGGCATGGACCTGCCGACGTCGGCGCTGAACTTCGACATCGCGAACGCCTGCCTGGCGTGGGTCAACGGCGTGCAGGTGGCGTCGGCGATGATCGACGCCGGGATGGTCCGGTACGCGGTCGTGCTGGGGGCGGAGGACGTGCGCTCGATGCACGAGGGCACGATCTCCCGGTTGCAGCAGGACGGGATCACCCGCAAGGACTTCCTCAACGAGTTCGCGACGATGACGCTGGGCTGCGGCGCGGCGGCGGCGGTCATCGGCCGCGCCGACGAGCACCCGGAGGGCCACCGCATCGTCGGCGGGGTCTCGCGGGCGGGCACGGCGCACCACGAGCTGTGCATCGGGGACATGAACCACATGCGCACCGACGCCAAGCTCATGCTGACCGAGGGCATCGAGATCGTCGCGGACGCCTTCGAGGCCGGCGACAAGCTGTGGGGGTGGCGGGACGCGAAGAAGTTCGTCATCCACCAGATCTCGCGCGTGCACACGCAGACGCTGGTCGACCGGATCGGGGTGGACCCGGCGAAGGTGCCCATGACGTTCCCGACGTGGGGCAACGTGGGGCCGATCTCGCTGCCGATGACGCTGGCGGCCTCGGCGCCGGAGTTCTCGGCCGGGGACAAGGTCATCGCGATGGGTGTGGGGTCGGGGCTGAACACGGCGATGCTCGAGCTGGCGTGGTGAGCGGCGCCCGCCTCTCTGCTCTGCCGGCGGTGACGCCGGCCCCGGACCTGCCCGGGTGGGACCCGCGGTGGTCCCGGTTGGTCGAGGCCGTGGACCACGAGGGACGCGTCCGGACGTGGCACGTGCTGGACACCGCCCCCGAGGGCGGCGACGCCATCGGGACGCTGCTGTGCGTGCACGGGAACCCGACGTGGTCGTACCTGTGGCGCGGGCTCGCCGCGGCGGCCTCGGCCGTGCAGCTGGGCTGGCGCGTCGTGGCGGTGGACCAGCTGGAGATGGGCTTCTCCGAGCGCACCGGTGTCGTGCGGCGCCTGGGCGACCGGGTGCAGGACCTGTCCGGCCTCGTCGACGCCCTCGACCTGGCCGGTCCGGTCGTGGCCGTCGGGCACGACTGGGGCGGGATCGTCGTCTCGGGCTGGGCCGCAACCGAACTGGGCCGCCCGGTGGGCCGGCACGGCGGTGGGTCGCGGATCCGGTTGGCGGGTCTGGTGGTGGCGAACACGGCGGCGAGCTGGCCGGCCGACGCGGGTGCGCCGGGGGTGCTGTCCGCGGTGCTGGCGCCGGGGGTGCGCCGGCTCGTGACGTCGCGCTCGGACGCGTTCCTGCGCACGACGCTGGCGCTGCCCCGTCCGGCGTTGCCGCCGGCCGTCAAGGCGGCGTACCGCTCGCCGTACGGCACCGTCGCCGAGCGCGCCGGGATCGACGCGTTCGTCGCGGACGTGCCCGTGGGCGCCGCGCACCCGAGCCGTCCCGCGCTGGACGAGGTCAGCGCCGGGCTGGACCGGCTGGCCGCCGCAGGGGTGCCGACGTTCGTGGCGTGGGGTCCGCGGGACCCGGTGTTCGGCGAGTGGTTCCTGCGGGACTGGCGCGCGCGGGTGCCGCACGCGGACGTGCACCGCTTCGCGGGCGCCTCGCACCTGGTGCCGGAGGACCCGGTGTTCGCCGACGTCGTCCTGCGCTGGCTGGACGCGCGGGTGCTGCACCCGACAGCCCCGAACCCCACAGCCCCGAACCCCACGGTGGCGGACGCCGACGACGCGCCGGTCGCGGAGTCCCCGCGGCTGTGGGCGGCGCTGGGTGAGCGGGCGGGCGACCCGCGGGTCGCGGGCGAGCCCGCCGTGGTCGAGATGCCGACCGGCCGGGCCGTCGGTGGCGCACCGCGCACGACGACGTGGGCGGAGCTGGACCGTCGGACCCGCGAGCTCGCGGCCGGGTTCGTGCTGCAGGGCGTGCAGCCGGGGCAGCGGGTCTCGCTGCTCGTGCCTCCGGGTGCGGACCTGACCGCGGCGCTGTACGCGCTGCTGCGCATCGGCGCGGTGGCGGTCGTGGCGGACGCGGGTCTCGGCGTGCGCGGGCTGTCCCGCGCCGTGACGGGGGCCGGCGTCGACTGGGTCGTGGGCGTGCCCAAGGCCCTGCTGGCGGCGCGGGCGCTGCGCTGGCCGGGCCGCCGCGTCGGGGTCAGGGACCTGCCCGAGGTGGCCCGCGCCGGGGCCGCGCGGCTGGCGGCCGGGTTCGAGCTGCCGCCCGAGCCGGCCGCCGACGCCGAGGCCGCCGTGCTCTTCACCTCGGGCTCGACCGGGCCGGCCAAGGGCGTCGTCTACACGCACGGGCAGCTGTCGCAGCTGGCGCGGGCGATGGGCGCGGTCATCCGGATCGGGCCGGGGCAGCCGCTGGTGTCGGCGTTCGCGCCGTTCGCGCTCTTCGGCCCCGCCCTCGGCGCGACGTGCGTCGTGCCGGCCATGGACGTCACGAAGCCGGCGACCCTGACGGCGGCCGCGCTGGCCGACGCGGTGGCCGCGGCCGGGGCGACGTCGGCGTTCCTGTCCCCCGCCGCCGTCGTCAACGTCCTGGCCACGGCCGGGGACCTCACGCCCGCCCAGCGGAGCGCGCTGGCCGAGGTGCGGACGCTGCTGTCGGCGGGCGCGCCGGTGCCGACCCCGCTGCTGGAGCGGGTGCGCGAGCTCATGCCGCTGGCCGACCCGCGGACCCCGTACGGGGCCACCGAGGTGCTGCCGGCCACCGACGTGAACCTGTCGGACATCCTCGAAGCCGGTGCGGGCGAAGGGATCTGCGTCGGACGACCCGTCGAGGGCGTGACCGTCGCGGTGGCACCCCTGGACTCCGACGGCCGCGCCGGGACGGACCTCGTGACGACCCCGGGGATCGTCGGCGAGGTCGTCGTGGGCGGGGAGCACGTCAAGGACCACTACGACCAGCTGTGGGCGACGCAGGCCGCCTCCGTCGACGTGCGTCCCTCCCCCACGCTGCTGGGGTCGGTGCGGGCGGGTCGCTGGCACCGCACGGGCGACGTCGGGCACCTCGACGACCGCGGCCGGGTGTGGATCGAGGGCCGGCTCGCGCACGTCGTCACGACGGCCGACGAGGTCGTCACACCCGTCGGGGTGGAGCAGTGCGCCGAGACGGTGCCGGGGATCGCGCGGGCGGCGCTCGTGGGCATCGGTCCGCGCGCGGCGCGCCAGCTCGTCGTCGTCGCCGAGGCCGACACCGCCGTGGTCGCGACGGTGAAGCGCACGACGGTGGCCGATCCGCAGCTGTCGCAGGCGGTCCGGACGGCCACGGGACGCAACCTGGTCGCGGTGCTGCTGGTCCCGGCGCTGCCGACGGACGTGCGGCACAACTCCAAGATCGACCGGGCGAAGGTGTCGGCGTGGGCCGAGCGGGTCCTGGCGGGCGAACGGGCGGGGGCACTGGCGTGAAGGTCCTGGTCACGGGTGCGAGCGGGATGCTCGGCCGGGAGACGGCACGGGCGCTGGCCGCCCGCGGGGACGACGTGCGCGTCCTGCAGCGCCGCACCGCGGGCGTGGGGTTCGAGGAGGTGCTCGGGTCCGTCACCGACCCCGACGCGTGTGCGCGCGCGGTCGACGGGGTCGAAGCCGTCGTCCACCTGGCGGCGAAGGTCTCGGTGACGGGACCGCACCCGGAGTACGTCGCGACGAACGTCGACGGCACCGCGAACCTGGTGGTCGCCGCGCGGGCCGCGGGGGTGTCGCGGTTCGTCATGGTGTCCTCCCCCTCCGTCGCGCACGCGGGGTCGGCGCTCGTCGGGGTCGGGACGACCCCGGCCGACCCGGCCGCGGCGCACGGGTCGTACGCGCAGACGAAGGCGCAGGCCGAGCTGCTGGCGCTGGCCGCGGACTCCCCCACCTTCGCCGTGTGCGCGGTCCGGCCGCACATCGTGCTGGGGCCCGGTGACACCCAGCTCGTGCAGCGCATCGCCGACCGGGCCCGGGCGGGGCGGTTGCCGCTGCTGGACGACGGCACGGCCCTCATCGACACCACGTACGTCGACAACGCGGTGGACGCCCTGCTCGCCGCGCTGGACCGCTGCACCGACGACGGGGTGCACGGTGAGGCGTTCGTCGTCACCAACGGCGAACCCCGCACGGTGGCGGAGGTCTTCGGGCGCATCTGCGCGGCCGCGGGGGTGCCCGCCCCGACGCGCCGGGTGCCCTCGGCGGTGGCCAAGGCCGCCGGCAGCGTCGTGGAGCGGGTCTGGACGCGCTTCGGCCTCGCCGACGAACCGCCCATGACGCGGTTCCTGGCCGAGCAGCTGTCGACGGCGCACTGGTTCGACATCGCCCGCACCCGGGAGCGGCTGGGCTGGTCGCCGCGGGTGCCGCTGGACGAGGGGTTCAGCCGCCTCGCCGGTGGGTTCGGGTCCCACTAGTGTCGAGCACGTGATCAAGGGGCCGGCTCTGACCCGGGGGCAACGGCGCGCCCGGGCCGCACGACGCGTCGAGGAGGCGCGCCGCGACCTCGAGGAGCTGCGCGGCGACCTCACGCTCCGGCCCGGGGAGCACACCCTGCACCGGGCGGCGCGCGTCGAGGACGCCGTCAAAGGCCTCGTCGGCCACCGGTTGCGACGCCGCGGGTACCACGCGCGGGCCCTGGCCTACCCCGGGTACGGCGGCCCCGGCTGGGTGCGGATCTTCGGGCGGGTCCTGCTCGGACGCGAGGACACGGCGGAGGAGACCGAACGCGACGGCGCCCGCAGCGTGCGGGGCTGGCGCAACTTCCTCACCGTCCCCGTCGCCGGCGCGCAGGTGACGGTGCGCATCGGCGGGCACGAACGCGTCCTGCGCACCAACCGCGAGGGCTACGTCGACGAACGCGTCGAGGTCGACCTGCCCCCGGGCCGGCACGAGGTCGTCCTCACCGTCGGCCCGGACGTCACGCAGGCCCCCGACCTGCCGCCCGACGTCGAGCTGCTCGGGGACGACACCGAGGGCGGCGCCGAACTGCTCCCGCCGAACACGGTGCGGCACAGCGGGACGTCCGAGGTGGTGGTCGTCGGCCCCGACCCGGTGGTGGGTCTGCTGTCTGACATCGACGACACCGTCGTCGTGACCCGGCTGCCGCGCCCGCTCGTCGCGGCGTGGAACTCCTTCGTCCTCGACGAACGGGCGCGGGTCCCGGTCAACGGGATGGCCGAGCTCTACCGGCAGGTCGTGCAGGAGCACCCGGGGTGCCCGGTCGTGTACCTGTCGACGGGGGCGTGGAACGTCGCGCCGACGCTGGGCCGGTTCCTGCGCCGCTTCGGCTACCCCGCCGGGCCGATGCTGCTGACCGACTGGGGCCCCACGAACACGGGCTGGTTCCGCGACGGCAGCGCCCACAAGCGGGAGTCGCTCGCGCGCCTGGCCCGCGAGCTGCCGCAGGTGCGGTGGCTGCTCGTCGGCGACGACGGCCAGCACGACCCGACCCTGTACGCCGAGTTCCTCTCCGCCGCCCCCGAACGCGTCGCGGGCGTCGGGATCCGCCGGCTCACCCCCGCCGAGCAGCTCCTCGCCGGTGGTCACCCGCTGAACTCCGCGGCCACGCCGCAGCAAGCACCCGTGCCGTGGGTGACCGGTGACAGCGGCTACGAGATCTGGCACCACTGGTACCGAGCCGGGATCCTGCGCAGCCCGTGAACGCACGAGGCCGGCCCCCGCAGTGGGGACCGGCCTCGTGGGCGTTCAGCGCGTCAGAGCTGGGTGCGGCGCGGGTTGGCGACCGTGGTCAGCTCGGACTCGCGGATGTCGATGACGCGGTTGTCGGTGGTGTTCTCGTCCATGGCGTACCTCCTGTGGGTGCGGACCGTGCCTGTTCCTTCGAACCGCAGACGACGTTGTCCTCACCGATCGGTGGCGGGTCTGGTCCAAGGCTAGCCAGACCCGCCCGCACGCGGCATCTCCGGTGCGCCCGAACGGGGGGTGACGTTGGTCACCAGCCTCCGCCGATCGCGGGCCGGGAGCCCTCAGGCGGCACGCCAGCAGGCGCGGCCGGCGGCCTTGGCCCGGTACATGGCCCGGTCGGCCGCGCGCATCAGCTCGTCGGCCCCCAGGGAGCCGTCGGTGCGGGCCGCGCCGACGCTCGCGGTGACCGTGACGGTCCGCGCGCCGAGGTCGACGGGGATGCTGATCCGCTCGCTGACGCGGGCGGCGATCGCCGACAGGGCCTGGGCGTCGGCGACGTCCTCGCAGATCAGGACGAACTCGTCCCCGCCGATGCGGGCGGCGACGTCCCCGGTGCGCAGCAGACCGCGCAGGCGGTCGGCCACGTCGCGCAGGAGCTGGTCCCCGGCCGCGTGACCGAGGGTGTCGTTGACGTCCTTGAAGTGGTCGAGGTCGACGAACAGCACGGCGCAGCCGCCGCCGCGGCGCTGGGTCCGGGCCAGGGCCGTGACGAGCTGGTCCTCGGCCCTGGCCCGGTTCGGCAGACCCGTCAGCGGGTCGTGCAGGGCCGCGTGCTCGAGCTGCTCGGCCTCCCGCTTGCGGGCGGTGACGTCCTCGACGAACGCGAGGAAGGCCGGCTCCCCCGTGCTGGAGGAGGTCAGCGAGATCGTCACCTGCGCCCACACGGTGCGCCCGCTGGGCAGCTCGAAGCGGCGTTCGCGGTGGGCGACCTCGGCCGTGCCGTCCAGCAGCGCCTGCAGCTGGGCGTGGGCCTGGGCGACCTCGTCGCGCTCCTGCGCGCTGGCCCGCTCGCCCCCCGCCGGTTCGAGCAGCTCGGCGGCGGGAGCGCCGACCAGCTCGGCGGTGTCGCGTTCCAGGAAGGTGCACAGCGCGTCGTTGACCTCGCTGGTCCAGCCCTCGAGGCTGAACAGCAGCATCCCGACCGGGCCGCGGGCGAACACCTCGTGGAAGCGGCGTTCGGAGCCCGCGAGGGCGTCCATCGTCGTGATCGTCTCGGTGAGGTCCTGGGCGATGCCGACGGCGTGCACGGCGCGGCCGGTCGCGTCCAGGTCGGTGACGACCGAACGCGTGTGGACCCACCGCTCCTCGCCCCAGCCGCTCACGACGCGGTAGGTGCACTCGACGATCTCCCCCGGTGCGGCGGCGCGCAGGGACTCCACGGCACGGTCGACGCCGGGTCGGTCGTCGGGGTGCACGTCGTCGTCGGGGCGCCCGAGGCCGCCCGTGACGACGCCGCCCGTGACGAGGCCGCCCGCGGCGAGGTGACCCACCGCGGGCAGACCCAGGAGGCAGGCCCCCCCGGTGTTCGTCCACTCCACGTGGCCGGTGCCCAGGTGCAGGCGGTAGATGGTGTCGGGCGAGGCCGAGATGACGGCCTCCTGCTGCGCCAGCCGCGTCTGCAGGGCGGCGCGCTCGGCCCGTTCGTCCGTGACGTCGCGCACCAGCAGGACGGCCCCGTCGCCGGGGACGGCCGTGACCTTCACGCGCACGGCGTCCGCCCGCCCGCCCGCCACCTCGACGTCGACCTCGAGGTCACCGGCGACGACGGCGGCCAGCAGCGCAGTCCCGGTCGGGCGCGGCGGCAGCGCCACGGCACCCTCGGGCAGCACACCGGACCACCAGGGCAGGTCGGCGGCCCCCGGCACGGTGGCGGGGTCGGTACCGGTCAGCCGGAGGTACTCGGACGTGGCCGCGACGAGGTGGCCCCGGGGGTCGACCCGGGCCAGGGCCACCCCGGCGTGGTCGAGGACGTCGTCCCAGGCGTGGGTGCGGGACGTCGTGGCACCACCGGCCGCGTCACGCGTGCTGGTCGCCACCCTCACCCTCCCGCTCCCTCGGATCACCCCCGCGACCCGTGGTCCGGGTCGTGGTGCTGACTGTGGTGTCGGAGCGGGTGGAGGCAGGCTTGAGGAGTGATCGCCCGAAGAGGTGAAACGTCACCTGCGGATCAGAGGGGGCGCTCATGGGCCCATCAGCGGGACTGACGAGGAGCGGCCCGGTCAGGGGCGCAAGGAGTGCTCCCCGCCCGCCGGCGCACTCCCGAGGGCGGAGGGGTGAACTCCGCCGCGGGGGGGTGGGGTCAGGGGGCGGCGGGTCCCGCGGCGCCGGCGCGGCGCACGATCCCCTGCAGCGCCGTGATGGCCTCCTCGGACGCCGTGGAGGCGGCGATGTTGGCCTCGCGCACCGCCTCGTAGACCTCCTGGCGGTGCACCTGCACGTCGCGCGGAGCGTCGATCCCGACCCGGACCACGTCCCCCCGGACCTCCAGGACGCGTACCACGACCTCGTCGCCGATGACGACGGATTCCCCGGCCTTGCGGGTCAGGACCAGCATGGAACTCAGTGTAGGTGACGAGCAGTGGTCAGCCATGTCGTTCGAGTTACATCTTGGAACGACGAAACCGCCCGCCCCCGGAACGGGGACGGGCGGTGGGGTGCGCAGTGGTGTCCGCGGTGGTTCCGCGGGTCCAGGTCAGCGGTCGTCGCGCCGGCGTCCCACGGTCTCGTCGACCTCGGGGGCCGGGGTCCGGGACGCCTGCTCCTGGTAGGCGCGGACGACGGTGCGCACGACCTGCCCCGCGACGCTGGTGACGACGAGCGCCAGCACGAGGTGCAGCAGCGCCGTGTCGACCTCACCGGTGCCCTGGGCCACGGCGAGGATCGAGGGCCCTGCCAGCAGCAGGCTGACGGCCAGCACGATCGCGGTCATCGGTCTCCTCCACGGCGTTGCCTGATCTGGCTCTGCATGACGTAGCGGCGCAGCCGGTCGGCGGCCGCGACGGGTTCGCTGAAGGCCACGACGACCTCCAGCCGGTCGGGCTCCAGGGCGTCCAGGGTCCGGACGACCTGGCCCTCCTGGACGACGCGGAAGCCGTCGAGGTCGAAGGCGAGCCGCACGAGGCGGCCCAGCTTCAGCCAGCTGCCGAGCGGTACCGAGACGGCGGACCCGCCCTCGGACAGGTCGACGAGCCGGGCGTCGACGACGGGTTCCACGACGGGGTCGTCGGCGTCCTCCTCGGCCGCCAGCGGGTCCCCGTGGACGGGGCTCAGGTGCACCACCCCGACGGCGGGGACGCGGGCGAAGCGGCGGCGCTGTTCGACCACCACGTCGCTGCACGGGGCGAGGTCCCAGGCCGGCACGCGGCGACGGACGACCTCGGCGATGAGGAACTCCTGCCGGGACTGGCCGCGCTGGCCGGCCCAGCAGACCGCCACGGCCAGTCCGGGGGCGACGACGTGCAGGTCACCGCGGAAGCTGGGCGCGGCCACGACGAGGCTGCCCTCGTGCGCGTCCTCGATGCGGGTGGGGATCCGGATGGTCTCCCCGCCGAAGCTGTCCGGCATCTGCACCTCGACCCACACCCGGTCGTTCAGACCGGGCCAGTGGGCAGGAGCCGGGCGGGTGAGCTCGGCTCCTGCCGGGGTGCGTCGGGACATCGTCTGCTGGACCGTCAGCGCAGGCCGTGGTCGCCGGCGGCGTCCAGCAGCAGGCCCGCCCACGCACCGGAGGTGGCGGGACGGCCGTCGAGGAAGCCGACGGGGACGTCCAGGGACAGGACGTCCAGCGGGTCCGGGCTCTCGGCGGCGCGGTGCACGGCCAGGCGACGGGCCGGCAGGCCGACGCCGTCGAGGGCGCGCAGGAGGCTGGCGACCGCGTGGCTGCGGCGGGTGGCGTCGACGCAGACGACGACGGAGGCGGCACCGATCTCGGCGGCCATGCGGGCGGCGCGCTCGGCGTCGGCCCCGGTCGGGCGGGCCGGGATGGCGACCGTCAGGGGCGCGGACCAGCGGCGGGCCTGGTCCTGGCGGGCCGGGAGCTCGTCGGCGGTGACCGTGTTCTGGACGTCGGCGCGACCCAGGACGAGCGGAGCCTCGGAACCGACCTCGTCGGCGACCAGCAGGGCGGCCGCGACGACCGCGTCGGCCTCGCCGATGACGACGACGAGCTCGCCGGCCCCGACGCGCAGCGGCGCGGGGACGTCGATGTCGCGCGCCAGGCGCAGCACGTCGCCGGTGTCCTGCGGCTCGCGGTAAGCCATGCGGGACGCACCGGAACGGTCGCTGTAGGTGGTCACGGGTTCACGGTAAGTCAGATCCATGGTCATCGCCTCGTTGTCGTCCCCATCGCGGTTCACCGCTCGGTCAGTGGCCCGGTCCGCGCGCTCGGTGGCGCGGGCGACGGGCGGGTAGCTGCGGGCCGGACGCTCGTCCTGGCGGTCGTAGCCGGGTTCGAAACCCTTCTCGAAGGAGTCCTGCTCGTAGTAGGACTGCTGGGCGACCGGCTGGTCGAGCTGGTCGTAGTCGTGGGCCCAGTCGCCGCGACGGTCGGCACCGCGCTCGGCCGCCCGCTCGACGGGCCGCTCCACCTCGAAGCGGTCACCGAACTGGTCACCGAACTGGTCCGCGAACTGGTCGGCGAACTGGTCCTCGACCGCGGCGGGGCGGCGCAGCTCCGGTCGCCGGGCCGGGCCGCGGCCCTCACGGGTGGCGCCGTTCGTGGTCCCGAACTGATCGGACACGCGTTCCTCCGGGGTGCGAGCGGGTCGAGCGTCGGGGTGTCCCGGACGGGGACGAACGGAACGCACCGGCGTGGTAACGGAGCGTACATCACCCGTTACTCCAGTCGCAGGCGTTCGCGTGGCCCCGGCCCGCATCGAGGCGAGGGTGCGCGCGAAGGAGTCGCTCTCCGTCGAGATCGGGCGGTGCGGGCGGGCGGTGCGCTCGGCGACCGGCCCCCGCTCGGGGTGCGACACCTGGCCGGCGGCGAACATCGCGCCGAGGCGGTCGGTCCCCTCCGCCGCGTCGGCGGCCGCGAGGACCTCACCGAGCGAGCGGGCGGGCGCCTGGGCGGGCACCTGGCTCGGGAACTGGCCCGGGGCGCTGCTGCGCTCGGCCTGCCGGCGGCGGACGTCGGCACGGGCCGCCTCGCGGCGCACCTCCTGCGCGCGGACCGCCTCGCGGCGTCCGTGCTCGGCGCGCTCGGCCTCCCGGCGCTCCATCTCCAACTGCTGCATCCGCTCCTCTTCCAGGGCTCGTTCGGCGGCGGCACGTGCGGCGTTCTCGCGGTTCCGGGCGGCGCGCTCGATCTCGGCACGCTCCAGCTCGGCGCGCTCGACCTCGGCACGCTCCAGCTCGGCACGCTCCAGCTCGGCGCACTCGACCTCGGCACGCTCCAGCTCGACGCGTTCCATCTCGGCGCGCTCGATCTCGGCACGCTCGATCTCGAGGCGGGCCTGCTCGAGCAGTTCGGCCTCGAACGCCGCGACGGCGGCCTCGTCGGCCTCGTCCTCGAAGCGCTCCTCGAAGCGCTCGTCCCCGCTGTCCTGCGACGGCCCGTCGACGACGTCGGCCGTGAGCTCGTCCAGGTGGGCGAGGTCGGTCGACGCAGTGTGCTGGTCGTCACCCGTTTGCGCGATCACACCCCGGTCCTCGGCATCCGCAGCGGAAACCTTGAGCGCGGCCTGCGAAGGCCCGCTCTGCCGGGAGGCGCGCAGCACCTCGAGCAGGCCGGCACGGGCGGACTCGAACTCGTCGGGGTCCGCGACAGCGGACGCGGCGGGGGCGGCGGACGCGGCGGGGGACGCAGCGGGGGCGACCGGGGCGGCGCTCTCGGCGGCGTCGGCCGCGGCGAGCAGGGCCTCGAAGTCGAGGGGCTCGCGCTCCTCGACGCCGGGGGTGGTGGCCTCGGCGGGCGCCACGGGGGCGCTGCGGTCGGCCTGGTGGTCGGCCTGGTGGTCGGCCTGGTGGTCGGCGTCGTGCGTCACGTCGACGTCCCCTCCGGCGCCGTCCATCTCGACGGTCACCTCGTAGCGTTCCTTGCTGAAGAAGCCGGCCACCCCGCCGGAGCGGATGCGCTCGGCGCGCACGACGCGGGCCGCGGGTCCGTGCTGGGTGCGGACCTCCGTGAGGAGTTCGCCCAGGTCAGAGCCTTCAAGAAGCAAGTGCATGGACACTGCTCACCGATCCAACCGTCTCGATCCGGGGGTGCTGGCTCACGTCGTCGTAGGACAGGACGTGCAGGCGGCCCACCGCCACCTTCAGCAGGCGGCGCAGCGGGGCGCGGAGGGGAGGTGCGCAGACGAGGACCGCGCTGATGCCCTGCCCTTCGGCACGATCGAGGCAGGAACTTGAGGCGGTCACGAGGTGCTCGGCCGTGCGGGCGTCCAGGGCCAGGCTCGCGCCGTGCTCCCCGGGACGCAGGGACTCGGCCAGCTGCTGCTCCAGGACGGGGTCCAGCGTGATGACGTGCAGCGTCCCGTCCTGTTCGTGCACGGCCGCCACGGCCGGGCCCAGGGCGCGGCGGGAGGCCTCGACGAGCCCGTCGAGGTCGCTGCCGGCCTTGGCGCGCAACGAGAGCGCCTCGAAGATGCGCGCGAGGTCCCGGATCGGGACGGCCTCGTCGAGCATGGCCTGCAGCACGCGCTGGACCTCCCCGAGGGTGAGGACCGCGGGCGTGAGCTCGTCGACGACGGCCGGGTGCGTGCGCTTGAGCGCCTCGACCAGGGACCGGACGTCCTCGCGGGACAGCAACCGGGGAGCGTGCGTGCGGACGAGTTCCCCGAGGTGGGTGATGAGGACGCTGGCGCGGTCGACGACGGTGGCGCCCATGAGCTGGGCCTGATGGCGCAGTTCGGCCGGGATCCACTTGCCGGCCAGGCCGAAGACGGGTTCGACCGTCGCGCGGCCCGGCAGGCCGTCGAGGTTGTCGCCGAGGGCGAGCACCTGTCCGGGCGGGGCGGTGCCGCGGGCGACCTCGACCCCGGAGATGCGGACGGCGTACGTCGACATCGGCAGGTCGAGGGAGTCGCGGGTGCGCACGGGCGGCACGACGAGCCCCAGTTCCAGGGCGATCTTGCGGCGCAGGGCGCGGACGCGTTCGAGCAGGTCGCCGCCGCCGGAGGTGTCGACGAGGTCGACGAGGTCGGGGGCCAGGACCACTTCGAGGGGGTCGACGCGCATCTCCTCGAGCAGGTTCTCGGCGGCCTCGTTCGGGTTGTGCGGCACCGGGGCCAGTTCGGCCAGCGCCACGTCCCGGGCGGTCTGCTTGTCGCGCTTGGCGATCCGGGTGGAGGCGAAGACCGCGAGCCCGCCGATGACGAGGAAGGGCAGCTTGGGCATGCTCGGGATGAGCGCCAGGACGAGCATCGCGCCACCGGCGATCTGGAAGGCCATCTTCTGCTGGCCGAGCTGCTTGATGGCCTCCCCGCCCATGTCCCCGTTGCCGGTGGAGCGGGTGACGATGAGGCCGGTCGCGACGGACAGCAGCAGCGCCGGCACCTGGGAGACGAGACCGTCACCGATGCTGAGCAGCGCGTACTTGTTGATCGACTCCCCCGGGCCCAGACCGTGCTGGACCATCCCGATGGCGAACCCGCCGATCAGGTTGATCATCACGATGATGATGCCGGCGATGGCGTCGCCCTTGACGAACTTCGAACCACCGTCCATGGCGCCGTAGAAGTCGGCCTCGGCGGTGACGTCGGCGCGGCGCTGCCGGGCCTCGCCCTCGTCGATGAGGCCGGCGTTGAGGTCGGCGTCGATGGCCATCTGCTTGCCGGGCATCGCGTCGAGGGTGAAGCGGGCGCCGACCTCGGCGACGCGCTCGGCACCCTTGGTGATGACGACGAACTGGATGACGACCAGGATCAGGAAGATCACGAGGCCGATGACCAGCGAGCCGGAGATGACGAAGTGCCCGAAGGCCTCGATGACCTTGCCCGCGTAGCCGTCGGAGAGCACCAGGCGGGTGGAGGCGACGTTCAGCCCGAGGCGGAAGAGCGTCAGGATGAGGATCAGCGACGGGAAGACCGAGAAGTCCAGCGGTCGCTTGACGAACATCGTCACCAGCAGCGCGATGAGCGAGAGGGTGATGTTCAGTGCGATGAGGAAGTCCAGGATCGCCGCCGGCAGGGGCACGACGAGCAGCAGGACGATCCCGACGACCCCCGCGGGGATCGCCAACTGGGGGAGGTTGCGAAGTCGCACTGCACCGCCTGTCTCGCGCGCGGGAACCCGTTCGGGTGTCCCTCGTCCAGCGGCCGGTCCCTGGCCTGCTCCGGCCGTCCTGGCCACTGCCTCCTTCGGCACTCCGGGCCGCGGCCTTGAGTCACCCGGTCGGACGCACCCGCCCGGGCTCCCCCGCCGCGGGCGCTCGCGGGCCGGTCACGGGGCGCGTCACGGGGTCGGTCCCCCGGACGCCACGAGCCCCGCCCGCCGGGTGGCGGACGGGGCTCGGGACGGACGTGGGCGGACGCCGCGGGATCACCAGCCGGCGGCGGCCTCCGCGCCGGCCAGCAGGGCCTTGTCGATCGCGCCGGCCAGGGCGCTGACGACGAACGGCTTCGTGAGGTAGATCGCCCCGAGCTCCTCCCCCGCGGCGATGTCCTCCGGACGCACGCGGGCCGAGAGGAAGATCGCGGGCAGGTCGGCGTGCTCGGGCTGCGCCCGCAGCGTCCGCAGCACCTCCAGTCCGCTCATCCCCGGCATGGCGACGTCGAGGACGATGACCTCGGGGGCGCCGCGCTCGGCGACGACCGCGAGCGCCTCGGCGCCGGAGGGGGCGGACACGACGCGGTGGCCGAGTCCGCGCAGGCGCAGCTCGACGAGCTGGCGGATGTCCGGGTCGTCCTCGACGACGAGCACTCGTGCCACGGGGGTCCTCCTGGACCTCGAAGGGGCGGGGTTCTGTCGGCCCCATCGGTTCGGTGGGGGGTGGAGCTGAGGGGGGCGGGTGCCACCCACCCGATCGGCTCAGGGGTCGCCGGGGGCCCGGTCGAAGGTGGCGCGCAGGGTGGCGCCGCCGCCGGGGGTCTCCTCGGCGCGGATGCGTCCGCCGTGGCGGGCGACGATGCGCTGGCAGGTGGCCAGGCCGATGCCGTGCCCGGCGCGGTGACCGGTGTTCTGACCGGTGTTCTGACCCGTGTTCTGACCCGTGTGCTGGCCGGCCCGGGGACCGGTGCCGGTGGCGAACATCGCGAAGACCTCCTCGCGCTGGTCGGCGGGGATGCCGCGGCCGTTGTCGGCGACGAGCAGTTCCCAACCGCCGCAGGGCAACCCGGTGACGGTGACGTCGATGCGGCACGGGCGGTCGGGGTCGCGGTAGCGGACGGCGTTGCCGAGGAGGTTCTGCAGGAGCTGGCGCAGCAGCACCGGGTCGGCCTGCACGTCGACGGCGGCGCCGGGGACGGGGGGCTGCTCGGTGTAGCCGATCCGGGCGACGGCGGCCGCGGCGCCGAGGTCCTCCACGACGTGGCTGAGGACGTCGCGGACGACGACGGGCCGGGGGGTGAAGCCGCCGGAGTCGGCGCGGGCGTGCTCGAGGACGGCCTCGATGAGGCTCTGCATGCGGTGGGCGGCGCGCAGGGCCGTGCCGACCCAGTCACTGCCCTGCGGGCCGAGGTCGTCGCGGTGCACGTCGAGCACGAGGTCGAGGTAGCCGATCACGGCGGTGAGGGGGGAGGCGAGGTCGTGGCTGGCGACGGCGGCGAGGTTGGTGAGCTCGTCGTTCGACCGGCGCAGCTGCTCCCCCGCCGACTCCAGGGCCGCGATGCGGGCGCGGTCGGCGGTGATGTCCTGCATGGCGACGACGGCGCCGAGGACGCGGCCGTCGTCGTCGTGCAGGGCGCGGCCCGTGCAGGCGACGCGGACGGCGCCCCGGCCGGCGGGGGCGATGACGATCTCGGCGCCGCGGACGTCCTGGCCGGCGAGGGCGCGGTGCAGGGGGACGGCATGGGTGGTCAGGGGGGTGGTGCCGTCGGCGGCGAACAGGTCGAAGGCCCGGGCCTGCTCGCTGGCGGGCAGGGCCGCGTCGGGGGGTGCGAGGGGGTCCAGGCCGTGCATGTGCCGGGCGGCGGGGTTGAAGACGGTGAGGTGGCCGTCGGCGTCGCAGGCGACGACGCCGACGTCGACGGAGTCGAGCAGGGCCTGGGCGAAGGCGTCGCGGGAGCGCAGTTCGGCGAGGGTGATCTCCAGGAGCTGGCGCTGCTCCTCGACCTCGGCGACGAGGGTGGCCTGCTGCCGGGCGCGGCGGCGCCGTTCGAGCAGGGCCATGACGACACCGGCGAGGTCGCGCAGGCGGTCGACCTGGTCGGCGGTGAGGTCGTGGGGGGTGTCGTCGAAGACGCAGAGGCTGCCGAGGTGGTGGCCGTCGTCGGTGACCAGGGGCGCGGAGGCGTAGAACACGACGTCGGCGAAGCGGCCGTCGACCCAGGCGCTGTCGCGCAGGCGCGGGTCGAGGCGGGCGTCGCGGGTGACCACGACCCGCGCGGGGTCACCGGGGCCGGTGAGGTTGCGGGCGCACAGGGACTCCGAGCGCGCGCTGGTGCCACCGGCGAAGCCGACGGCGGACAGCTGGCACTGGCGCTGGGCGTCGATGAGGTTGACCGTGGCGGTCCGGACGCCGGCGATGGCGGCGGCGATCCGCACGACGGCGTCGAGTTCGGGGTCGGCGGGGGTGTCGAGCAGGTCGTAGCCGCGCAGGGCGGCCAGGCGGGCCGCCTCGGTCCGCTCGTCCAGCCGCGGGCGGGGGGCCGGCCGGTGGAGCGAGGGGGGGACCGTCCGTTCGTCGTGGAGGCTCATCAGGCACCTCCCACCGTCTGCGCCTGCGGTGTCCCACCCCGACGGTCGGGGCCGGGTTCGGGGTCGGTCAGGGGCAGCCGCACGGTGACGGTGGTCCCCTGCCCCTCGACGGAGTCGAGGTCGATGCGACCCCCGTGCAGGCGGACGAGGTCGCGGGCGATGGTCAGGCCCAGGCCCGTGCCGGGCACCTGCTGCAGCGCGGCGTTCGAGGCGCGGGCGAAGCGGCCGAAGACGCCGGCGACCTCGCCGGCGGGGATGCCCATCCCGTTGTCCTGCACGATGATCCGCACCTCGTCGGGGTGGCGCTCGACGCGGACGCGGACGAGGGAGCCGGCGGGTGAGAACTTCACGGCGTTGTCGACGACGGCCAGGAGGGCGCGGTGCAGGTGCTCGGCGTCGCCGGGGACGCGGACCCCGGCGAGCTCGTCGGGGGCGGTGGTGCAGCGGACGCTGCCGCCGCTGGTGGGGCCCGCCTCGACGGCGGCCAGGACGCCGGTGAGCAGGTCGGCGACGGTCGTGGTGCCGCGCACCTCGGTGGCGGGGGCGGACTCCACGCGGGACAGCAGCAGCAGGTCCTCGATGAGCGCGCGCAGCCGGTCGGTGTTGCGTTCGACGATGCCCAGGACGGCGGCGACGTCCTCGCCGACCTCCCCGACGGCGCCGTCGCGCAGGAGCTCGAGGTAGCCGGAGATGCTGGTCAGCGGGGTGCGCAGCTCGTGCGAGACGGTGGCGAGCAGGTCGGACTTGACCGCCTCGACGTCCCGCAGCTCCCCCAGCAGCCGTTCCTGGGCGCGGTACAGCCCGGCGAGCACGAGGGCGCGGGAGAGGTCGACGGCGACGGAGCGGGCGAGTTCGACCTCCTGGACGGTCCAGTCCCGGGGGCCGGTGCCGCACACGACGGTGAGCAGCCCCTGCGGGGTGTCGCCGACGCCGATGGGGACCAGCAGGAGGGCGCGGGCGTCGGTGCCGCGCAGGAAACCGTCGAGCTGGGCGGAGCGGCCGCGCAGGGTGCGGGCGTCGGGGACGGCGTAGACCTCCCCGGAGGCGTGCAGCTCGTGCAGCCAGCTGCGGGAGTCGTCGAACGCGCGGAGGGCGCCGTCGGTGGCGGGCAGGGTGCGCAGGGGCGCGAGGCCGGCCACGGCCCACTCACCGGCGACGGGTCCGAGGCCGGCGCCCTGCCCGGACCGGGCGGGGGTGGCCCCGTCCTGCAGCATCCGCACCCAGACCCGGCCGACGCGCAGCTCCTCCCCCAGCCGGGTCACGGCGACCTGCAGGGCGTCCTCGGCGACGAGCTGGTCGCGGACCTGGCGGCCGATGTCGCCGGCGAGGCGGTGCAGCCGGGCGGACTGCTCGGCGGCCTCGAGCAGGCGGGCGTTCTCGCGGGCCAGGGCGTTGACGGCGAGGGCGACGCTGCGCACTTCGGCGGGTCCGGCGGTGGGGTCGGCCTGGGCGCTGCGGTCCCCGCGGCCGTGGGCGTCCAGGACGTCGACGAGGGTGCGCAGGGGGTCCACGAGCGCGCGGCGGGTGCGGGCGCCGGTGCCCGCGACGACGGCGAGCGCCGCGCAGAGGGTGAGGGCGAGCACGACGAGGGCGCCGTAGCGGACCCAGTTCTCGGTGCTGGTGGCGTCGTGGCGCTGGCGGCGGACGAGGTCGTCGAGGCGGGTGTTGGCGTCGCGCAGGTCGGCGAAGGCCCGCGACTGCGCGGCGGCGCCGGTGAGGTCGGCGGCGCCGCGGGCGGGGTCGGTGGTGCCCAGCCAGACGTCGATGAGCCGGGTCTGCTCGACGAACAGGCTGCGCTGCAGCGGGTCGGTGAGGAGGGACTCGACGCGGGCGCGCAGCGCGGGCAGGGCCTGGACGGAGCGGTCGTAGGTCTGCAGGTCCTGCGGGAGGTGGGTGTCCTGGTGGTCGCGGACGGCGGCGTCGGCGTCGGCGAGGGTGAGCTGGAGGGTGGCGTTGGCCGCTTCGAGGCCGCGCAGCTGCGTCTCGCGGGCCCGGGAGGAGCCGGTGACGAGGAGGCCGCCCACGCCGCTGGCCCCGACGAGCAGCAGGAGTGCGACGACGAGACCGAGGGCGCGGGTGAGGCGGACACCGACGGAGGTGCCGGCGGCCACGGCGGTGCGGTCGTCCGCGCGGCGGCGGGGGCCCCCCGGGGCGGCGGCGTGAGGGGCGGGGCCGAGCCGGGTCAGGGCGGAGGTGAGGGCGTCGTCGGGGGCAGTGGGCCCGGCGGTCGGCCCGGCGGTGGGGCCGGTGCGGGCGTCGCGCTGCGTCGCTCCCGGTTCACTCCCTCGGCCCATTGTGGAGCCATCGGCGTGGCGGGGGCCGACCTTGACCGTGCAGTGCCCTCGCGTGGCGATCGAGGAGGTGGCGGGGCTCAGGCGGGCAGGGTGTGGGCTTCGCCGAACGCGGTGAGGGACCCGCGGGTGCGCAGGCTCATGACGAAGGCGAGGATCTTGGCGACGGTCGCGAAGAACTCCGGGGGGATCTCCTGGCCGACCTTGACGCTCTTGTACATGGCGCGGGCGAGCTCGATGTCCTTGACGAGCGGGACGTCGCTCTCCTTGGCCTTCTCGCGGATCTTCGTGGCGATGGCGCCGGCGCCCTTGGCGACGACCTTGGGGGCGCCGCTGCCGGGTTCGTAGCGCAGGGCCACGGCGATGTGGGTGGGGTTGACGAGAACGACGTCGGCCCGGGCGACGTCGGCCATCATCCGGTTGCGGGACATGGCCATCTGCTTGGAGCGGATGGCACCCTTCAGGAGCGGGTCGCCCTCGGCGTTCTTGTGCTCCATCTTGATGTCCTGCTTGCTCATGCGCAGCTTCTTCATGATGCGGCGCCGGCTCATGGCGTAGTCGGCGACGGCGATGAGGAGCCCGACGACGATGGTCACGGTGAGCATGCGGACGACGGCCGACCCGGTGAGGGAGAGCACGGAGGCCATCGGCATCGTGCCCTGCCCGACGAGGCGGGGGGCGAGGTCCTTGGCCACGAGCCAGACGGCGCCGCCGATGACGACCGTCTTCAGCAGCGACTTGGTCCCCTCCCACACGGCCTGCGGACCCCAGTGCTGCTTGAGGCCGTTGACCGGGTTGAGGTTGGAGAACTTGGGTTTGAGCTTCTTGGGGGCGAAGTAGAGCGTGCCCTGCACGGCGCCGGCGACGACGACGGACAGGACGGTCGCGGCGGCCAGGGGTCCCAGGACGGCGGGGACGCCGGCGAAGGTGTCGGTGAGGACGGACAGTGCGCGGGCCGGTTCGGGGTCGACGGCGACGTCGGCGATGCGGCCCATGGTGCGCTGCAGCAGGACACGCCCCGCCTCGATGGTGTGCGGGATCGTCGCGGCGCCGGCGCCGGTGGACAGCCAGGCGGCCACGTCGCGGGAGAACGGGACGTTCCCCTCGTCGCGGGCCTCCTTGAGCTTCTTCGGAGTCGGCTTCTCGGTCTTCTCCCCGCTCACCCGGCCCCACCCCCCGTCAACGCGGGCGTGACCATGCGCACGACGGTCTCGCGGGCGGTGTCGGCGAGGTCGCCGACGACACCGGGCAGCAGGGAGAAGGTGAACCCGCCGAGGGTGAGGGCGATGAGGATCTTCACGGGGAAGCTCATGGCGAAGACGTTGAGGGCGGGGGCGACGCGCGAGAGCAGGCCGAGGCCGATGTCGGTGAGGAACAGCACGGCGATCAGGGGCGCGGCGATCTGCAGCGCCGAGACCATGAGTTCGGTGACGCCGGAGGTGAAGACGCGGGCGACGGTGCCGGTGTCGACGCCCGCGTCCAGCGGCAGGACGTCGTAGGAGCGCAGGAAGCCCTGCAGGATCAGCAGGTGGCCGCCGGAGACGACGAGCAGCGCGGTGGTGGTCCAGGCGTAGAGCTTGCCGAAGATGGCCGTCTGGGACTGCATGAGGGGGTCGTAGGCGCTGGCGAGCTGGAAACCGCCGAACAGGTCGAGCATGTCGCCGGCGGCCTGGACGGCGGCGAACAGCAGCGCGACGAACGCGCCCATGACGACGCCGACGAGGGCCTGCTGCAGCGCGGCGGTGATGATGGCGCCCGGTTCCACGGGCGGGACGGAGTCGCGCAGGCGGGTCGCCACGGGCAGGGCGATGGCCACGGACAGCATCGCCTTGGTGCGGCCGTTGACGGCCTTGTTGGCGAACGGCGGGGCGAGCATGAGGAAGGCCGCGGCGCGGATGCTCGCGAGCAGCAGCGCCATCAGCAGGTCCAGCGGGACCGAGGGGACCCCCTGCACGGTTCAGCCCCCGTGGGTCAGCAGGGCGGGGATCTGCTCGTACAGCGCCGTGGTGAAGCTCGTCATCTCGTGCAGCATCCACTTGCCGCAGAACACGATGGCGACTCCGACGGCGACGGCCTTGGGCACGAAGGAGATCGTCTGCTCCTGCAGCTGCGTGACGCTCTGGAACAGGGAGATGCCGAAACCCACGGCCAGGGCGGTCAGCAGCATGGGGGCGCAGAGCTTGGCGGCGAGGACGAGAGCGGTCATCCCGAGGTGGATGACGGTCACGTCGGTCATCTGGTCGCCTTCCTGTTCGCAGGGGTGTCGCGGGGTGTCACGGGTGTTCCGGTGACTGCTTCGGCTGTTCGGGTGAATCCCTTGAGCCGGACGGGGTCCGGCGCTCAGGGGCGGTCCCGGACGCGGACGTGCCCGGGCACCCGCGAGGGGTGCCCGGGCACGAGGCCTCGGTGGGAGGGGTTCAGCCGGCGTAGGAGGAGACGAGGGACTTGATGATGAGTCCCCACCCGTCGACCATCACGAACAGCAGCAGCTTGAACGGCAGTGACACGGTGACCGGTGGCAGCATCATCATGCCCAGGCTCATGAGCGCCCCGGAGACGACGATGTCGATCACCAGGAAGGGGATGAAGATGACGAACCCGATGATGAAGGCGCTGCGCAGCTCCGAGAGCGCGAACGCGGGGACCAGGGTGGTCAGCGGCGTCTCCTCGCGCGTCTTGGGCAGGTCCCGCTTGGCGGCCTTGGTCATGAGCGCGAGTTCCTCGGGCCGCGTCTGCTTGAGCATGAACTCCTTCAACGGCTTCGAACCGTCGTCGAAGGAGGCCGTCGCGGTCTTCTCGCCCTTGAGGTAGGGCTGGACGGCGACGTCGTTGATCTGGGTGAACGTCGGTGCCATGACGAACATCGTGAGGAACAGCGCGAGCCCGGCGAGGACCTGGTTGGGCGGGGTCCCCTGCAGCCCGAGGGCGTTGCGGGTCAGGCCGAGGACGATGAGGATCTTGGTGAAGCTCGTCGTCAGCAGCAGCAGCGCGGGCGCCACCGACAGGATCGTCAGGGCGATGATGATGGTGATCGACTGGCTGGGCTTGCCGTCGACGCCGTTGATGTCGACCGAGACGGACCCGGTGCCGGCGGGCGCGGTCGGGTTCTGGGGCGCCTGCGGGTCCGTGGGGGCCTGCACGCCCGCACCGAACCCGGCGGGGAGGTTCGCGGGGAAGGCCGCGGGGGCGGCGGCCAGGGTCACGGTCGAGACCGAGCCGGCCACGGCGGCGGGCGCGGCGGCGGGAGCGGCCGCCTGGGCGCTCAGCGCGCCGCCCACGACCAGTCCCCCGGTGAGCACCAGGGCCGCGGCGAGCCGGCGGGCGGCTCGGGTGGTCCGGGTCGTCTGGGGCCGGACTCGGGAGTTCGTCACCTGCGGGTCGTCCTCTCACGCAGCACGTCGACTGCCTTGGACCAGGTGGCCGGGGAGAGCGCCGAACCCTGCACACCGGTGGCGGTGTGGCGGGCGGGGGCCTTCACGGCGATCGTCTCGCCGGCCTTGCGGAGGTAGCGCTCCCCCGACACCGGTTCGGTGTGGGAGTGCGCCGCGACGGCGTCCGTGCCGCTGAGCAGGTCCGCCTCGTCCGTGGCGGGGGTGGTGATGTCCACCTCCTCGACACGTCCGGCCGAATCCTTGAGCACCACGTCCGGGTGAACGCCCTCACCCGCGGTGACGGGCAGGACCGACGCGACGTCGGTCTCGCCGAGGAGGGAGACCCCACCGTCGGAGATCCCGACGACGAGGGCCTTGTCGCCGACCTTGACCAGCGCGACGGCGGCCTTGGCACCCAGGCTCTGCTTGGCCAGGACGGTGAAGTCCGCCCCGCCGGCCACGCCGCCCTGACGGCGACGCAGCCAGCGGGAGATCAGGTAGAGCAGTCCGAGGACCGCCACGAGCGAGATGCTCGTGCGCGCGATCGCGGCGACGGCGTCCATCAGGCGCCGGCCTCCGGGGTGACGATCTCGGTGATGCGGATGGCGTAGTCCTCGTCGACGACGACGACCTCACCGCGGGCGATGAGCTGACCGTTGACGAGGATGTCGGCGGGCGAGCCGGCCGCGCGGTCGAGCTCGACGACCGAGCCCGGCGTCAGGGCCAGCAGGTCCTGGACGGTCATGTGGGTGCGGCCCAGTTCGACGGTGACGTCCATCTGCACGTCGCGCAGCAGGTCCATCGTGCGGCGCGGGCCGCCGGCGGCCGAGGCGGACGCGGTGGCGGTCGCCGTGGGCGTCGGGTTGTCGGACTGGGCGGTGAGCGTCAGGCCGATGAGGGCCAGGGTCTCCCCGCCCGCACCGACCAGCGCGACCGCGCCGCCGTCGAGCTGGCGCAGCGCCTGCGCGGGGTCGCCCTCCACACCCGCCTCGAGCACGCACTGGCCCAGGGAGTGCACGACGGTCTCCAGCGCCGGGCGCAGGGCGTCGACCGGGTCGAGGGCGCCCTCGGGGCTCATGAGGAGCGTGTTGAGCGTCTCCTCCCCCACGACGACCGTGACGCGGCCGTTGGCGGCACCGGCGAAGTTCGCCGACACCGCGGTGCCCTCGTCCCCCATGTCGGGGGCGGAGGCGACGGGCACGATGTCGGTGATCGTGCCCGGAGCGGACAGCGGGAGGACGGCGAGCGCAGCCTGGGCGGCCTCACGCAGGGTCGCGGTCAGGTCGGTGGTGGTCATGGCGCTCATCGGGCGTTCTCCTCGGGGGTCGGGACGATCAGGCAGGCGAGTTTGGCTCCGCGGCTACCGGCCACGGCGGAGGCGACGTGGGCCCCGGAGGCCACCACCTCCAGGGGCTCGTCGGCGCGGTGCGGCAGGCGCAGCACGTCGCCGGGGATGAGCGAGAGGATCTCGTCGGGGCGCATCTGCGCCGCCTGCATCCGCACCGACACCTCCACCGGGATGTTCTCCAGGTGGTCGTCGAGGCGGTCGCGCATGAGGCGCCGCAACCGCAGCTCCTCGGGGCTGGCCACCCGCAGCTCGGCCGCGGTGAGCGCCGCCGACAGCGGGTCCAGCGGCATCGCCAGCGTCGCGGTGCCCGTGGCGCCCTCGACCTGCAGGTGGAACGAGGAGACGATCATGACGTCCGTCGCGGCCGCGGCCTGCGCGAAGGCGGGGTTCTGGTCGATCGCCGTGAGCTTCGGCTTCAGGTCGGTCACCGTGGCCAGCGAGGAGGCCAGCTCGACGAGGGTGCGCTCGACCATGCCCCGGGCCAGGACGGCCTCGATGTCGGTGAGCTGGCGGGCCGGCTGCTCGTTCGCGCCGGTGCCGCCGAGCATGCGCTCGATGCAGGACAGGACGAACGCGATGTCCATGTGCAGCACCGCCGCACCGACGAGTGGCTCGGGGTCGAAGACCGCCATCACCGTCGGCATCGGCAACGACGCGGCGTACTCGTCGTAGCTGTACTGCTGGATGCCGTCGAGCTCGACCTGCACGGTGGTGCGCAGGGTGGAGGACAGCAGGGTCGCCCACTGACGGCAGAAGCCCTCGTAGGTGATCTCGAGCACGCGGGCGTGCTGACGCGACAGCTTGGTCGGCCGTCGGAAGTCGTACGGGACGGGGACACCGCGTCGCCGGGAGCGACGGGTGCCGGTCCGCTCTGCGGTGCTGGGGGTCTCTGCTGCCACGCGCTTCCTATCGGCACGAACGGCCGTCACCCTTTAGCGCGAGCCCGAACGGGTGGTCCCCCGCCCCCGCGCTCAAGTCCCCGCGGGGTCGGCTGGCGGGCGCCCGGGGGGACTCGTTGGAGCGTCGCGCCGCTGGGTTCGGCGCAATGCGTCGACGGCCCGGAACCGCGGGGTCGGCCGGGGGTGGACTCGTAGACGCATCCGGCTCGTCCTACGAGCCCGACGTCACAACGACCCCCCACCCGGCGGCCGGACCCGGCGGACTCGTTGACGCATCCGGCTCGACCTACGCCTCCGGCTCGGGGTCGACGCTGCAGGCCCTGCTGGACTCCCCGGACCGCGGCCTCC
>NZ_JBFBND010000032.1:0-48871 GCF_040702905.1 Kineococcus sp. NPDC059986 | reverse complement strand
CCGGTGGGAACACCACTGCCTCCTCGACCACTGCTGCCTCGGCCACCGTCGTGCTCGCCGGGGAGAACGTGGCCGTGCTCCTGCACGGCAACCTCATCACAGTGGTGCGCCCCTCGGGGAAGACGACCTACGCCCAGTCGTTCGCCAACGTGACGAACGCCGTGGCCATCGGGACCAAGGTCTACTTCGGCCACTCCCAGGGCATCGCCTCGTTCGACATCGTGGGGG
Organism: Kineococcus sp. NPDC059986; assembly: GCF_040702905.1. Classification (NCBI taxonomy): domain Bacteria; kingdom Bacillati; phylum Actinomycetota; class Actinomycetes; order Kineosporiales; family Kineosporiaceae; genus Kineococcus; species Kineococcus sp. NPDC059986. Next base: position 48,643 of record NZ_JBFBND010000032.1, on the reverse strand, counting down.
CCACCCTGGCCAACGTGTGGACCCAGCAGGCCGGGATCTCCCCGGTCATCGGGTTCGCCAAGAGTCGGTTCATCGCAGCGATGGGTCCCAAGCTCTACGAGCTGCCCCTGGTCGGCGGGGCACTGGGTACCGCCACCCCGCTGTACACCCACCTGGACCCGGGCTTCCAGTGGACCGGCATCGCAGATGCCCCCACGGCAGTGCTGGCCTGCGGCTACTCCGGTGGTCGCGGGCTGGTCTACCGGATCACGCTGGCCGCGCCGCAGGACGGGGGCACGCCCAAGCTGTCGTTCCCCGAGCAGATCGCTGAGCTTCCCCCGGGGGAGACGGTCCACTCGATCCACAACTACCTGGGGAACTTCGTGGCCCTGGGCACGGCCCGGGGGATTCGCATCGGGACGTTCGGGGAGTACAACTCCACGTTCACCTACGGCCCCCTGACGGTCGAGACGAGCCAGCCGGTGCGAGCCCTCACGGCTCGGGACCGGTTCTGCTACGCCGCGATCACCAACGGGATCCTGGGCCTGAGCGGGGCAGTCCGCATCGACCTGTCCCAGCAGACGGCCGAGGGCCGGTACGCCTGGGCCTACGACGTGCAGACCCACGCGGCCGGGACGGCCAGCTCGATCGCCTTCACGGGTGACCGGGTGGTCCTGGGCCTGGACTCCTGGGGCCACTACGTCCAGTCGGCCACGGCCTACGAGGACCGTGGCTGGATCACCTCGGGGAAGATCCGCTACGGCACCAGCGAGAACAAGAGCTTCCGCCTGGCCAAGGTGGGGGCGACGACCAACTCCGGGACGGTCACCCTGTTCTCCCTGACCGAGGCGGGGGAGCGCAACGTCCTCGCGCTGACGGACGCGACCAACCGGCGCGATGACATCGACATCTCGGCCTCGATCGCACCGACCGAGTACGCGGCCTTCCGGCTGCAGCTCGAACCCAGCACGGCCAACCTGGGGACCCCGGTGGTCGAGGTGCTCAGCATCAAGGCCCTGCCGTCCGTGCGACGGCAGCGGCTCGTGCAGTACCCGCTCATGTGCTTCGACCACGAGACCGACCGGTACAACACCCCGCACGGGGTGGAGGGTGCAGCCGCCCAGAGGCTGGCTGCGCTCGAAGAGCTGGAAGAGACGCAGAGCGCGGTGGTCGTGCAGGACTTCACGAACGGTGAGCAGTTCACCGCCGTGATCGAGAAGATCCAGTTCGTCCGCGAGACCAGCCCGCAGCGCAACCGCTCGAACTTCGGCGGCACGCTGCTGGTCACGGTGAGGAAGCTGCTGTGACCGACCTGCAGATGCTGGCCTGCGCCAAGCTGGGCCTGTCCTACTCCACCCCGTGGGAGACGCTGAGCGCCGTTCTCCGGGGCTGGCAGAGGTTGCACGGCCTGGCCGTCACGGGCGAGCTGGACGAGCCCACGGTGGCCCTCCTGGGGCCTCCTGCGACCTACGGCCTGGTGCCCCTGTGGTGGCCCCACAAGGCAGAGCAGGTTGTGGCCGATCGTGTGGGGGACGAGCAGGCGGTACGCCGCTGGCAGAGCGCCCACCGGATGGAACCCACCGGCATCTGCGACGAGCAGATGGCCATCGAGCTTGGAGACTGAGTGACTGCCGAACTGGCCAAGTACCGCAAGACGATCGTGGCTGTCGTGGCCTTCCTCGTGACGGTGGCCGCCACCCTGTTGGACGGCCACCTCATCCCGGACCAGGCCCTGCCCTACGTGAGCGTGGGCATCGCCGTGGCTGGGAGCTACGGGGTGTACCGCATCCCGAACGACCGGGACACATCGGAAGACTGACATGACGAAGGCCCTCCACCATCGCGGTGGGGGGCCTTTCGTCGTTCTGGGGTCAGTCCTCGGGGATCTGGTCCAGCGGCTTGCCGTCCATGTCCGCCCCGTGCTTGAGGCGCAGGATGGTCTCGATGATCCCGGAGTACCGGCAGTTGTTGGCGAAGGCGCGCTCGGGGTTGGTGCTGAGGATCCAGTCCAGGGCCAGTAGGCCCTCCACGTCGAGGCTGTCGAGGAACCGCTGCTCGCGGGCCTTCTCCGCGTCGATCCTCATGTGCTCCTTGTCGTGCGCCTCGCGCAGACCCTGCAGCATCGCAGCGGGGTTGAAGCCCATCTCGTCGTCGTCGCCCATGGCACGCATCCTACTCAGGGGTTGGGGGCAAGATCGAGCAGGTCTTGGGCTGCAGCTTCGAGGTCCGAGCGGGACTGCGACAGCAGGCGCGACGAGACCGTGAGCATGGCCCTGTCGCCGTTGGTGCCGGTCAGGGTCTCCTGCATCCGGTTCATGCCGTGCTCCTCGGCGTTCCAGGCGAGCTGGTTGGCGACGGCCACCAGGTGCTGGGTCCGCTCCCACAGGAGCTTCTTCTCCTCGGGGTTCATGCGCGCAACCTACTCACTCGCTCCTCGATCTCAGCGAACCGTTCCCCGGCCCGCTCCATCGCGCTGTCGTACTCCTCGATGGAACCCGGCAGGTTGTCCTGGCTCCAAATCCCCTGGGTGTACCGGGCGTCCCCGTACTGCAGCACGAGCTGCAGGAGTTCCTCGACCTCGCTCATCGCGCCTGCACCCCCGGGAGGGGAACCTCGATGCCCCCGACCATCTGGTCCTTGACCAGGTGCATGTGCTTCATGCGGGCCTTCTCCTTGGTCGGCAGGTTCTTGGCGAACATCGCCTTCCCGGCGATGGCCTTGTTCCGGGAGTTCTTGTCGATGTCCAGGCCGAGGTACTTCTCGGTCATCGCCCCCGTCGTGTGGTGCAGCATCGCCTGCACCTGGCGCAGCGCGCCGTCGTACCCGTCCTCCACTCGCACGTCGAAGAGGGCACGAGCACCAGAGCGGCGCAGCGTGTGCTGCCCCTCGCCAGCCAGGTCGCCGTCCTCCTCGGCGTACCCGGCCGCACGCAGAACCCGCTGGACGTTCCGGTAGCCCTGGGGGTGGGGACGGCTGGGCACGAGCACCGGCTCGTGGCCGGTGTGGGTCACCGTGGCCGGGACGATGAACCAGTCCTGACGGAAGATCCCCGACTGCTGGTTCTGGTACCAGAGCGCCCAGATCCGCAGCTCCTCGTCCAGCTCCTCGCTCACCGGCATGATGTCGCGCTGGCTGGTCTTCTCGATCTTGACGTGCATCTCGTGGTTCTTCATGTCGTAGTCCGACCAGCGCAGGGCCGCGATCTCCGACCCACGCAGGAAGAGGTACAGGCCCAGGGCCACGATGATCCGGTCCTTGGGGTGCTCCGCTGCGTCCAGCAGGGCAGGGAAGTCCTGCGCCGGGATGCGCAGCTTCCTCGCGGGCATGATCTTCATGGCCCGCGTGGTGCCCAGCGGATCACTGGCCGGGGGCATGTACTCGTGGGCGCGAGCCCACTTGAAGAAGCCAGCCAGGTGGTACCGGTGCTTGTTGACCGTGCTCGGTGCATCGCCCACGGAGTTTCTGTGCCCGAGGAAATCGGCAACGAGTGCAGGGGAGATGTGGTCAACGTCAACATCCCCCACACGCTCGCGCAGGTAGTCCAGGCTCTTGATCGTGGAGCGCAAAGTGGAGGCGCTGTATCCAGATGCGAGACGCTCGGTCTCGAACTGCTCGATCGCCTGGGACAGAGGGACTGTGACGGTCTCGGAGCGGCGCATGAGTAGAGACTACCAGCCCTGCACGCATCCGTCACCTAGAAGTTTTCCGCACTCATCATCGTTTCAAGTAGTTGAGACGTGTTGCGTGAGGTGTAGCATCCGTGCCACAGTGCTCTCTGTAGGGTGTGTGGCACCAAAAAGGGGGCCACAGAATCACCCGTGTGTACGCCGGGGGGCGACTAGAGGAGAGGGCCGATGGCCGCGAAAGTGATCCCTGACCAGGAAGTCGAGCGCCTCATCAAGGCAGGCTTGAACCAGGGCGAGATCGTTGACTACCTGCGCGAGAAGCACCACATCCAGGTGACGCGCAAGGCCATCTCCTTGTGGTCGCGTCGGCGGGGGATGCCCCGCCAGCGTCCAGCGACGCCCGTTGACATCATCCCTTGGAAGATCGAGCCGCAGCACCGGCACAAGCAGATCCTGACCCTGCTGCGCACCGAGGCCAAGGTCCGGCGAGGAGACCCTGTACCTCCCCGCCTTGCATCGACCTACCCACGCTGGCGCGAGATGCTCCGAACGGAGGGTCTCGTCGTGGACTACAAGCCCGAGTCCGAGGAGGGCTTCGTCTACGTGCCGCGCCGCAAGAGTGATGGAGATGCACTCGTTCGGATGCCCAAGGACATCACCGCAGCCCCCCGTTGGGAGGGGTGAGCTAGTACCGAATGACTAGCTGAACAACGCTTGCCCCGAAACCCCAGTCTCTATCCCATGAGACTGGGGTTTCGCTGTAGGTAGACCTTCCATGAGCAGAGAGTTGACAGCGTAGGATGCGTGCGTTCTACTGGTTAGGCACTCAAGGAGCCGGGGTGGGTCCGGCCGAGGAGAGCGGTATGTCGGACCCACCTGTCAGGGTGGGGTCCCGGACCCAGAGGCTTGGAAGGATCTTCCGTTGAGCACCACGAGCACTGTCGCTGTGAACGACCTGCAGGTCACCGAGCTTCGTTCGGAGGACGGCGAGCTGGAACTGGCGACGATCACCACCACCAACCCGATGGCTGGCCTGGGTGGAGGGTGCCGTCTGATCTACGTGTCCGGCACCGGCTGGACCTGCGAGATCGACAAGAGCGCCACGATCGAGGACCACGCGGACCTCGACCTCATGATGTTCAAGCTGGCCCTGGACTGGGACCAGGTAGACGACGAGGGACACCCTGTCCCCGAGGTTCCTGCCGGTGACGGCGTGGGCTTCGCCACCTACGTGTTGGAGGAACTGGCAACGTGATCGAGCTGCGTGACCTTCCCGGACACGCAAGCTACTCTCAACTCGACACCTGGTTGACCTGCGGCGAGAAGTACTGGCTGCAGAAGGCGACCACCATCCCGAACGTCCCGTCGTGGTCGTTGCTGGGTGGTAGCGCGGTTCACTCCCTGACCGAGGAACTGGACCGCGCTCTCTTCGAGCAGGGTGTAGTATGCGTGGAGGCCGAGATTCCGGCCCGCTTCAAGGAACACCTCGACCGGCACCTGCAGGAGACCCTACAGCGGACGGGGTTCACCGAGAAGGACATCATGGCCTCTGGTCGGGCCAGCAAGGCCTGGCCCAACAAGGAGAACCGGGACTGGTGGGAGCAGAACGGCCCCGGCATGGTGCTGAGCTGGATCCACTGGAACCAGACCACTCCCTGGACCATCTGGCAAACTCCCGAGGGGGAGTGGGCCATCGAACTCGAACTGGAAGTGGAGTTCGGCGGCGGTCCCATCAAGCTGGCGATTGACCGGGTGTACCAGTGGGGCTCCTGGATCATCGTCGTGGACATCAAGTCCGGCCGTGAGCCGGTCAACAACTTCCAGCTCGGACAGTACGCCAGTGCGATCGAGCAGAAGTTCGGCGTGCGCCCCTCCCACGGGGCGTACTGGATGGCTCGTACCGGTGAGCCTGGTCAGGTCCACTCCCTGGTGGACTACGACCAGCAGCACATCGACATGACCTTCCGGAAGTTCAAGCAGGCCAAGGAGATCGGCCTGTTCCTGCCCCACCCGTCCAACCTCTGCGGCTCGTGCGGTGTCCGTGAGTTCTGCTCTGCGAAGGGCAACCGCGCCAAAGAGATCCCGCGTTCTTACATGGAGGTGTAGGATCCGTGCAGTCCATCAAGGAGCGGCGCAAGGTCAACGCCCGCCAGGTCGCCAAGGTGACCGAGGCGCTGGTGGCCTGCACCGACGAACGCAAGGCAGCCACTCCCTCGGAGTGGTACCGCCTGACCCTGCGGGTCGAGGAACTCCTCGACGTGCTGTCCGACCTCATCTTCATGAGGGACCTGCTCGATGACCTCTGAGGAAGAAGAGGAGCTGTGCCGCGAGCACTTCGACTGGGTAGTTCGCTACTCCCAGGCGTTCGCTCGTCGCCAGCTCACGGACCAGTTCCACGACTGTGAGTCCGATGCCCTGTACGGGATGCTCCTGGCCATCCGTGGCTGGGACCCTGACGCAGGGGACCTGCGCCCCTGGATCCGCGCCAAGGTCTACCACCAGATGGTGGACGGGATCCGGGAACGACTGGGCCGGGTGAGGAACCCCAAGCTGGAAGAGCAGCACCGGGCCTTCAACACCCCGCTGGTCTGGTCGTTCGAGTACTCCCTGGGTTCCGGTGTGGTGGGGACCCTGGAAGAACTCGTGGCCGACCCCTCGTGGGGTCAGGAGTTCGACCGTGTGACGACGGTCGCAGACCTGGCCAGGGTGATCCCCACCCTGACCGACAAGCAGCGGGACCTGCTGCGCGCCGTGTTCTGGGAACAGATCACGCAGCTTGAGTACGCAGAGCGGCACGGCACCAGCCAGGCCGCAGCGTCTCACCTCATGAAGTTCACCCTCAACAAGATCCGCTCGTCTTACGCCGTCGCGGTGTAGGATCCGTGCATCAAGGAGTGCAGTTGTCCGACGAGTTCAACTTCCAGCTCAGCTCCAAGCTCCACACGGGCGGGCTGGTGAACATCCGGGCCGTCACGGCCGAGGAGTTCGCTGACCACCTCAAGGAGTTCGAGGGCGACCTCACCCAGCTCGTGGCCGACACCGACGCCACGCTGGTCTCCGCTTCCCGTGTCGCTGCTGGTGGCCTGACCGGTGTCCCGGTCGCGGCTCCTCCCGCTGCGCCGCAGGGCTACCAGGGTGGCTACCAGGCCCCGGCTCAGGGCGGGTTCGTCCCGCCCGCTGCGAACGCTGGTGGGGACAAGGTGCTCGAAGGCACCGACCGCTACGGCAACCGGTACTACTCCGGTCACCCCAAGGCCCCGATGACCAACCGTGGTCCGGCGCTGCTCAAGTTCGCCACCTCCCAGCAGGGCAAGCCGTACGCGGTCTTCGTGGACCCGTGCAAGGGCACCCAGTTCCGTGGCGACCGCAAGCCTGCCGACCTGTTCCCGGACGACTACAACACCGCGCGGGGGATCACCGAATGAGCCAGATCGCAGCCACGCTCGACAGCGTGGACGAGGGTCAGACCATCGTGTTCCGCACCGAGGGTCGGGTCATCGGGAACCAGGGCAACGACGTGGTCGTGCGCGTGGAGTCCCCGGAGGGACGTCCTCGGACGCACATCCTCTCCAAGGCTGACCTCAAGGCGGTCGTGCACGTCCGCCAGCAGCCCAAGGACTTCCCGTTCGGCTCGGTGATCTGGGTCGAGGTCAAGGGCCAGCCCGGGACCGAGGAGGTCGTCGTCGTCAAGAACGCGGCCGGTGAGCGGCGCTACCGCTCGATCCTCCACCCGCACAGCTACCAGGACTACGAGCTGGGCTCGGTCACCGGGGTGCCGTACAAGGCGATCGACTTCTCGGAAGACCCCTTCTGAGATGCTGACCGCCGCTCGGGCACTGCAGAAGGCCCGCAACACCGGGCAGCCTCTTCCCGAGGTGCCCGAGTTGGCAGAGCTGTACCGCAACGGGTGCAAGCCCAAGCGGGGACAGATGGTGCTGCTCACCGGGATGCCCAAGGCGGGGAAGTCCCTGCTCGGGCTCTGGTGGGTGCACAAGATGGGACTCCCGACGCTGTACGTGTCGGCCGACATGGACTCTCACGAGGCCATGACCCGGCTGTCCGCGACGGTCACGGGAACTCCCTCGGACCAGGTGGCAGAACACCTCCTGCAGCAGGGAGGGCCTGAGTTCTACCAGGACGCCGTGCGGGACTCCCAGATCCAGTGGGTGTTCGACTCGGCCCCGACCCTCTGGGACCTGGCCGACGAGCTGGACGCCTACGTGGAAGCACACGGCGTCTGGCCCGAGGTGATCGTCATCGACAACCTCATGAACGTGGTGGGGGAGTCCGACGGTGACGACCCCACCGTGGGGATGCAGGGGATCCTCAAGGAACTCCACGGCTTGGCCCGCGAGACCGGTGCAGCGATCTTCGTCCTGCACCACGTCTCGGAAGCAGTGCAGACCGACGCCACTGTCCCGGCTCCAAGACGGGGCATCCAGGGCAAGGTCTCCCAGCTTCCCGAGGTCGTACTCACGGTCGCTCTGGAACCGGCGACGAACCGTTTCGGAGTGGCCTGCGTGGCCAACCGTGGAGGTCCCTGTGACCCCACCGGCAAGAGGTTCATCAAGTTGAAGTCGCGGCCTGAACTGTGCCGCTTCGAGCACTGGACGGGGTACTGACGTGGGCAGGGCGGGTGCCAAGGGTGGCCTGTGGGAGAGGAGCATCCTCGACTGGCTGCGCAAGGACGGCTACGACGCTGAGCGTCTGCGCCTGGCGGGCAAGGAAGACGAGGGAGATCTCGTCGTCAAGGACGGCCAGGCCCAGTACATCATCGAGGCCAAGGATGTGGCCCGCTGGTCCCTGCCGGACTGGTGGCGACAGGCCGTGGTCGAGCGCGACAACTACGCCAAGCACCGAGGCCTGGACCCAGCCAACCTCACACCCCTGGTGGTCGTGAAGCACCGGGGCAAGGGCACCGGCCAGGGCTGGGTCATCACCAGCATGGAGGAGTTCTTCGTATGACCTGTGCAGTCTGCGGCCAACCGGCCACCCGCATCTGGGGTGAGGCCTGGTGCGACAAGGACTTCTTCCTCGTGCTGGCGAACAACCACCAGGACCCCGAGTGATGCGGGGGATCCCGCTCAACTCAAGCGCCGATGCGTTCTGGAAACTTGAACGCCAGTGGGAGTTGAACGTCGAGGCTCGCGCCGACGAGGACTGGGAAGAGGACCGGTGAAGCTGCCCAGGCCAGACCTGGGCCAGGTGCTGGACCACTACGAGATCCACTACGGCAAGTCTGGCAGCGGGAACCAGAAGATCCGCTGCCCTCACCCGGAGCACTCAGACCGGGACGCATCCTGCTCGCTGAACCTGGGCGAGGGGGTGTGGAACTGCTTCGCCTGCGGGGAACGGGGCGACGCCATCACCCTCATCATGCTCATGGAAGGTTTCGAGAGCGTTGCTGACGCCTTCAAGTTCGGCCAGTCGTTCGTCTCTGGAAGCCCTGGTGGCCGAGTGCCAGGACAACCTCGACGCGGCGGGATCCTATCTGGACAAGCGGGGTATCGCCCGCGCTACCGCCGAGAAGTTCCGGCTCGGGGTCGTCCCGACCGACCCTTCTCCTGAGCTTCGCCCGTTCATCGGGCGGCTGGCGGTCCCCAGCTACAGCAGGACCGGGGCCGAGAGCCTCCGGTTCAAGCTCATGGAGGGGGAGGGACCCAAGATGCTCCCCCTCCGGACGGGTGACGTGACCAGGATCTACTGGCCGCACAACCTGTTCGAGAAGACCGAGGTCATGGCCATCACCGAGGGCGAGCCCGATGCCTGGGTGGCCTGGCAGTGCGGCATCCCGGCCGTGGGTGTCGTCGGCGTGAACAACTGGAAGAAGCACCACCCCCGGCTCTTCGCCGGGTTCTCGGATGTCCTCGTGTTCGGGGACAACGACGAGGCGGGGCGGAAGTTCGCCAAGACCGTCGTCTCTGACATCCCGACCGCGCGAGCGGTCATCGTCCCGGCCGAGGGCCAGGATCTCAACGACTACTACCTGGCCCAGGGAGGGTTCAACGGTGGCACAGAAGCTGTCCGCGATCTTGGCGGACTCTGACATCGAGTACGACGTGCACCCCAAGGTGCTCGCCAAGCTGTACCGCGAGGCTGGGTGGTGGTTCCACCGCAGCGGCAAGGCCGACCACTCCGAGGTCAAGGGCCTGGACATCCACTCGGTCTTCGAGACCCTGCGCTCCGACGTGCTGAGCGGCCCGGAGATCGAGTACTCCGAGACCGCCCGCCTGCGGGTGTCCGTGGACCACCAGACCGGTGCCCCGGTGAAGACCCTTGAGTACTTCGTCCGCGTGGGCACCGAGTACATCAACGTCGAGAACGACGAGCCCTCGGCCTGGGTGCAGGACGACCTCTTCGCCACCCACCGGATCGACAACGGAGGCTACCTGTGAGCAAGCCGCTGACCCCGGACCTGCGGTCCCTGGTCTTCGACAACTACCTGGACCCCGACCTCTTCGAGGTGCGGCGCATGAAGATCCGCGTGACGGCGGACCTCATCGTGAACAAGGCCATGTCGAACGAGCAGATCGAGGCCACCTCGCTGGACGAGGTGGAGAAGCGGCTCAGCCACTTCGCCCTCGGCGGCAAGTTCAAGGTCACCACGGAGATCATCGGTGACTGAGTTCTTCGACTTCGCCACCTGGGCGATCACCCTGGTCTTCCTGGCCTACCTCTGCACCGATCGGGAGCCCCGTGCCTGAGATCATCCCAGTGATTAGTGATCTTCAAGTTCCGTACCAGGACAACCGAGCCGTGGCTGCAGTGGCGACCTTCATCGCTGACCGCAACCTCGACTCGATCTGCGTCGGTGACGCGATGGACGCACCTCAGATGTCCCGGTGGCACCGGGGCATGAAGGGGGAGTTCACCGGCACGGTGGGCAAGGACCGGAACGAGACGCTCCGAGTCCTGCGTGACCTGCGGGTCAAGCACCTGACGCGCTCCAACCACGACGACCGGTTGGAGAACTACGTCCGGCAGTACGCCCCGGCCCTCTACGGAGACCCGGAGCTGCCCGAGTACCGCTTCGAGAACTTCATGAAGCTGGACTCGATCAACTGCGAGTTCCACCGTGAGCCCTGGTCGCCGGTCCCCGGCTGGCTGCTGCTGCACGGGGACGAGTCCGGGGTGTCCCACATCCCCGGCTCGACCGCGATGGGCCTGGCCCGCAAGACCGGGATGTCCGTGGTGTGCGGGCACACCCACCGCCTGGGCCTGCAGCACCAGGCCGCAGCGTTCGGCGGCAAGGTTCTGCGCCAGCTCTGGGGCTTCGAGGTGGGCCACCTCATGGACCTCAAGAAGGCCACCTACCTCAAGGGTGGCATCGCCAACTGGCAGGCCGGGTTCGGCGTGCTGGTGGTGGACGGGAAGACGGTCACCCCGATGACCATCCCGATCAAGGACGGCAAGTTCTACTTCGACGGGAAGGTCTGGAAGGGATGAGCCCCCTGGACATCGACCACCGGTTCGACTACCACAAGCCCGACCCTGTTCGGGTCGTGCAGCACAGCCAGGTGCGGAGCGTGCTGTGGGCCGCTGCGCGTGACCTCAACGAGAACCTCCCCGAGGGCCGCGAGAAGTCCACGGCGATCACCAAGCTCGAAGAGGCCATGTTCTGGGCCAACGCAGCCATCGCTCGGTCGTGAACCGAATCGTCCCGAGGTACACCGCTGCCCTCTCCAAGAGGGACATCGAGATGTTGCAGGCAGGGCTCGACGCCCTGCGCTTCATCCACCCGAACAACAAGGACTACCGGGACCACCTCTTCGCGTACTTGGAGAACCTGACCAGATGAACGCCTTCGAGCGGCGCAAGCCCTTCCGGATCTGGATGAGCCGGACGACGGGGGAGTGGTACATCGCTGCCCCCGGGAACGTGGTGGGCATGGCCCCGACGTTCCGTGCTGCCATCGCCATCATGGACGCCTGGCATGACCGCCGTCGCTGAGCTGGTGGAGCAGGCCGCTCGCAAGGTTCATCGGGTCTACCGCGAGGTCGAGCTGGATGACCTGCGCCAGGAGGGACACCTGTGGTGTCACACCCACCAAGAGCGGATCGAGCACCTGCTCGACCGGTACCCCGGGCGACTGCGGGCCGAACTCAAGAAGCACATGGGCGCGTACGCCGAGCGGACGCTGCCCCTGGTCTCCGGGTTCAAGCCCGAGCACCTGGACTACTACCGGGTGGCCATCGTGGAGATGGCCCTGACCGAGATCCTGCACAACCTCCGAGGGCACCAGCCCGAGGGGGAGTGGGGCCAACTCGTGTCTCAAGTGAGGGTGGCCTACCAACTCGCCGGCCTGGGGCCAGAGCTGGAAGAGCCACTGCTCCTGCGCTACGCGGCCTGCCTGCAGATCAAGCAGGTGGCAGAGCACATCGGGTTCTCCTGGACCCACACGCAGCGCCTGATCTACCGGGCGCTCAAGGCCATCGCGGACCAGCTCGACGTGGAGGACTTCCTCCGCACCAACGGCCTGGTCCTTCGCGCCCCCTCGCGGGGCACCTTCCCAGAGGAGACCTCATGAAGTGGTCCGTGCGTGTGCCCACGCTGTGGCCCCTGTCCATCCTGGCCACGCTGGCCCTGGTGCTGGCCAAGGTGACCGACCACCTGGACTGGGCCTGGATCTGGGTCCTCGCGCCCCTGTGGGGCTGCTTCGCCCTGGTCCTGGTGTTCTTCGTCGTCCTACTCTTCTCGCTGCCCCTGGTGGCCCGCAGGCTGCTGCGATGAGCGCCGAGCTGACGCCCACCGAGCAGGAGATCAACTGGTGGACGGAGACCAAGGACCGCTACGACGAGGCCGAGGCCCTCGTGGGCTGGCTGGACGAGTACATCGCGGGTGACCGCGACCTCATCATGCGAGCCAGCCGCTACGCGGACCCCTCGGTCGAGATCACCTCGCACCTGCAGCAGATCCGCGACTCGATGGTCTGGGTGTGGGGGATCGGCGTCGGTCAGAGCTCCCCGGCCTTGGCCAAGTAGCGCATCTCGCGCAGGTCGTCTCGCATCTGCGCGAGCAGCAGGCGCTCAGCGAGACCCTCGACCCCCAGGCCGATCTCGAACTTCATCGCGGCTCTGGGGGTCACGCGGACCCGGCCACTGAGGATGTAGGAGAACGTGGAGTGGGGCATCCCGCACAGGGTTGCGATCTCCCGCGTCGAGCCGAGACCGTCGAGCAGTTGCTTCAAGATCATGGTGACAGGGAGAAGTTCGTGGAACGTCCGAGCTGGGACCGCTGGGCCATCGGCCTGGCACAGGCTGCTGCTCTCCGCAGCGACTGCCTCCGGAGCAAGGTCGGCGCTGTCATCCTCGACAGCAACCACCGGGTCGGGAGCGTTGGCTACAACGGCTACCCGAGCGGCTCTCCGGTCTGCGGCAGCCAGCCTGGCGGCTGCCCGCGCGGTCGCCTCGGGGTCGAGGTCTTGCCCCCCGGCAGTCCGTACACGGGAGAGGGCGTCAACCACCCGTGCCGGGCCGTACACGCCGAAACGAACGCCGTCCTTCACTGCGAGCCTGTCCGCAGGCACACGCTCTACGTCACGCGGGAGCCGTGTGACGGGTGCTGGGCTCTTCTTGCGGGCTCTGGCCTTGCGCGTGTCTGCTGGCTGGGTAGTTCCGGGCTTCTCAGTTCCCATCTGTTCATGGGGTAGGACCCCCCGGCTGCGCAGGAGCCGCACTGCCCCCATCACCGAGGTCTCGCCACCATCCATCGTGACCCGCGCGATCTTCTTCCCGTCGCGGTAGACGACGGCTTGGTTCGAGGTGCGCTCGACTTCGAGTCCATAGGGTTTGAGGATCGAGCCGAGCTGTTGGACCGACTTCCGATGCGTGCTCATGGTGACTCCTCGTAACGGGGTGATCGCATCTTCTCAGGTTCGACGTGGGATGCGCGAGAGGGGCGGGTCTCACAACAGGAGACGGTGGCCCAGGCCAGTCGAGCGTGTCCCTCGCCAGTGCCAACTCGCCTGCGCGGTTCCCGGCCAGGACGGCCGAGGAACGAGGTCGTGCTGGGGTTCTCGGAGCGGAGCGGAGCGCCCCCTACGGGGGCACTCGAAGAGCGTCGTGCTGTCGTCAAGGCACAACCTCGCCTGCGTCCACCACGGCTCCGCTCTCAGAGCCGCAGGTCACCAACCAACGTCGCCCGGTCCTAGTCGGGCATCAGGGTGTTGCTCATCAACGAGGGTTAACCCTGGCCTCCTCGGGCAGGGCAGGGTAAGGTGTCCACTGACTCGTCAGCCGCCAAGCAAGAGTCAGTGGTTCCCCGGAGTCCCTAGTACCGGGCCACCCCCCTCGGGGGGCGCACTACGACACAGCGTCGTGTCGGGAAGTTCGCTGGACCTAGCCGGTCGCACCCCCCTTGTCGGGGGTCTGGTGCATGATCTCTCGCATGTCGAGAGGATCTGGGGCCACCGGCAGCCTGCAGGGCAGGAAGTCGCTCAAGGCCAAGAAGGAGCTTCCCCCGGTGGATCCGTCCACCCTGACGCCCGAGGCATTGGCGCAACGCGAGGCGTACCGGCAGGAGGAAGAGCAGCGGAAGGCGAGAGCCGTCGCAGCGCAGGCCGCAGCAGCAGCGCGCGTCGAGCGGGCGGACAGAGGGAAGCGAGTGATCCGCGCAGACCTGGCAGTCAAGCGGCGCGTCTGGTAGGCGCTGCGAGCCGATCCACGTACACTCATGAGTAGCACCTGCCGATCACTCCGATTGGTCTGCGGGTGGAAGGCCTCGGTGTTCTCAGCACCGGGGCCTTCGCTATGTCTCCGGTGAACCTAGCGGATCATCACGCCATGTGTGGGATCCGGTGCACACAGCGGTGTGTCGCACCTCTCCCCCGGCCTTCTGACGGGTGCATGAGTATGACTCTACTCAGGCACGGATCATGGTGGGGGAGAGGCGTCAGGCCCGCTCGTAGTCCTCCCAGCGGAGCTGGGCCTTGACCTCGTTCACCGTGGCCTCGTGACCCAGCAGGGCCGTGGCCTCGTCGGGCCAGCGGCCGATGATGTCGTAGCCCTTGGTGGGCCGCTTCACGGCGGTCTCGAAGATCCGAGGCCGGGAGTCGAACAGGTCGTGGTCCAGGCCGTCCCAGATGGTGGTGACAACGGCGTCACCCACCTCGGTGCGGGCTACGCGCCGGTAGCCCTTCCAGTTCTCGAACAGCCAGGCCCAGCGCCAGGCCGGGATCGGTCGGCCCCTGCGGTCGTACTGGGTCACCACCCCGGCCCGGTCGAGCGGGGCCATCACCTCCCGGAGCTTGCGCTTGAGGCGGCGATGCTTGAACGCTGGACTGCTCACACCTTCTCCTCCTTGGACGGGTCACCATCGGGCCTACGTCGCCCGCTCAGCGGGTGCCGGTGCCAGCCGGTGGGCTCGTCCTCCTGAGCCGGGTCCCAGGCCTCAGCGGCCCGCACAGCGGCGTACACGTCGTGGTAGCACCAGCGGTCGGTGTAGAAGTCCGCGAAGCCACCGGCCCAGACGCCGTGTCGGACGATGATGGCCGCTGTGAAGATCAACGGGTGGACCATGACGTGCAGGTCGTCCACGACCTTGATCGTCCAGATCCGGCCCTCGGGATCCCAGGGGTAGTCCAGGTTGTGCAGCACCTGGGCGTCGATGCGGGTCATGCCGACCAGTCTGGTCGCTGCTGACCCTTGCGCCGGTACACCAGGTGCGGGTCGCGCTCTGCGTCGGTGACCTGAGCCATCGGAGGCTCGGGACGCTCGTCCTCGTCCTCCTCGTCGGCCGCGTCCATGCGGGCCTGCGTCTCAGCCTCAGCGTCGAGGTCACGGCTCACGAGGAAGTCGCGCCGGGGCGCGAGCACCGTGGCGTTGCGTCCGGCGAGGTCGAGGATCTGCTCCTCGCAGTCGTCGGTGGCCACCGCGAACTCTCGGGCGTAGTACCCGAGTTCGTCGGCCACACTGCCCTCGATCTGGTCACGCTCGACCCAGCGGTCGAGGTCCATCTGCAGGCGAACCACGAGCTGGCGAAGCCGCGCGGTACCCATCTTGTCTGCCACCACGGTCTCCGATCTGGTTCACTGTGAGTGACGGGACTCCCCTGCGGACCTCCGGGGGGCGGTAGGGCGCGGGGAGCCCCGTCGTTGCAGGCGGGGTGCGAACTAGGGGTCACGAACCCCGACACTGCGTGGTCAGCCTACCCCCCAGCGCACGCATCCTGCACCCGCTACACCAGAACTCGTTCGAGCTTCTCGCGCATCCCCTTGAGCATGTCCGCGACCCTTGCCGGTCGCGTGCCGAGGGCCTTGCCGATCTCGCGGTTGGTCTCCCCTGCGATGCGCCGTCGAGCGACGACTCGCTCGGGTCCGTTGAGCGCGTGCCACATGGCCGAGGTCATGCTGGCCTCCCAGGCGAGGAACTCGTCCTCTGCGCTCTGGTCGTGGCCCATGAGTTCCTCGACCACCTGCTTGGACTCCTCGCTCGCGCCGTCCGTCCAGAAGAGGGAGCGGGGCTCGAACCTGCGGTCCTCCCCCTCCCCCAACTCTGCGCCGTACCCACGGCCCTTGCTGGTCACCTTGAGGATCCGCGAGCGGATCACCTTGGAGGCGAGCTTGTCGAGGTTGTCGTCCGGCCGCTCGACAGCGGCCAGCCACAACGCAGTGCGGCCCTCCTGGGCCAGGTCGTCCATCGACCACTGGGTAGTGCTCAGTTCTCGGGCGATCAGGTGGACGAGGCCCTCGTGGCGGGCCAGCACCTCCTCGGGAGTCATGCTGCTTCCTTCTGGGCCAGCATGAGCCGGTCCTTGTGGGTGTGGGCGGTGCGACCGTCCTTGCGACGGCACGGGGCTTCGATCTCGGCCCCGCAGTACGGGCAGGGAACCTCGCGGCCCGGGAGGTTGGGGTTCGGCTTCTTGCCCGAACCGGTCTTGCGACCGTCCTCCCAGCCGTGCTCGGTGTGCACCTGCTGCACCGCGACGTTCCAGTACTCGGCCCACTTGTCGGGGTGGTTCTTGCGCAGCGACCGGTACACGTAGGTGGACCTGCGGGTAGCCCAGTTGGTGCTCCCCCACGGGTACAACTCACGCGCTGCCTCACGCAGTTTCCGGTACTCCAAGGGGTACCGGTACTTCATGCGCTGGCTTGCTCGGTGCTCAGCCTTGCGCCGCATGGAGCGGCTCAGGCGGATGGTGTCGCTGGTCACGCGACGACCTGAGTTTCGCACTCCCACCCGCACGCGGCGTACCCGGCGATGTCCACCATCGTGTCCTCGGTCAGCAGGTTCATGCCACGAGCCACCTTGAGGAGGATCATGAGCATGGCCACGTCACGAGGAGAGACGTTGCGCCCCAGGTACACCGACCAGAGTTTCGAGATGCGCTCGAAGTTCTCGGTGGGCGTCCCGTAGTGGGTGTTTCGGTCCCCGTGGATGGCGTCGTCCGCCGTCTGCAGGACACGGCTGCGAGGCGTAAGTGCCTGCGCTGCAACGGTTTCAGACACGCTCAGTCCTCTGTTCCTGGGTCGTGAGGTGGTAGCCACCGCACATGTTGCAGTAGTAGGCACGCTGCGGTTCCCAGTCGTCTCCGCTGGGGTTCCTGTTCGCGTGGCCCTCGATCTTCGATGCTCGGATCTTGGCGTCCAGCTCCGTGCGGTACCGGAACTTGCCAGTTCGACAGTGCTTCATGCTGCGTGCCTCCTTTCGCAGTTGCATCTCTTCTCGATACAGCCTGGACGTGCTCCGGTTGCCATGTGGATCTCGAACTTGTGCCCGCAGTCCGGGCACGAGGGTTCAATGGGTTTCGACAGAGCGAGGATCTTCTCGCGGAGTTTCGCGGTCGGGTAGATCTTGACCACTCCTGCGATCGGTCCCCCGATCTGCTGGGCTGCCTTGACGGCCTCCTTGTCGGTGGAGAAGAACCCGTAGGGCAGCACGAGCGTGCCGTCCACGCGGGCTCCGAACACCCACCACTCTCGGTTCTGCAACAACTCGTAGGAGAGTTTCAGCAGGGCGTCGGATAGTTTATCCGCCGACTCCCAGTCCTGTTCGAGGAGAGCAGCGACCTGCTCTCGCTCGTCCTTCCTGGTCCGGATGGCCATGCTCTCCCCCTCCTCGGTCAGGAGCGCAACACGGCCCCTCTACGCACGCATCCTACATGCGCGTAGAGGGGCCATGCAACACCACTGCGTGATCGGCCTCGTTTGGCCTAGATGCCACCGCTGGTCAGGCGACGATCATGGTTCGTGACCTCGGCCTTGATGATCGTCACGTCCGCCTGCACGGTGGCGAAGCCAGCCGTGACCTTGCCGTCGAGGGCCGCGAGCTGGCGGTTGATGTCCCCCAGCACGACGCTCTGCTCAGCCTTGGCCACGGCCAGGTCACCCCGCACGGCCAGCTTGAGCACGGCCCACAGGACCCCACCCACGATGGCAGCGACGGCTGCGATCTGACCCACAAGCTCCCAGGTCACAGGCCTACCGCCTGTCGGAGCTGCGGCTCGGTCATCGGGACGCCGCGTGGCTGGATGCGAGGATCTGCAGGGCCTCGACCGTGTTGAGCCCGAAGACCCGCTCGTTGAGCACGGCCACGGACACGTCCACGGTGGCCTTGTCGCCGTGCACGTACACGGGCAGGTCGTAGAAGCCCCACTCGTCCTCGATCGTGAGGGCGAGCTGCCACTGCAGCCCATCCGTGCGCGTCTGGTCGGTCCAGAAGATCTTGCGCTTCATGTCGTCCACATCCTCTCTTCTCTCCACTGCCAGTCTGGCAGCTTGCACGACCCACGTCACGGGGACGTGAGCCGCACGAGCGGTCAGGCCTGCACTCCTCCCCCGGGCACGAAGCTCGGGGCGAAGACGGCGACGAAGAACGTCACGGAGATCACCAGGGTCCATGCCCGGTTGGTGAGCCTCACAGCTTGAGCTGGTCGAGCAGGAACTCGGGCACGTCCACGTAGCCCTCGGCCTCCTCATCGTAGGAGGCCAGCACGCAGTCCCCCACGAGGTGGTCACCGGGCATCCGGTACTCCTCGGGCAGGAACGCACCCCACAGGATGTCGGCCCGCTGGTTGAGCGGGTAGCCCTTGAGCTTGCCCTCCTCGTCGCAGTAGAGCGAGAAGTCGTCACGCTCGATCGGCGCGGGCTGGATGTACCCGCCCACGACGAACTGCAGGTCGGACAGCTCGCGCACGTCGATGACGCGCATGGGCTGGGCCTCGTCGGCCGGGATCACGATCCCCTTGGCCATGTCGATCACTCCCTCTCTGGTTGTCTGTCAGGTGGAGCCCTGGCAGCCAACGCACGGCACCGGTCACCCGATGCCGCACGCAAGCGGTCAGTCCTCGTCGTCCTCGTAGCGGTCCTGGTCCGCGTAGAAGTTCTGGTGGCTCGTGTCCCAGTCGGGGCACTCGTCGCCCCGGTAGGCGGGCCAGTCCTGGCCGCAGAACTCGCACGTCTTGGTCTCGTACTCCCCCGCACGGATGTTGCGGATGACGGCCTTGATGTCGTCCAGGGAGTTGGTCGCCTCGAACAGGTCGTCACCCGCGTCTCCGGGCAGGTTGAGCAGGTGTGCCGCAGCGTGGCCAGGCGGGTACTTCATCACCACGCCGTGCACGAGCAGCTTCACGTCGTCGGCCCATCCCTCGTCCTCGACCCACGACGCATCGGGGCTCATCTCGACGGCCCAGCCTGCGAAGCAGAACGAGGTCCCGCAGCGCCAGTGCTCCTGGTTCCACGTCTCCGGGTGCGCCTCGATCTGAGCCAGCACCGCGTCCACGAGGGGCCAGTTGACGGCCTCGGTCTCGGTCATGTCGTTCACGTCCTCTCTTGGGTTGGTCTCACTCAGGGCTGAGTGGCCAACGCAACGGGCAGGCCTCCCTGCCCATCACGCAAGCGGCTCAGATGTTGCGGAAGACGTAGATCCCCCCGCTCGGGTTCTCCGCGTCGGTGTAGTCGTAGAACAGCTCCCGGGCAGCGTGCTCCCAGTCGATGCAGTACAGGGGCCAGGTGTCGGTGTTGTCCTTGGGCAGCACGCCCAGATCGTTCGCGGTCTCCCGGGCGAAGTCCTCCCGGTCGTCCCACTCCCCGGCGTAGGCGTCCTCGACCTCCTCAAGCCAGTCACTCAGGTTGTCCAGGTCGTAGCCCACGTTGGAGCCGTAGGCCACGATCGCCTCACGAGGAACGTAGGAGCCCTCGATCATCTCGTCCAGCTCGACCGACACATCGATCACGGAGATCACCTCCCCGTCCTCGACCTCGTACTCCCCCGCCTCGCTCATGGCCTGCATGGCCTCGGCGTGGTGTTCCAGAGCTTCCGTGGGCAGCCCAGCGTCCGAGGACAGGTAGTCCAGGGCAGCGGCCCGCCACGCCTCCCCCGCCGTCACGTAACGGCCCTCTTCGAGGCCGTTCGAGGTGAAGGTGGAGGTGGTTTCCAGTCGGAAGGTCATGTCACTCACTCCCTCTCAAGGGTTCCGGGATGCCGCCCGGGACGGTGGTCCGGTAGACCAACGCGAGGCACCCCACGAGGGGATGCCTCACGCAAGCTCACCGGCCCATGAGCCAGTTGAAGACCACCACGCGGTAGTCCTTGACGACCTCGGCCATGACGCGCTCGTGGTCGCCCTCGGGCATCACGGCGGTGTCCGCACCGTCGAAGGTGGGACCCCAGTGGCACACGTTGCGGTGCGCCTCGTAGTGTTCTTGGATCCAGTCGTTGTCCACGACCTCAGTCGAGTCCTCGAACGTGATCTCCATGCGTTCCAGGTCGGCACGCACGTCCTGGACGCGGTAGTCCCAACCCTCAGTCCAGACCTCTTCGAGAAGCTCGGAGTGGTCCTCTTCGTCGTACAGCGGGTACTCGGCCAGGCCCTCGATGATCTCCACGAGGGACGGGTCGATCCCCATTCCTGCCGGGAGCCCCAGAGCCATTCCGTCGTGACCGGAGGAACCGATCACCACGAACGACTCGGGGAAGTCCCGGAGCAGCGCACGGAAGTTGCTGCGCTGGATGTCAGAGCTACCCCCGGAGTATTCGCCCCAGGATGTAGCGTCGATGATGAACAGGTCAGCCTCACCCCGAAGAAGGGGACGCACGGCGGACCACGAGTACTCCGAGCCCACCAGGGGCACGGGGTCTCCCCCGTTCAGGGAGTCGTACTCGGACCAACGGTGGCCGGTCAACCCGTGGGTGATCTCAGAAAGAGTCTCCGGGCGGGTCAGGCGGTCCAGGGTGATGGTCATTCGTCTCACGTTCCTCTCACGTTGTTGTTGGTCTTGCGTCTGGTCTAGGTGACCAACGCGATGCACGCATCCTACACCGGGATGCGTGAATCACGCAAGGCATCTAGCTCACAGCTCGATCGGGTAACCGTCGGAGTCGATCGGGTAGAACCCAGCCTCGGCAGGGTCGTTCTCATTCGCTCCGTAGGTCCACCCCACGGGAGAGCACCCGCTCACGTAGTCGGCAGCGTCCTCGATTTCCTCGGCCAGTCGCTCGTGAGAGTGCTGGCACGATTCGATGTCGATGGGCAGGCCTGCCTCTTCCGCTGCGATGTTGTCCGTGAACGCATCACGGGCAACCCGAAGATCGTTCGCCACCTTCTGCGCCTGGTCTTCCGGAGCGTTCCCGGAGGCGACCAAGTGGGCCAGGGCCACGAAGATCCCATCGGCCACGTCCTGGGGCCGCATGGTCCCAGAGCGCGTGATGATGGCACGAGTGCGGTCGTCGAAAACGGTCATTGCGTCTCACCTCAGTGTGTCGTGCGGAAAGGGCATCGGGATGACGTTGGTACGTGCGCTTGCCTCACCGTCCCCCGCTAGGCCCTGCCCTCCCCCAGTCACAATCACTGGGCTCAGGACTCACGGGCTGGTCTAGCTAGGACGTACGGAGCTTGACCCCCGCACCATCGTCAACCCTCGTGCCCTCGCCGTAGCGAGGGTGAGAGGAATAGCTCTATTGAGTTCTCAAGAGTCGTGCACTAGGCCGTCCGCTGTCCCGCCTGCCCCCATCCGGAGGTGGTTCGCTTTCGCGTCATTCCCGGTGCTTGAGTAGATCTTGGCACGCATCCCACACCGTTGTCAAGCTGGCCTCTCCCCCGTCGCCCCGGGCGCTGAACGGCTGGCCTCACTAGGTGGGTCGCAGTCGCCATGTCTGTTTGGGGCGGTGGGGGCCACTCCGGAGAGCTGGCCCGCCTGGCTGGTGGTGTGGAGTTGTGAGCGAAGAACCGTTCGCCGTTGTGGCGATGAGGAGGACTCTGCACCCTCCGGTGCTGGTGTGTCAACTCGACTCATGCACCGTGGCGCTGAGCTGCAGTGATGCCCCTCCCCCGGTGCTCGTGTGCCCCCCGTGGCATGGCGTCGCAGCGTCGCGCAGCGACCGGAGATGACGTGCCGATCCGTCACGCCCCTGCCCCCTGCCCCCCCATCGCCAGGCAGCGACCGAGCTGGACTGTCGGCACAGGAAGGGCCTGCGAGCCCTCTCCCCTGTCCTGAGCTGCCCATGCCCTGCGCTGGCCCCTTCTGGGGCCTGCTGTGCCCTGCCCACGGGGTGCATGAGTAGCCACCTACTCCCTCACCGTGCATCTTGGACCGGTCCAACCACCACACAGGGTGACCATGCGGTCACAGCCTGTGCATCCAGGCCCTTGCTGGGCGCTCACTCTCCGTGTTGGATCACTCACCGAGCGTGACACACCATCGACCCGGACATGCTTAATCGAGGCCCCCCACCCCCATACCTAGAGTCTGTCTCAGGATTTTCTCCCGGTTGGGCTCAGGGGGGCTCAGACAGCATCGTTGCAGGTCAGAAAGTTATGCACAGGCCTGAGCCTGTGCCTACATGGACATATATGAGTGAGGGCGCTCAAGCGCCCGATCATGGAGAGCATCTCATCGGACGTGCGGAGCGCGGCCGAGATGGAGCAGACGGCCGCGCAACTCGCGGACGTACATGGTCATGGGGGAGAGCAGGCGCGGGCCAGAAGGCCGCGCTGAGTGCTCATGGGAGAGCAAGCTCCCCTGAACGGGTCGCTGACTCAAGACCGGCCCAGAGGCCGGGCTCAGATGTGCCCCTGGGAGGGGCTGCAGCAGGCCCAGGAGGGCCTGGGAGGCCTTGAGGGCAGGTACCCCCCAGAACACCCTAGAGAGGCTCCTAGAGCCACTGAGCGTCCAAGGACGCAGAGGGTCGCTGACAGGGCTGGCCCGGAGGGTCAGGCCGGGGGAGTGGGGTCGTGGCCATGAGGGTCCCGCCGCCGCCGTGATCTTGGAAACGTCTCATGATCCGCCCCCCGAATCCCGAGTGTGGGATGAGCGCACATGGCGCTCGTGCAGCCACCAGGGGAGGGGAGTCCATGCCGGAGCTTGAGTTGATCGGCCCGCTTGGCGCGGCGAAGCGCCTGGGCTCCCAGACGGCCCACGCCATCCACGGCGTTGTGGAGGTGGGGGCCGCAGTAGAGACAGCGCACCCCGACCAGCGGCGCGCATGGCTCGACTCCTGCGTGCTGCGCGCCAGGGCATCCCTGGCTGCCTAGTCGCCCTGTTGCGAGCGGGGGGAGGGGCTCCGGGATTCCGGCCTCCCCCCAGGTCGCCAGGGAATCCAGTAGGGCAGAGGCCGATCCGCAGGTAAGTCACCGGTAGATGCAGAAAGCGGATGTTCCTCCCGGTGCGCCTCACCCAGCTTTCTCAGTAGCCCATCGTGTTCTGGATCAAGTCGTTGTGCCCGCCGAACAGTGCGGGAATCAAGACCATCAACGCGAGCAGCACGATCATCGGCTTATGAAGCACCAGCCAGAAGCGGATCGCGTCGAGTCGTTTGCGCATGGCGGGGGAGCGTAGCGCCCCCCACCCACATGGAACACCGCAGTCACCCACATGGAGGAGCCCTCGTGGCCAATCGCCCCCAGGGCCTTTCCAAGGCCGACGCCCAGAAGAAGGTCATCGCCGGAATCGCGGCAGGCCTTTCCGTGGCCGAGGCATGTGAGGCTGCCTCTCGTACCGTGAAGGCCTACGAGAACTGGCGGGCGAACGAGCCCGACTTCGCCAAGAAGGTGGACGAGACTCGCCACCAGCGGGCAGAAGCGATGAAGGTCGGCAAGGAAGCCGACGTGGCGAACATCGACTTCGAGACCTTCTGTCGTGACTTCCTGGGCCAGCCCCTCTACCCGCACCAAAAAGTATGGGTGGACGTGCTTGAGGGTCGTGAGCCAGAACTTCACCCGGCCATGACCTACAAGGCGGGGGACAAGAGCCGGATCCTCATCAACGTCCCGCCGAACCACGCCAAGTCGATGACGATCACGATCCAGTACGCCCTCTACCGGCTGTGCATGAATCCCAACATCCGGATCATCATCG
The DNA here is from genome assembly GCF_040702905.1 of Kineococcus sp. NPDC059986. Lineage (NCBI taxonomy): Bacteria > Bacillati > Actinomycetota > Actinomycetes > Kineosporiales > Kineosporiaceae > Kineococcus > Kineococcus sp. NPDC059986. The sequence goes on along the minus strand of NZ_JBFBND010000032.1, from coordinate 24,748 downwards.
TCTCCAAGACCCAGCAGCTCGCCAAGGACTTCCTCTGGGCGATCAAGCAGCGACTCACTTCTCCGAGGTGGGCCGCGCTGCAGGCGGCGTTCGGTGGTTCCCAGGGGTTCAAGTCGTCCGAGAGCGGCTGGTCGGCAGACCGCATCTACCTTTCCGACGAGCTGCGAACAAGCGGCGAGAAGGACCCCAACATCCAGGCCATCGGCCTTTCCGGCCAGATTTACGGTGCTCGCGCTGACTTAATCCTGGTTGACGACGCCGTGACGCTGACCAACGCCGCTGAGTACGACAAGCAGATGCGCTGGCTGACCCAGGAAGTCGCTTCTCGACTCCCCGGTTCTGGTGGCCGTCTGCTCGTCATCGGAACGCGCGTTGCGCCGGTTGACCTGTACTCCGAGCTGCTCAACCCGGACCACTTCATCTCCGGGGTCTCGCCCTGGACGCACCTGGCCATGCCTGCCGTCTTGGAGTACGCCGAGGACCCCAAGGACTGGAAGACCCTGTGGCCGGTCGCCCAGGAGCCCTGGGACGGGGCGGGGGACGTGGAGCCGGACGAGGACGGCAACTACCCCCGCTGGGACGGCTTCCACCTCAGCCGGGTCCGGGACCAGATCCCGGCCCGCATCTGGGCTCTGACCTACATGCAGCTCGGGGTCAACGCCGACTCGGTGTTCGACCCCCTGTGCATCTCGGGCAGCCAGGACAAGAGGCGGCGCGCGGGCCTGCTCGTGCCGGGTGCGATCGACCACCCTCGCCGGGGGATGGAGGGGATGTACACCATCCTCTCCCTGGACCCCGCGATGACCGGCGACACCTTCGCCCTGGTGATGGCCGTGGACCGGCAGACCCAGAAGAGGTACGTGCTGCAGGCCTGGGTCCAGGCGGCCCCGACGCCCGAGTGGATCCGCAACCTCATCAAGGAGGTGGCGGTCGAGTACTCGGTCAACGAGGTGGTCGTTGAGACCAACGCCTTCCAGCTCTTCCTCTTCCACGACCCGGAGGTCAACGAGTTCCTGCGCCAGCGCGGGATCCGGATGCAGCCTCACTACACGGGTCGCAACAAGCAGGACCCGGACTTCGGTGTGGCCTCGGTCGCCCCGCTCTTCGGGTCCAAGCGGAAGGTGAACGACGGGGCGGGCCGCGAGACCCACAACGGCGACAACCTTCTGCACCTGCCGAGGGTCGATGACTCCGTGGGCCTCAAGGCCCTGGTCGAGCAGCTCATCACCTGGCAGCCGGGGGTCCGGGGGAACAAGCTCAAGATGGACGGCCCGATGGCCCTGTGGTTCGCGGAACTCCGCGCCCGCGAGGTTCTCCACGTCGGCCGCAACATCCAGCACTTCACCCACAACCCCTACGCCTCGAAGCGCGACCGCGCTTCGCGGGTCGTCGTACCCATGCAGGAGTACGGCAGCTACGCGAGCTAGGAGGATCATGGCGTACGACGCCGCCCTCGCCTTCACGGCGATGCAGAAGATCCTGCCCCGGGTTGAGGCCCTGCAGTCCCGCTACGCCCAGCGCGACAAGCGCGCCTCGGACGTGCAGGCGGTTCGGCGGGGAGACTTCGACCGGGTGGCACCGGATCTGTTCTCTGACGACTGGCCCCGGCCGATCGTCGCCAACACGATCGACCAGACGGCCCGTGACATCGCCTCCGTCCTGGCTCCGCTCCCGGCCTTCAACTGCAGCAGCAGTTCGATGCTGGGGGACAGGGCCAGGCGGTTCGCGGACAAGCGGACCAAGATCGTGAACGGGTACATCGCGCAGTCCCGGCTGGACGCGCAGATGACCTTCGCTGCGGACCAGTACGTCACCTACGGCGTGCTGGGCATCTGCGTGGAGCCGGACTTCCAGGAGAAGGTTCCGCGCATCGTGGTCGAGGACAGCGCGGGCATGTACCCGCTCTGGGACCGCTACGGCCGGACCATCGCCGTGGCCCGGGTGTTCTACCGCGACCAGCTCGAACTGGTGGCCGAGTACCCCCACCTCAAGCAGAAGCTCACGGCCCCGGGGGTCACCCAGGGCTCGCGCCTGGTCAAGGTCATCAAGTACAACGACGACGACTGGTGCGCGCTGTGGTGCCCGGACGCTCAGAACTGCCTCTTGGAGATCACGCCCAACCCGATCGGCAAGTGCTGGTACGTCTGCACCCGCCGTCCCGGGCTGGACGAGGAGGTGCGCGGGCAGTTCGATGACCTCATCTGGGTCATGTTGGCGTTGCACCGCATGGAAATGCTCGCGCTGGAAGGCGCGGACACCGCCGTGCGTGCGCCGCTGGTGGTCACCCCCGACGTGGGGGAGATCCCCGTGGGTCCGGGCGCGGTCATCCGTGCCCAGGGTGGCGTGAACTCGGTCGGCCGTGCGCGGCTGGACCTGCCTCCCCAGACCTGGCAGTCGGTCCAGTTCCTCAAGAGCGAGCTGACCGGGGGCATCGCCGGGAGCGAGGCCCGCAACGGCCAGGTGGACGCCTCGGTCATCACCGGCAAGGGCGTCCAGCAGCTCATGGCCGGGTTCTCCACGATGATCTCCGACGCCCAGACGCAGTTCAAGATGGCCCTGGAACGGGTCATGGAGAAGTGCTTCGAGCTGGACGAGATGCTCTGGCCGAACCGTGAGCGCGAGGTCCGGGGCAACGACGGCGGTGTGCCCTACCAGATCACCTACGTTCCCTCCAAGGACATCAAGGGTGACCACACGGTGGAGGCCACCTACGGGATGCTCGCCGGTCTGGACGCCAACCGAGCCCTGGTCTACACCCTGCAGGCCCAGGCCGCAGGGCTGCTGTCCAAGGACTTCTCGCGCAGGCAGCTCCCGGCCGGGATCAACGCGGCCGAGGAGGGCAAGAAGATCGAGGTGGAGGCGATGCGGGACTCCCTCCTGCAGGCCATGTCCGCCACGGCCCAGTCGATCCCTCAGCTCATCGCCAACGGCCAGGACCCCTCGTCTGTTCTCGGGGTCGTCGCCAAGGTGACCGCTGCGCTGCAGAAGAACAAGCCCCTCGAAGAGGTGGTCATGGAGGCGTTCCCGCCTCCGGAGCCGCCCAAGGAGCAGGCCGCCCCCGAGCAGGGGATCGACCCGCTCACCGGCCAGCCCACTCCGGGCGGTGGGGGAGAGGCCAGCGGCTTCAACTCCGATGGTCTGCCGGGGCAGATGCAGCTCGGTCAGGCCACCGAGGGACCGGGCGGTCGTCCGGACCTGCAGCAGTACTTCGCCGGGATGTCCAGTTCCGGCCAGCCGAACCTCGGAGCCACCGTGTCCCGGATGGCTCCCGCAGCTTAGGAGTAGACGATGGCAGGACGTGGGGGCTACCAGGCCCCAGCGAAACCTGCGGCGGTCTCTGGCCCCGGTGCGCTCTCGCAGCGCACCGACGGTCAGCCCGTCCGCGACATCACCGGGGGCGACTACGGGGACGGCGCAGAGATGCGCAACCTGCAGCAATCCGCCCCCCTGGCCAAGGCTCCGAACCTCAAGGCTGGATCGGCGCAGGCTCAGGCCAGCGCCCTGTCGGCCATGACCCCGTTCGGGGCTCCCTCCTCCATGCCGGACGTGCCGGTCACCTCTGGTGCCGCCGTAGGCGCTGGACCCGGGGTGGACGCCCTGGGTCTGGGTGGCCAGAACTACCAGGACGCCCTCGCGGGCGACATGGAGTTCATGCGCCAGTACCTCCCCGCGATGCTCTCGGCCACCACGGACGAGAACTCCTCGCCCGCCTTCCGGCAGTACGTCCGGTCCCTGATCGCCCGCTCCTAGAGGAGGCCCCATGAGTTTCTGGTCCCGCACTGGTGACTTCTTCACCGCCGTTGGCCCGGGGAACTGGCTGCTGCCCTCCATCGCGTGGGGCGTGGCCAAGGCCACGGGTGACGAGGATCTGGAAACCCAGACCCGCAACGACCTGCAGGCGCAGGTCCAGCGCAGCAAGAACGTGGCCGCGACTCCGGTCGGCAAGGCCGTGGTCCAGACGATCGCTCCGCTGCACTGGCTCTACAACAACGTCTGGAACCGCCCGGTCTCCACGTTGGAGCAGATGAACACCAACGTGCAGAACGGCTCCAAGGGGCTGGGCTCCTACCTCGACGGTGGCCAGTGGAAGACGGCCTGGGACAACTCGGAGACCTACTCCTTCGGCCAGGCGGTCACCGACCACGCCAGCGCCATCAAGTACGACCTCTTCACGGCGGACGGGTGGTCCTCGGACCCGGCCAAGGAGAAGGAGTACTACGCCAAGCGGTACGACGAGGCCAAGGCGCAGGCCGAGGAGCAGTGGTTCATCACGAACCAGTACGGCTTCGATGAGCAGGTGGAGGCCAACGACCCCCGCCTGCAGGACCCCAAGAACAACCCGCACCAGAAGAGGGTGTGGCAGGACGGGAACCTCAACCTCTCGGGGAACCCGAACGCCAGCATCAAGGAGCGCAAGGAGTTCTACGAGGGTACCTGGTCTGGCCGGATGACCTCAGGCACCGTGGACTTCGTGGGCAACCTGACGGCCGACCCGCTCAACAAGATCCTGCCTGGTGCAGGGGAGCTGGCCAAGCTCGGGCGCGGCACCCTCAATGGTGTCGACGAGGTTCGCCTGGCGAACACGGCCTTGGAGTCCGGTGCTCGTGTCGGGGCCAAGGACATCACCGAGGGCTCGGCGCTGGACCGGCGCATCGCTGCCACCCGGATCAACAACTTCCGGGACAACACCTACAAGATGTACGACGAGATCGACAAGGCGGGGGACGCGGCCTCGGTCGCCAAGCTGCCCACGTTCTTCAACACGGCGGACGGCGGGGCGCTGGCCTCGATCTTCGCCCGGACGAACTCGATCACGGACCCGACCACCAAGCTGGCGGCTCGGAACAACATCATGGGTGCGATCACCGGGGACGCCTCGGCCATCGACCGCCTGGCCAAGGAGCACGCGGACCTGTCCGCTGAGCTTCGCCGGATGGGGGAGGCCCCCGAGGCGATGCGGGCTCCTGAGCCCCGCTTCGACTCCAAGAACCCTGCGGAGCAGTCGGCCTACTGGATGGAGACCAACCGCCTCGCGGAGGTCAACGCCAAGCGGGCTCGCCTTGAGCTGCAGCTCGACTCGGCCAACAAGCTCATGGCCAACGTCAACTCCTACACCGACCGAGGCGTCCTGCCGGGGTTCGTGCAGGCGGGCGTGGCTAAGCTGCGCGATGGCCGCGCCGTCGTGAAGGACTCGGCCACCGGCCGGACGATCCACGTCGTCAACGCCTTCGACTCGGTGCGACCGGCCTACGTCAACCTCACGAACGTGGGGGAGGGCGCGGTCCAGTTCCGCAACAACCTCAACCGCATGGCGGGCACCACCAAGGAGGACGTGGACCGCTGGGTCAACGGGTTCCTCGACGCCCCCACGCGCGAGGCGCGGCAGTCGGTCATCCACCAGGCCAACGAGTCCATGTACGAGCAGGCCGCGCGCAAGCACGGCGTGATGCGTGAGGTCCAGAGCCCCAGCGGGGCGACGGCCCTCGTGCCGGACACCCAGAAGATCGAGCAGATCATGGAGGTGGCCAGCAAGGTCTCGGCCGACGTGCGTCGTCAGCTCCAAACCGGTGCTCGCCTGTACTCCGCAGCCGAGGGTCGCACGGCGACGGTCATCGCTCTCAACGGCGAGGCCATCACCTACGACAAGCCGCTGCTGAACACCATGCTCGAAGACGCCACCCACATGCCGGACGCCGACCTGATCGACGCCACGGTGAAGGCCCTCAAGGACGTGGATCTGTCCAAGGGTGCCGGGGATGCGTACGCGACCAAGGTCATGGCCAAGAAGGCCCTGGACACCGTGACCGGCCTGTGGTCCACGGCGATGCTGCTGCGCCCCGCCTACGGGATCCGCGTGGCGGCTGACGACCAGGCCCGCACCCTGGCCATGCTCGGTGGGCACGTCTACGTGCAGACCGCGCTGGAAGGCCTCAAGAACGTCCTGGGCAACTGGCGGCGCTACGCCTACGCCGACGTGCAGATGGCTGCTGCAGAGCAGGCCAGGATCCAGTACCAGATCGACCACCTCAACCACGAGATCGGTCAGATCCGCAACGCTGGTCCGACCTGGCAGACCCAGGCCCCCAAGGTCTCCCGCGCGGACTTCGAGGCCACGCCCGAGACCCTGTTCCACGGCTCCACCAAGATGCCCCGGCGGTTCGAGAACGAGGGCGGCTCGCGTGGGGTCTACCTGTCCGGCTCGGAGCAGGCTGCCAAGCGGTGGGCGACGAACACCCCCGGTGGGTGGGAGCGTGCCGGTGGCACGGTCGAAGAGGCGCGCAACGCGCTGCGCTCGGCTGCTCGTGCCAAGCGGGCCATCCAGGTCCGCCGTGGTGGGGACTGGAAGACCGTGCGGTTCAACGACGTGAAGTCGGCCGACATCCAGGCCGGGAACGTCCGGTTCCGTCCGGCCTCGGGTACCGCCCGGACCACGGCCACGACGGTCTACGGCAAGCCGCTGGACCTGCGTGAGTGGGGCTCGGTGCCCGACGACCTCAAGCAGGTCATGGGCTGGGACAAGGACGGCGGGCAGGCCGCCTGGAAGGCCTGGATCGACGGCAAGGGTCACCGTGCGGATCAGACCATCCTGAGCGACTACATGGCCTACCACGGCTACGGCCGGGCCTACCTGGGCAAGCCCGCCCAGCGCAACGTCATCGGCTCCTACAAGAGCACCGAGGGCCAGAGCATCGACACCACCAAGTGGTCTCGGATGCCCGACGAGTTCAAGGCCATGATGGGCTGGGACAAGGAGGGTGGCCGCGCCGCGTGGCGGGAGTGGCAGGCCTCTGGTGGCCAGGTGGACGAGGCTCTGCTCAAGCAGTACAACGACCGCCTCGGGATGGGCTTCCCCGACCGAGCGCACCGTGCTGACGAGGGCGACGAGATCTTCGCTCTGCCCGAGTACACCAGCCACGGTGGTCGTGACCCCTGGCAGGATCTGTACGGCTCTCGTGCCGAGGCGCGCATCGTGCACCGGCCCGACGCTGCTCGGGCCAAGGGGATCCGTGAGCGGCAGAAGCAGATCAACGAGCTTGAGCGGCAGAAGGGCCTCGTGGAGGCCGCGCTGATCCGTACCCGCAACGGCAAGCTCGCGCGTCGCCGGGACACGCCGGACAAGCAGGTGCTGGGGATGAAGCCCGAGTTCCACAACGGGCACCAGATCAACCCCTACGCCACCAAGGGCGAGGCCGACTCCAAGCTGGACGAGCTGTTCACCAACGGCCGACCCAGCCAGGCCTACGGCATCGAGCTGGCCAACCAGATGATCAAGGACATGCGCGCCAGCGACGACTACGGCGTGGTGAACGGCGGCATGGCCAACTGGTCCCAGTCGGCTGCAGCCGCGATCAACCAGATCCGCAAGGACGTGGTGGGTCGCCGGATGCTCGCCGGGGGCGAGCTGGACGACGTGCGCAAGTTCCTCGCGGACGACATCGACGCCCGCAACTCCTGGGCCAACCACGCCAAGGACGAGCGGTGGGCCGGTGACCAGAACCACTGGCTGCAGGCCCAGCAGAAGCACCTGGACAACCTGTTCCCCGGCAGCGCCGAGGGGACCCAGTTGCTCACGCTGGCTCGCGCCCGCGACGTGACCCCGGACGACCTGCTCAAGATCTTCCCGGACGCGGCCACCAGGCCGGACGTGCACGGGCCGCTCATGAACCCGTACACCCCTGGCCCCGGCCAGAAGGTGCTGGACTTCTACCAGAAGACCACGGGCAAGTACTTCGAGCTGGTGGCCGACAAGCCCTCGCTCTACGGTGCCCGCAACCGCATCTACTCCGAGGTCTACAAGGACGAGCTGCGCAAGGCCCTCGACCGCTACGGGGCGACGGCTGACAAGCAGGTGCCCTTCGAGATCTACCGCCAGTTCCAGAAGAGCGCGGACACCCTGGCCAAGCGCGAGGTGCGCAACACCCTGTACGACAACACCTCGAAGATGGACATCATCAACAAGATGCGGTACATCTCCCCGTTCGCCGGGGCCACGCAGGACGTGCTGGTGAAGTGGAGCCGTCTGTTCTACGACGACCCCACCCGCCTGTACAACTACCTCAAGCCGGGGATGGCCACCGACCGCGACCACGGCAGCCTCACCGCCGTGGACGACAAGGGCAACCAGTACTTCATGGTGCCCAAGTTCGCTCAGCCCCTGGCGGGGGCTGGCGTGTCCGGGATGAACTGGGTGGTCCCCAAGGGGAACTGGAACCTGATCTTCCAGGGCGAGGGCATGAGCCAGTTCATGCCTGGCTTCGGCCCCCTGATCGGGATCCCGGCCAACGAGCTGCTCCTGCACACCTTCCCGGAGTTCGGGGACAGCGCGGTGGTCAAGAACTTCCTGCTGCCCTACGGGGTCAAGAACGAGGACGCGGGTGGCGCGCTGCTGCCCAACTGGTGGCGGTTCACCCTGGCTGCGATGGGGGTGGGGTCGGCCGATGAGGTCAATAACATCCGCAACCAGATCATGGCGACCGAGCAGGTCCGCTACGAGCAGGGTCTGCGCAAGACCCCGATCATCGGCAACCCTGACTGGGACCGGGAGCTGACCAACCGGACGAGGAACTACTTCCTCACGCGCGCCTGGGACTCGGCCACGAGCCCCATCTCGCGCAGGCCGCAGGACCAGTACCAGTTCTACAAGGACACCTACCGGCAGTACAAGCAGGGGTACGAGGGCAAGACCGAGAAGGGTCCGGACGGCGAGGTCAAGCCGATCGACGCCCGGGAGAAGTTCCTCACGGACTTCCCTGAGTTCGGGGCCAAGACGATCAACCTCTCGGAGAACACCTCGGGTATCAACCCCTACGCCGAGGTCATGGACAACTCCCGCAAGTTCTCTCGGCAGATCGCCCAGGACAAGGACATGGGCTGGGCCTTCATCGGTGCGGAGAACCTCGGGGGCACCTACGACAACGGGGTGTACCAGTCGCAGATCGCCAACGGTCAGCGGCGCACCCTGGGCAAGGACGAGGCCCAGGACCGATTCGACAAGCAGATGGGCTGGGTGGAGTACACCAAGGCCCGGATGGCTGCGAACATGGAGCTGCAGCGGCGAGGGCTTCCCAGCCTCGACGCCAAGGGGGCCTCGGGCATCAAGAAGATGCTGTCGGCCTACGTCGATGACGAGCTGTCCCAGCAGTACCCGGCCTTCTACGAGGACTACAACACCCGCTCGACGGCGGGTGCGAACTCCTTCCTCGTGTTCGCCCAGGACAAGCTCATCCCTGCGGTCGGTCACAACCGCATGGACATCCAGCTCTTCGAGCAGTACCTCAGCAACCGTCGTTCGCTCAAGCAGGAGATGGAGCGTCGGGGGCTGAGCACCCTCGACGGCAAGAAGGCCCGGGGCCTCAAGGAGATGTGGGACCAGTCGGTCCTCGACCTCGCTGCGCAGGACCCCGGCTTCGAGCAGATGTACTCCCAGGCCCTGCAGTTCGACAACATGAAGGGGGACTTCTAGTGCCCGGACCCAACTTCTCCTCGGCCCCCGGTGGGGACGACGAGGACTCCGACCTGACCGCGCAGCAGAAGATCGACGCCCAGGAGCTGCGCACCGCTTCCCCCCAGCAGGACCGTGCCGAGACCACCGAGCAGGCCCGCAACGGCAAGTACGGCGGGAAGGGCAAGGACGGCAAGATCCACGGGATGAAGCAGGTCAAGGACGCCCAGGGGAACGTGATCTCCCAGGGGAACGTGGTCGTGTCCAAGACCTCGGTCGGCCAGACCAAGGCCGACTGGATCCGGATGACCCCCGAGCAGCGCGCGGCGTGGGGCCAGCACCTGGTGAAGCTCGGGATCATCACCGCCGCCCAGGCGGTGGACCCCACCACGCTGGCCAAGTACTGGTCGGCCTACGCCGAGGAGGCTGGTGCGGCCTACCAGGCGGGGGACAAGAGGGCTTCGCCGTACTCGGTCTCGATGGCTGACGGCAAGCTCATCTCCCTCCTGGGTGGTCCCGATGTTGCAGGAGGAGCCGGTGGCATCCCCGATGGGGACCAGAAGACCTCCTCCCAGTCCTTCGACATCACCAACCCCACCGAGGCTGCCTCGAAGATCCAGGACGTGTTCCGCGCGGCCTTCGGACGCGAGGCTGCCCCTGGTGAGCTGAGCAAGCTCGCGGCCAGCCTGCAGGAAGCCGAGTACGCGAACCCGGTCACGACCAACCAGGTGACGACGTACAAGGACGGTAGGGCCGTCAACCAGAAGACCACCTCGACCGGTGGCCTGGACGGCAACTACTACCTCACCCAGAAGGCCAAGGCCAGCCCCGAGTACGGGGCCTACCAGGCCGCGACCACCTACGCGAACGAGCTGTTCAAGGCCATCGCGTCTCCCGTCTGATTGAGAGGACCCCCCAGTGGCCACGAACTTCGATGCGCTCTTCGCGGCCCTGGGGGGCCAGGAGTCGGGCGGGAACTACGGCGCGACCAACGGCCGAACCGGCGCGTCCGGCAAGTACCAGATCATGCCGGGTAACGTCGCGGCGTGGGGCAAGCAGTACCTCGGGCAGAACATCACGCTCTCGCAGTACAAGAGTGACCCTGCCCTGCAGGAGAAGCTGGCTCGTGCGGTCTTCCAGAGCTACTACACCAAGTACGGGGACCGGGGCGCGCTGAGCGCCTGGTACTCCGGGCAGCCCGGGAAGGCGAACAACTACACCAAGTTCCGCGCGAACGAGCCCTCGGTGGGGGAGTACGTGGACTCGGTGCTCAAGCGCGCCGGGTCCGCTGGCGGTGGCGGGATGACCAGCCCCCTCATCGGCTCGGTGCCCAACGAGGTCGTGGACAACACGGCCAAGGAGTCGGCCATCGAGTCCCTCGTGCCCACGAGCGGGGACCCCTACGGGATGATGGCCGCTTCGATCGGGGCGGGGAACACCGCCCCTGGGATCGAGGCCGGGTCCCGCTCTCCGGGGTTCGACGCGGTGGCTGCCTCTGCGCAGGGGAGCGCAGCCCAGAAGGCTGCGGCTCAGGCCATCCCGTCCGTCATGGACGAGGGGACCTACAACCAGCTCGCGGGGATCGGCACCGGGGACACCACCGGGAAGCGGGCTGCGATCATCGCCCTGGGGAAGCAGTACCTGGGGACGATGTACAAGTGGGGCGGGGCCGCTCCTGGCGGCTTCGACTGCTCGGGCCTGCTCTACTACATCTTCAAGGAGAACGGGATCACCCTCCCGCGCGTGAGCTTCCAGCAGGCCACCTCGGGGAAGCGGACGGCTCTGTCCGACCTCAAGGCGGGTGACCTCGTGGCGTGGGACAACTCCCCGCGCAACCCGGGGGCTGACCACATCGCCCTCTACCTCGGCAACGGGCAGATCCTCGAAGCCCCCAAGGCCGGGGTGCCCGTCCGGATCCGCAGCCTCGGCAAGAGCGACGCCGCCGCGTGGGGCGTCCAGATGAACTACTAGGAGATCCGTGCCCGAGACCACGACACCCGTCCTCAACCAGGACGAGCTGGCCCGCCAGTACGGCTGGGCGCAGGCGGTCCTGCAGTCCGACCCCGAGCTGCAGAACCTCTTCTCCCAGGCGGTCGGTGAGACCTGGGACCCCGCCAAGTTCTCGGCCAAGGTGCGCGAGACCAACTGGTACAAGACGCACAGCGAGAGCTGGCGTCAGAACGAGGTGCTCAAGCTCACCGACCCCACGACGTACGCCAGCAAGCAGGAGCAGGCCAAGACCAGCTTCTACGCGATGGCTGCGCAGATGGGTGCGGACATCTCCGGGGGACAGGCTGACGGCCTGGCCCAGCAGGCCTTCCAACTCGGGTGGTCCGAGCAGCAGGTCCGCAACGCCCTCACCCAGTTCATCACCATGTCCAGCCCCAACTTCGGTGGGGTGGCCGGTGCTGCTGCAGAGCAGCTCCGTGAGTACGCCGGTCAGATGGGCGTCCGCATGGACGATGGCTCGATCCAGAACTGGGCGCGCATGGAGGCCCAGGCCGGTGGCACTGGGGGCGGCATCCAGATGGGCAAGCAGTTCATCCTGCAGAACGCCGTCTCGGCGTTCCCGCCCCTGGCTCAGCGACTGCAGGCCGGGGAGACGGTGGACCAGATCATCTCGCCCTACAAGCAGAGCATGGGCAACATCCTCGAACTGAGCCCGGACTCCCTGGACGCCTTCGATCCCACGATCCGGGGTGCGATCCTCAACAAGAACAAGGACGGGTCCCCTGGGACCCAGAGCCTGTGGGAGTTCGAGCAGGGCCTGCGCAAGGACGCGCGCTGGACCAAGACGCAGAACGCGCAGAACTCGGTGATGAGCACCGCCCGCAAGGTGCTCACGGACTTCGGATTGGCGGCTGGCTGAGTTGGCAGCGACAGCAGATGACCCCTTCGGTGGACTGGTCGGGGAGGACCGCGATGCCTTCGCAGCACTCAACGGGATGCTCAAGGCCTACGGCTTGGAGTCCCTGGCTCCCGTCGTGCTCAAGTACATCCAGGACGGCTACAGCGAGGACACCATCTCGCTCCTGCTCCCGGAGACGCCTGAGTACAAGCAGCGTTTCAGCGCCAACCAGACTCGCCAGAAGGCTGGCCTCTCCGTTCTGACCCCTGCGGAGTACCTCTCCTTGGAGTCCAGCTACCGCCAGCTCATGAGCGCGGCCGGTCTGCCGGTCGGGTTCTACGACAGTCCCAGCGACTTCACCTCCTGGATCGCCGGGGACGTGAGCCCCACCGAGGTGGCCCAGCGGGTCAAGACGGCGACCGACCTGGTGAACTCGGCCGACCAGGCGACCAAGGACTACTTCCAGCGGTACTACAGCCACGGCGACATGGTGGCCTATGCCCTGGACCAGTCCAAGGCTGCGCCCCTGATCGCCCAGCAGGCTGCGGCTGCAGCCGTCGGTGGGGCGGCGACCAAGCAGGGGATCAACGTCGGGATCGGCACGATCGAAGACCTGGCCAAGCAGGGGATCACGGCGAACCAGGCCCAGACCGGGTTCGGCTTCATCGCCTCCGAGCAGCCCAACGCCAACAAGCTGGCCAGCATCTACGGCCAGCCGAGTCTGTCCACGGAGGATCTCATCTCCGAGACCTTCGGGTCCGATAGTGCGGTGGGTGAGAAGAGGAAGAACCTGGCCTCGCAGGAGCGTGCGACCTTCAACGGTAGCTCCGCAGCAGGGAAGACCTCGCTCAACCGCGAGACCGCTGGCCAGATCTGAGTGAGCCCTCACCGCCTCTCCGTGCCTTCGAGCCGTGATGCGGCGGGACCCGGGTCCTGACCAGCAGGGGTGAATGGACGGCGCGGTAAGCCGCGTCACCGGGGTTCGATTCCCCGGCACCCCGCCCGAACGAGGATCGACCGGCCCCTCGTCGCGTTTCTAGCCCGGTAGCAGGAGCCACCCCACTTCCCCTGGTGACCGGTGCGGCCTGCGTTCCACGAGACCAGGGAGACAGCTCGCATGAGCGACTTCGACGACGACGACAACACCGCTGACGACACCCCGCTGGTGAGGCAGCTCCGCAAGCAGATCGCTGGGTTCGAGAAGACCCAGAAGGAACTGCAGGAGCAGCTCGGGTCCTTCCAGAAGGACGCCCGGGACCGCAGCGTCAAGTCGGTCCTCGAAGCCCGGGGCGTGAGCCCCAAGGTGGCCGCGTTCATCCCGGCCGACAAGTCCTCGGCAGAGGACATCACCGCCTGGCTCGAAGAGTTCGGTGACGTGTTCGGGGCGACGGCCTCGCAGAACACGGCCACGGACGACGACGGACCCGATGGTGACGAGCCGGTCCTCGACAACGACCTCGCTGCAGTTCTCGCCAAGATCCAGGGTGCCGACTCTGGGGCGGGCGCAGTGAACGTTGACTCCGAGACGCAGGCCGCTGCAGGGCTCGCTTCCCTCGCAGCGAACTCCAAGACTGCTGAGCAGTTCTTCGCTGGTCTCGCCGGTCTCCGGCGCTGACCTGCTGAGGGACTCTCCCTCGTAGAACGGAACTGTGGTGGCCAACGCCTTCACCTCCATTGCAACGAAGCCGGGCATGTCCGATGTCCTCGTCCAGCAGGCGTACGACCTGGCTGTGGCGTGGGTCCTCCGGGAGATGCCCCAGTACCGCTCCTTCGTGACCAAGCGTCCGGAGAAGCCCAACATGACCGGGGCGAGCATCGTCCTGTCGCTGTTCGACTACTTCGGGGACGCGGCCATCGCGGCCGGGAAGGTCCCGCTGAACGAAGAGCAGGACATCGACAGCACCAAGATGCCCCCGCTCAAGACCGTGACGCTGACTCCGAACGAGTACGGCTTCGCGGTTACCCGCACCAAGCAGCTCAAGCTCAAGAGCTTCGCGGACGTGGACCCCGCCATCGCTCGCGCTGTCGCGCAGCACATGGGCGAGGTCATGGACGAGCTGGTCCAGGACACCCTGGTCACCGGCACGCAGGTTCTGCGTCCCTCCGCTCGCGCCACGACCGGTGCCGTCACCGGCACGGACAAGCTGCAGGCGACCCTGATCCGTCAGGCCGTCACCAAGCTGCGCGTGAACAAGGCCGTCCCCACCTCGGGCGACCTGTTCCTGGCGGGCGTGCACCCGCACGTCATCCACGACCTGCGCGAGGAGACCGGTTCCGGTTCCTGGCGTCTGCCGACCGAGTACGGCTCCCTGGATGGTTCGCTCATCAAGAGCGGCGAGATCGGTGAGTTCGAGGGCGTCCGGTTCGTCGCCAACACCCGCACCCGCAAGGCTGCGGACGGCGCGTCCGGTGCGACGGTCTACCGGTCCTTCCTGTTCGGTCAGGAGGCCGTGGCCGAGGTCAACCTCGAAGAGCCGCACACGGTTCTGGGTCCGGTCGTTGACAAGCTCAACCGTTTCCGTACGGTCGGTTGGACGACCGGTGGCATCGGTTGGGGCGTCTACCGTCAGGAGGCGCTCCTGCGTCTGGAGACCAGCTCCTCGGTCGCCAACCTCTGAGTTCTGATCCTAGCAGAAAGGCCCCTCATCGTTCGCTCGGTGGGGGGCCTTTCTCGTAGGTAGGGAGAGTTTCTCATGGGCAAGCGCCCCACCATCCTTCGGCGCGCGTACACGCTCGCCAAGCAGCCGAGTGTCGTGGCGCAGGACGCCGCCTCGCTGCCCATCTACGACAGCGCACCGCGCAACTCCTGAGAGGTAGTCGATGGCGAACAACCTGACCACGGTCGCCCTGAACCTGCTCCTGGACCTGGCGTCCGGGAAGACCAGCGCCGCTCCGTTCACCACGCCGACCAAGGTCGCGCTCGTGACGGCTGCGGGTTCCGCGTCGGCCAACGGCACGGAGGTCACGGGTGGCTCGTACGCGCGCCAGAACGTGACGATGAACTCCGCAGCCTCCGGGGCTGCGACGAACTCCGCTGCGGTCTCCTTCACCAACATGCCCGCCGCCACCGTGGTGGGCGTCGAGATCTGGGACAGCGCCGCCACTCCCAAGCGGATCTGGTTCGGGCCGCTGAGCGCGAGCAAGACGACGGCTGCTGGTGACACCTTCACCATCGCTGCTGGGTCCCTGTCGCTCAGCCTGAGCTGATCGGGGGGTAGTCGTGGCCAAGGTCTCCACCTTCACCGACGACTTCTCCTCTGCCCGGACGGACCTCTGGGACACGATCTCCACCAAGTCCCCGAACATCACGATCGTCAGTGGCCAGCTCAAGGTCCTGACGACGCAGACGGGGATGCAGGGCGTCACCACCTGGGACCTCACCGAGTCCCAGTGGGCGATGCAGGTTGCGGCCCGCCCCGCCGACAGCGGGTGGGTGGCCACGTCCCTGGACTGGTCTGGCGGCTACACCGCCGAGTGGCGCATCTCGGGGACCAACACCTGGTCCTACGACGGCACCACGCTGACCGACCACGGGACCTCGATCGCCACCCCCTGGGTCCGCATCCGCGAGACCGGGGGCCAGCTCTTCTGGGAGTGGTCGAGCGACGGGATCTCCTGGACCACCGTCCGACAGGTGGCCACCACCACGGGGGCCACCACGGTTCGGCCGTCGGTGTACACGTCGAGCAACCGAGGGACGAACTCCTTCGTCCTGCTCGACAACGTGAACATCCTGCCCAACCCGATCACGTTGAGCGCCGCCTCGAACATGACCGCTGCGGCGGTCGTGAGCAAGCTGGGCGTGGTTTCCCAGTCGGCAGCGAGCAACCTGACGGCGACTGGGCAGATGACGGCGACTGGGGTCTCGTCCCTGAGTGCGGCCTCGGCCTTCACGGCCGATGGCTCGATCACTCAGCGGGACTGGGTGAATGTCGGGTTCGACTCCGCGAGCGACCTCAACCTCTTCACGCAGTCCGGCTTCTCGGTGGCCAACTCTGCGGCCAGCGCCAACGTGGCCGCGAACGGCGACCTGGACTCCCTGTTCTCGACGGCCTCGGCCGACATGACCAACGGGACGTTCGTCACCGAGGTCAACCTCACCGAGAACGGCAACGGGGTCTACGGGCTCATCGGGCTGAGGTCCGGCACCAACGAGGTCGGGTTCTTCTTCGACGGGTACGGCCTGCTGGCCAAGACGCGCAGCGGTGGCTCCGACGTGGACTCGAACTACATCGGCCAGTACCTCGTGGCCAACCACGCCTGGCTCCGGATCGTCGTGACCGGGGGTGTCCCCGTCGCCTCCTACTCCGGTGACGGGTCCACCTGGACACAGGCTCCCGGGACGCTGCAGGGGCTGAGCACGGGGTCCTGGACGAGCGCCACGACCGAGCACACGCTCGGGGCCTACGCCTCCACCAACTTCAACATGGTGGTCAAGAGCGCCCGCATGTATGGGCCGCTGCCTCCGCAGACCGTCAACGGTGGCTCGCTGGGCTTCTCCGGGGCCAGCGGGCTCGCGGTGGCCGCTCTGGTCGAGGCGATGGCCTCGACCTCTCTGAGCGCCTCTGGCGGCCTCACGGTGGCCGGGGGAGTGCTGCAGTCCATCGACTCCGGGCTGATCCCGCTCAGCGCCAGCAGTGGCCTGCAGGCCGGTGGCCAGCTTGAGCAGTTCGGTGCAGCGGTCCTGTCGGCCGAGGGCATCCTCGTGGCTGCAGCCAAGGACCCCGTTGTGGTGCTGGGTGACGCCCAGCTCGACGGCTCTGGGGACCTGGACGCAGACGCCTGGCTTGAGGTGCTCGGTGAGGCGGAGCTGGATCTCCGACTCTACTCAGGCATCGAGGTCTACGCGCAGGTCTACCCGATCCGCTGGCGGCTGACCACGCCGTCGCGGCGCGTGCCCCACAAGGGCAAGGGCCGGTTCTCGCCCCACGTCCAGGGCCTGAGCCTGGTCAAGGACCAGGGGTTCTGGAAGACGGTCGAGATGATCGAGGACTTCGCGGCCTACCAGACCGTGTACCTCGGGGGCTACAAGCACTGGATCACCAAGGCCGAGTACGACGAACTCGTAACGGCCGGGTACGGCGCGTACGTCGAGGTCGTCCTTCCGCAGGTTCCGGCTGACCCCACCACCACCGGCTTCGGCTCGGGCTCCTTCGGGTCCGGCCCCTTCGGTGTGGGCACGGGCAGCCAGGCCTACGGCGCTGGCTCCTACTCCGCGAACTCCTACCAGGAGGGCACATGACCACCTGGCCTGCCAAGGCCACGGTCGGGGGAGACGTGGGGGTGTGGGGCGACAAGATCAACGCGATCTTCGACGCCCTGTTCGCCTCCCAGGACGGGGACCAGGCCCTCTTCGTGGCCATCGCCAAGGAGCTGACGGACGCGCGAGGCAACTACGCCTCGCTCGCCCTGCGGCTGGCGGCTGCGGGGCTGGGCGTGGGAACCGTCACCACTCCGACCGGCACCAAGAACACCTACCTCGGCGCGGGGAACACCTACGCCGCAGCGTTCAACCGCTACTGAGAGAGGGATCGTGGCAGACACCACCCTGCAGCTCCCCCCGACCCGCACCGAGGGCGGTTCCGGGAAGATCAACGAGGACGTGAACCTCCTCACCAAGGCCATCGCACAGAGCGCCGACCTGAGCACCGCGAACTTCGCGGACATCAAGGCGGTCCTGGCCACGCTGGTGAGCAAGGTCAACGCGAACTCCAACGACATCACCGTCCTCAAGGGCGGCACGGTCACGACCCCCACCGGGGGTTCGGACCTGACGATCACGGACATCCAGATGTCCCCGACCAACCCGGTCGAGGGCCAGACGGTGACGTTCGCGGCCGTGGTCAAGAACGTGGGGACGGCTGCGACCGACCCCCTCGTGCCGGTCATCGTGACGTTCGTGGTGGACAACGTGCCCACGCTCGTCTCGCGCTCGACGGCCTACTCGGTGGCCATCGCCCCGGGTGCCTCCGTCACGCTGGCGGCTGCTGGTGGTGCCAACCAGGGCAACGCCTACACCGCCGTCAAGGGCGACCACACGGTGACCGCCTCGGTGAACGACAACAACAACGGCGGGTACGCGCTGGGTGCGGCCCAGAACGACTCGCTCACCGAGTCCTTCTCGGTCGGCGGCATCACCACGGGTGGCCCGTCCACCGGGGACACCCCGACCGCCTACGACTCCAACGGTCTGGCGTTCGGCCCCATCACCATCGGGGCGTCCAACGTCGCCAGTGGTGTCGCGGCCAACATGACCGTGACGGTCTTCGCTGACCCCCAGCGTCAGGCGTCGATCAACCTGGACTACGGGTTCTCCGTGCGTCAGGTCAACGACGCGGGAACGGTCATCTCCCCGGACACCGGGGACCTGGACGTGGCCACGAGCTTCGGTGAGGCGGCGTCCACCTGGACGAACTCGCGCCGGACGATCACGGGCTCGCGGGTCTACCCCGCAGGCCGGTACTCGGTCACCCCGTTCTACAAGCTGAGCGGCACCTCGAACTACATCAAGCTCAACGGCCTGACCAAGTACTTCCAGGTGGCTGTGGACACCAGCACCCCGACGCCCACCCCGGGCTCGAACACCTCGGGCACCTGGCTCTCGGGCTCCTCGGGCGAGATGACCGCCAGCGGGAAGTTCGGCAACTGGCGTGGGCGCAAGGACGACATCGCCGCGACCTGGCAGGGCGCGTGGGGTGGGGCTACGGCCGATGTCCTCAAGGCCGGGAACGAGTACGGCAACTGGCAGGGCAACCTGCTGATCGCCATCCCGCCCTTCTCGGACGGGAGCAGCTACTCGGCTGCGGCCACGGGCGCGCAGGACCAGCAGTGGACCGACGCGCTCAACGCGCTCAAGAGCCAGTGGACGCGCATCCCGCGCGGCAAGCTCTTCATCGTGTGGAGCTGGGAGTGGAACGGCGACTGGTTCAACTGGTCCGTCCGGAACACGGCTGACCAGAACAACTTCCGCACGGCGCTCAAGCGGTTCGCCAACCTCAAGAAGAGCATCTTCCCCGACGCCAAGCTGGGGACGATCCTCAACAAGGACTCCAAGTACGGGCTGGACTGGCGCAAGGCCATCCCCGGCTACGGCGACGGGTCCGGCACCGCGAGCCAGTGGCTCGACTTCGGTGGTGTGGACTGGTACAACAACTACGACGTCATCACCAACTCGTCGCAGGTGACCAGCCAGTTCAACGCGCTGGGTCCGGCCGGTGAGCCCTACGGGCTTGAGACGCACCGCAAGTTCTGGGAGAGCCAGGGCGTCCCGATCATCCTGCAGGAGTGGGGCAACAACGCCGCGTTCGGGGACAACCCCCCGTACATCCAGGCGATGTTCGACTTCTTCAAGAAGAACGGCGGCACGGGTGCCGGGAACGTGATCGCTGAGATCTACTTCAACACCCTGGTGGCCGAGCAGGAGTACAAGTTCTTCCTGTACAACGACGGCCGAGCCACCCGCAACCCCAACTGCGCCAGCCTGTACAAGCAGCTCTGGCCCACGGCTGGGCCGCTCACGCTGTGAGCAACGCCCGGGTGTTCGCCTCCGAACCGGAGCGCATGACCACTCGGGCTCAGCTCTACCTCATCGCCACAGGGGCGGCCAACCTCACGTTGGCCGTCTTCCTGTTCTTCCGGCCGGGAGACTTCACCAGCACGAGCTACGACTCGATCAAGCTGGTTGCGAGTCTCCCGGTCTGGGGAGTGGGTCTGGCGCTGGTGGGTCTCGTCTGCCTGGCAGGCGCGATCCTCAAGAGGGAGGGCTTGGCCCGACTCGGAGCAGCTCTGGCTGCTCTGGCTGCAGGTTCCTGGGCGTTCGGCTTCGTCGCCGCTGCCTTCATCGGTTCCCTCATGGGACCGAGTGGTCCCGTGTCCTGGACCCTGCTGACGATCTTCCATCTGCTGCAGTGCAGGTCGCCTCTGCGACTGCCGCTCGAACCCATCTTGCGCAGGCTCGCAGCGAACCGGAGGTAGCAGTGTCTCCGGGGGAGATCAGTTCGTTCGTCGTCGGCTTCGGCTCCGTGCTCGTCGGCCTGCTCACCGTCTACTTCAACCGCAAGGGACAGGTGGAGCAGCGCCGCGATGCGTTGGCAGCAGCGGAGCTGGAACGACAGGAGCGCGAGAACGAGCGGCTCAAGGCCGACAACGCAGAGCTGCGCGACCTGCGCGCTCTCATCGAGAAGTACGCACCCAAGGGGGAGTAGTGGCCTGGTACCCGGGCGCGGTGGTCAAGCCGATCACCAAGCACAAGACGCCGTTGACGGCATCGCAGGTGATCCTGCACACCGCCGTGTCCGGGGCCAAGAGCCTCTTCGGGTTCTTCTCGGGGGACCCGCTCTGCAGCCACTTCTACGTGGCTGAGGACGGCACGGTCGAGCAGTACATCGACACCAAGTTCCAGGCTCCCGCCAACCGCTTCGCCAACGTCCGCGCGATCTCGATCGAGACGTGGGACGGCCTGCGGCCGGACATCAACGCTTGGAACCCCAAGCAGCAGGAGGCCCTCGTGGCCCTGCTGCGCTGGCTCGGGGCACAGCACCGGATCCCGTTGCGGCTGTGCACGACGCCGAACTCTCCGGGCGTGGGCTGGCACTCCATGTGGGGTGCCCCCTCGCTCTGGACGCCGAGCCGGGCGAAGACCTGCCCCGGCCCCATGCGGATCCCGCAGATCCCCGACCTCCTGGTTCGGGCGAACATCACCCCGACTCTCAAGTCCTCGGAGGACGACATGACCCCGGAGCAGAGCGCCCAGCTCAACGCCACCTACGACATGTGCAAGGTCATCCTGCGCCAGCTCGGTGGCGACTACGACCAGGGCAAGTGGCCCGGCTGGAAGCAGCTCGGGAACCGCACCCTCGTGGATGGCGTCGCCGCCGTCATGGACAAGCTGGGGGTCCCCAAGTGAGCAACGAGGCCAAGGCCCGCGAGCTGGGCATCTCCTACGGAGAGTTCCTGCGGGGCCACGGGATCCGCGTGGCCTACACGAACTCCACCAAGGGCTGGGACTACACCAAGCAGAAGCGGTGGGACCGGACCAACGAGAACTACCGCAACGCCGTGAAGGCCGGACTCGAACCGGCCAACGTGACGGACGCCGCGATCAACCGGGCGTACGAGGAAGCGAGCTGACATGGCTGCGATCGGCGCTGCCTTCACCCTGGGGGACATGGTGGAGGAGGTCGTCTCCAACCTCTACGGGTTCTCCAACGCCTACGACCAGATGGTGGGCCTGACGGCCGACGTGACAGCGGCGGCACTGACGCTCCCGCTGGACTCGGTGGACGGCATCGGCCGTGGGCTGGTCGAGATCGACAACGAGCTGATCTGGATCGCCGCGATCAACCGCGACACCAAGATGGCCACGATCCCTGCGTGGGGCCGTGGCTTCCGGGGGACCGCCAAGGTCGCCCACCGTGCTGGTGCGATCGTGACGATCTCCCCGACGTGGCCCAAGTCCACGGTGATCCGCGAGGTGAACAACGTCATCAACGGGCTGTACCCCAGCCTGTTCGCGGTGGACGCCCTGGACTACACCCTCGCCAGCTTCGATGACCGGATCCTGCCTCTGCCCCTTGAGGCAGAGCGGATCCTGGGCGTGCGGACCAAGGACCACACGGGGGCCTGGATCCCCGTCCGCGACTACGACCTGCTCCGCGAGGCGGACGGCACCAAGCTCGAACTGCTCTCGTGCGTGGTGCCCAAGGCCGTGTTCCGGGTGCTCTACTCCAAGAGCCCGAGCAGGCTCGTGAGCCTGGACGACACGTTCGCCAAGACCGGCCTGCCCGAGTCCTGCCGCGACGTGGTGACGCTGGGAACTCAGGCCCGCCTGGTGCCCTACCTTGACGTGGCCCGTCTGCCGGTGGCCTCGGTGGAGGCCGACGAGATGCAGCAGTCCCGCCCCGTGGGTGCGGCCCTGACCCTCTCCAAGGAACTCAAGGCGACCTACCAGTCCCGCCTCGTGATCGAGGCCAACAAGCTGCAGGACCGGTACCCGGTCCAGATCCGGAGGACTCGCTGACATGGTGACCATCGTCCGTGGCACCCGCGACACCGCCTCGACGCCCACCGTCGTGGGGACCACCAACCCCAGCACGAACCCGTACGTGCCCCCGACGAGCACGACGACGCCGACGACCTCGACGGGTCCGATCATCCAGCCGAACCCCCGGCCCACGAACGACGTGATCGTGGACAGTGGCGGCAACATCGTCATCAACCCCAACCCCACCCCGCCTCCCACGGACATCGGCCTGGTGGACCTGCCCATCGTCCTGCCGGACGCGGTGCTCGCGCTCGAACTCAACCTGGGCAGCTCGGTGGCTGGCGGCATCACGCCGCCTGGCCAGCGGTGCTACGGGGGACCGAACAACCGCATCCGGATGCTGGGTGGCTCCCGCCTCAACTCCGACCCGAACTCGATCTGGTTCCGCTTCAAGGGGACCTACGACACGAGCGGCCGGATCGACTGGGTGCTGATCCCGCCCACGGGTGTCGAGTCCTCGATCGTCGTGGTTGAGTCCACCGGCCAGGAGATCTACTTCCCGGTCACGGCTGCGGGTCTGTACAAGCTCGTCGCCACCATCCGGGACAACAACGGCAAGACGCTCAGCTCCTACACCCAGTTCGCGGTGGGCACCGACCCCACGAACTTCCCCGAGTTCGACAGCAAGTGGACCGGCTCCACCGAGGTGGTCGTCACCCCGGACCCGGGCACCGGCACGGGCGGGAACACGGGTGGTGGCACTGGTGGTGGTGGCACCGGCACGACGCCGGACACTGGCACGACCCCCGTCATCGTGCAGCCGACGACCCCCGTCGCGCTGGGCACGCCGAGGAACTACTCCTCGGTGGCTCAGGGTGTGAAGCTCGCCGCGTCCTGCAACGCGGTGGCCACGCAGATCACGGTGGACTCGGTGAGCGGCCTGCCCACGGCAGCGCCGTACACGCTGCTGCTGGACTACGGGACGCCGCAGGAAGAGATCGTCACGGTCACGGCCTTCTCGGGTACGGCCCTGACGATCAAGCGCGCTGAGGACGGCACGGGGGCCACGGCCCACTCCGCAGGGGCGGAGGTCCGCCACGGGCTGACGGCCCGGGACCTGCGCGAGCCCCAGCTCCACATCAACGCTGGTGCTGGCGTGCACGGGGTTGCGGGCAACGTCGTGGGGACGACGGATGCCCAGACGCTGACCGGCAAGACGATCGACGGCCAGCTCAACATCCTCAAGAACATCCCGGCCTCGGCCCTGTCGGGCACGATCGCCTCGACGGACTCCACGCAGGAGTTCACGAACAAGGTCATCGACGGCAGCAAGAACACGCTCAAGAACATCCCGGCGACCGCCCTCGTCGGGACGAGCGGGTTCGTCACCCCCACCGGGGTGGCCACGCTGAGCAACAAGCAGATCTCCGGGGCGCTCAACACGTTCTCCCAGATCCCGTGGTCTGCGATCGTCGGTGCCCCGACGAGCACTGGCGGGTCGAGCTACCCGCAGCCGATGCACTGGTACCTCAACGGGTACGCCTGGAACATCTGGTCCAACCGGGTGTTCGACAACAACCCGCGCAACCTGTTCTCGGCTGCACTGGGCAACGTGCCCCAGGGCATCGTGACCATCACGTCGTCGGCCACGTTCGACCTGAACCTGGACTGCCGCGTGGACTTCTACATCCAGGCTGGCGCGAGCATCGACGCGGCCACGCGCCGCACCGTCTACTGGGACGGCTCGGGCTTCGGCCAGGCGCGCAGCAACACCTCCGGTGCCAGCGCCACGTTCTACTGGCCCGGGGGCAACCTGTTCATCCGTGGCCAGGCCCGCCGCGCAGCGGGTGCTGGCGGCTGGACGAACCAGTCGGCGGACTCCTTCTGCGAGGTCGCCTGGATGAGCACCTCCAACGGCGACAACGCCCTGACCAACCTCGGCTGAGAGGAGTGACCCGTGGCGCTCGAAGGATCGCTCGCACCTGACATCTCCGAACGGATCCCCGTAGCGTTCGCGGGGAACCCCAACTCCGGGGTCCCCACCCCGCCCAAGGTGGTCCTCAAGGACACGCCCTGGGACATCGGCATCGGGGACCAGGCGTTCCTGCTGGCTGCGACCAAGGACAACCCGTACCGACGTGAGTCGGCGGACATCTCCAAGCAGCAGCTCGACACCAGCAAGGAGCCGGGGGAGCAGACCCTCAACCAGTGGTGGCTCAGGTCGCAGACCTCCTGGCACCGTGGGCAGGGCATCAACTTCTACGAGCCCGGGACGGACGACGGCAGCACGAGCTACCGGTACGCCGAGGGCATCGGCGTGGACGTGTGGACCGAGGGGGAGTTCAAGCTCCTGCACCGCATGGACGGCGTGACGGGGCAGGCCGGTGGGAACACCACTGCCTCCTCGACCACTGCTGCCTCGGCCACCGTCGTGCTCGCCGGGGAGAACGTGGCCGTGCTCCTGCACGGCAACCTC
>NZ_JBFBND010000031.1:0-53053 GCF_040702905.1 Kineococcus sp. NPDC059986 | reverse complement strand
GTCCCCATCGCCGACCTCGCCTCCGCCGTGCGCCGCAACGTCATCGCCTCCGTCGAGCGCATGACCGGCCTGCAGGTCACCGAGGTCAACCTCGAAGTCTCCGACGTCCACCTGCCCGAGGACGACGACGACGAGGCCGAGAAGCACGTCGCGCGGGTCCAGTGACCAGCCCCGACACCACCCCGGGCCCTGCGGCCCTCGGCGAGCGGCCCACGGTCGAGGACCTGGCCGACGACCTCGCCGTCGTCGTCCGCGCCGTCCCCGGGGTGAGCGACCTCCACCCCGGTGCCCTCGGCGAGATCGGCACCTACCTGCCCGGCCGCCGCGTCGCCGGCATCCGCCTGCGCGACGAGGTGTTCGGCTCCGACGGTTCCGTCCGGTACCCCGTCGAGGTGCACGTCGTCCTCGCCGCGGGCGCCCCGATCCGGGAGACGGCCCAGGCCGTGCACGCGGCCGTCGACCAGCGGTTGGGTGCCGCCGGTCTCCACCCCGCCGTCCTCGTGAACGTCGCGGACATCGCCGCCGACCTGACGGCACCCACCGCCTGACCCGGGCCCACCGCCCGCACGGCCACGGGCCACGGGAGGTCCCACGGACCCCGTGGCCCACCCCACCCACCACTGCCTCTCGAGGAGTTCCCATGTCGTCGTCCACCACCGGTCTGCTGGCCGGTCTGCTGCTCGCTCTCATCGCCGGCACCGCCGGCGCCGGCTGGTTCCTGCTGGCGTTGCTGTTCGCCGCCATCGGCTACGGCATCGGCGCCCACCTCGAGGGCCGGATCGACCTCAGCTCGCTCATCCCGGGACGTAGCCGTGGCTGACACCCAGACCCTGCGCCCGCAGGGCACGACCGCCGCACCGCACACGACGGGAGCGGACGCGGGCACCCGCGGCCGCACCGACGTCGCCGACCGCGTCGCCGAGCGCATCGCGACCCACGCAGCCGCCGAGGTCCGCGGCAGCACCCGGACCGGCAACGGCTCCGGCGCCGCCGCGACCGGGACCGCCGACCAGGCCCGCAAGGCCGTCAGCGGTGCCGTCGACTCCGTCCTGGGTCGCTCGCTCCCGAGCGTCGACTGCACCCGCGCCGGTGACCGCGTCCGCGTGCACGTCCACGTCGCCGCCGTGTGGCCGACGCCGGCCGCCGACCTGGCCGCCTCCGTGCGCGACCACGTCCGGTCGCAGCTGCAGCGCCTCGGCGGCTACACGGTCGACGCGTGCGACGTCACCGTCGACCGCTACGTCCTGCCCCACCACGACACCGGAAGGAGGGTCCAGTGAGCACCCCCACCGACCTGACCAAGGACGCCCGGCCGTTGACCCCGGCCTCCGCGCCCACCGGCGCGGGCCGCATCGGGGCCATCGGTCCGGTCCTCGCCGTCCTGCTCCTCGCGGTCGCCGTGGTCCTGGGCCGGGAAGCCCTCGTCTCCTGGGGCACGCTGTCGGGCAGCAGCTGGCTGCAGCCCGCCGCCGGCGGACTGGACGGCCTGCAGCGCACCGCCCCCGTCGTCCTCGCGGTCGGGATCGTCGCGGTGGTCGTGGGGCTGTGGCTCCTCGTGAGCGCCTTCGCCCGCCGTTCGCGCCGCTCCCTGACCCTCAGCGGCGCCGGCGCCGGTGTCACCACCAGCACCCGCGACGTGGCCCGCCTCGCGACGAGCGCGGCCCTGGGCACCGACGGGGTCCTCAAGGCGAGCAGCTCCGCGACGCGGCGCTCCCTCGAGGTCCACGCGCAGGCCACCTCGCCGGACGTCCGCGGGCGGCTCGAGCAGTCGATCAACGCTCTCGTCAGCGGGCTGGACCCCCAGCCCCGCGTCAAGCTCCACGTGCACACGCCCCGCGCGGGCGGGAAGGACGGCGACCGATGAGCCGCAAGGTCCTGGGACTCGACCGGTTCCTGACGTTCCTGCTCGGGCTGGTCCTCCTCGTGGGCGGGGCCGCCGCCATCGCCTGGTGGGGCGGTTGGCTGAAGCAGGTGTTCCCGGGGGTGGGCGACCGCCTCGGCTCCGGCGCCGGTGACGCCGTCCGCGCCGGCTGGTTCGCCGGCGCCGCTGCTGCCGCGGCGGTCGTCCTGGCCGTGCTGGCGATCTGGTGGCTGCTGGCCCACCTGCCGCGCCGCGGTACCGGCGACCTCACGCTGAGCGGGAGCGACGCCTCCGGCCGTCTGCGTCTGGACGCCGACAGCCCGGCCCGCACGGCCGCCGACCTGCTGGCGACCCACCCCGGTGTCCGCGCCGCCAAGGGCCGCACCCTGACCGACCGCGGGGAACTGGTCCTGGAACTGCGCGCCACCTGCGAACCGACGGCCGACCTGCACGAGGTGGCGGCCGCGGCGAACAGCATCAGCGCCCAGACCCGCTCGGTCCTCGGTCGTGACGACGTCCACGGTCGCGTGGTGCTGAGCATCGCCCGCAGCGACCGCAGCAGCCGCGTGCTCTGAGGCGCACCGCGCGCACCCCGCCGACGACGGACGCCGCGGTGGATCCCTAGAGGATCCCCGCGGCGTCGTCGTGTTCCCGGGCAGTTCCTCCGGGAGTTCCCGCGACCGTCAGCGCTGCACGAACGGCAGCAGCACGGCGTTCACCTCGGCAGCGTGGGTCCACAGCATGCCGTGCGGCGCACCGTCGATCTCGTGGTACTCCGCCTCGGGGAACGCCGCGTGGAACGGGCGTCCCGTCGCGTCGATGGGCAGGGTCCGGTCGGCGGTGCCGTGGGCGATGAGCGCGGGTTTCCCGCTCTCGCGCACCGCGGCCACGTCGGCGGTGAAGTCCTCGATCCAGGTGGGGACCACGGCGTGGGCGGCGACGGGCGCACTGCCGGCGGCGACGTTCCAGGACGCGTCGACGGCCTGCTGGGAGATCCGCGACCCGAGGTTCTCGTCGAGGTTGTAGAAGTCGGCGAAGAACGCCGTGAACCACGCGAAGCGGTCCTCGCGGGCCTGCGCGGCCAGCCCGTCGAACAGCGACTGGGGGACGCCCTGGCCGAGCATCCCCGGTTCCAGCGACGCGAGGAACGCGAACTTCGCGATCCGGTCGGTGCCGTGCAGACGGGCGTACCGCGCGAGTTCACCGGTGCCCATGGAGAAACCGACGAGCACGACGTCGCGCAGGTCGAGCGTCTCGAGCACCGTGTTCAGGTCACCGGCGAACGTGTCGTAGTCGTAGCCGGTCTCCACCTTGGACGAGCGGCCGAAACCTCGGCGGTCGTACGTGACGACGCGGTGGCCGGCTGCGAGGAGTTCGCGGCTCTGCCGTTCCCAGGACGATCCGTCGAGGGGGTAACCGTGGATCAGCACGACGGGCTGACCGGTGCCGTGGTCCTCGTAGTACAGCTCGACGGGGGTCGAGCCCTCCTGGCCGACGGTGATGGAACCCATGGTCGTCTCCCTCGTGGACGTCTGCTCACTTCGCGGAGAACGAGCGTTCTCCGCCGATGACCAGTACAGTAGAGAACGTTGGTTCTCAGCGCAAGGGGGTAGGCCGTGACCGAGGCGACGACCGACCGGGACCGCGTCGTCGCGGCCGCCGACCGGCTCTTCTACGCCCGCGGGGTGCAGTCCGTGGGGATGGACGCCGTGCGGACCGAGGCCGGTCTGCCGCTCAAACGGCTCTACGCGGCCTTCGGGTCGAAGGACGAGCTCGTCGTGGCGGTCCTGGCGCACCGCAGCCGGACGTGGGACGACGGCGTCGCCGGGGCCTCGGCGGGGGCGAGGACCCCCCGCGAGCGCCTGCTCGCCGTCTACGACTTCCTCGACGGCTGGTTCGGCAGCGACGACTTCCGGGGCTGCGCGTTCATCAACGCCTACGGCGAGCTCGGCGGGGTCTCACCGGCTGTGGCACAGGCCGTCCGGGACCAGAAGCAGGCGTTCGCGCGCTACGTCGAGGACCTCGTGGCCGACCTCGGGGCCGACCGGTCCCTGGCGGCCCAGCTCGTGCTGCTCGCCGAGGGAGCCCAGACGACGGCGGCCATCACCGGGGCCGACCGCGTCGCGGACCACGCGCGGGCCGCAGCGGAGGTGCTCATCGACGCCGCGGTCAGGCGGGACCGGGCGTCCTGACCGGTCGCCCCGAGAGCCGGACGTCCCCGCCGACGACCTCGACCTCGTCGACGTCGAGCCGCAGGGCGTCCGCGATCGTCCCGACCCCGGCGGGCCCCAGCGCGGCCCGGCCCTCGCCCAGCAGCGCGGGGGCGACGTAGGCGACGACGCGGTCGACGAGACCGGCCTGCAGGAAGGCCCCGGCCAGGGTCGGACCCCCCTCGAGCAGGACGGACACGACACCGCGGGAGTGCAACTCCCGCAAC
Organism: Kineococcus sp. NPDC059986; assembly: GCF_040702905.1. Lineage (NCBI taxonomy): Bacteria > Bacillati > Actinomycetota > Actinomycetes > Kineosporiales > Kineosporiaceae > Kineococcus > Kineococcus sp. NPDC059986. The sequence goes on along the minus strand of NZ_JBFBND010000031.1, from coordinate 48,755 downwards.
AGGTCCCGCGGCGTGGCCGCCGTCGAGACGTGGGTGGGCGCGACGTCGTCGAGGATGCGGGCGGTCGCGGGGACGCGACCCCGCCGGTCGAGGACGACGCGCAGCGGCTGACGCTCGTCGAGCACGCCCTCGGCGGAGCGCGCGGTGAGGTGCGGGTCGTCGGCCAGCACCGTCCCGGACCCGGCGACGATGGCGTCCACGCGCCGGCGCAGGTCGTGCACCTGCGCGCGCGAGGCCTCCGAGGAGATCCACCGGCTCGTCCCGTCGGCCGCGGCGGAACGCCCGTCGAGCGTCGCGGCGAACTTCCACAGGACGTGCGGACGGCCGTGCCGCGCGGCCGTCAGCCACGCCTCGTTGACCCGTTCGGCCTCCTCGGCCAGGACACCGGCGACGACCTCGACCCCCGCGGCCCGCAACCGGTGGGCGCCGCCGCCCTGCACGGCGCCGGGATCGGAGACGGCGTAGACGACGCGACGGATCCCCGCGCGCAGCAGGGCGTCCACGCAGGGACCGGTCCGCCCGGAGTGGTTGCAGGGTTCCAGCGTGACGTAGGCCGTCCCGCCGGCCGCCCGCTCGCCCGCGCCGGCGAGCGCGTTGACCTCCGCGTGCGGACCCCCGGCCCGCTCGTGCCACCCCTCCCCCACGACCGTGCCGTCGGCCGCGACGACGACGCACCCGACGACCGGGTTCGGGGAGGTCGTCCCGAACCCGTGCTGGGCCAGGCCGACGGCGCGCCGGACGAACTGCTCGTCGACCGGGTCGGCCGGCAGGGGAGGAACCACCGTCAGCCCGCCAGGTCCAGGGTGTGGGCGGTGTGGTCCCGCTTGGCGCGCAGGTACCGCGCGTTCGCCGCCGACAGGTGCACACCCGTGGGAACCCGGCGCTCCACGACGATGCCGTGGTCGGCGAGCTGGTCGGCCTTGTCGGGGTTGTTGCTCAGCAGGGCGATGCCCTCCACGTCGAGCGCGGCCAGCATCTGCGCGGCGACGGTGTAGTCGCGTTCGTCCTCGCCCCGGCCGAGCGCCACGTTGGCCTCGTAGGTGTCCAGGCCGCTGTCCTGCAGCGCGTAGGCGTCGAGCTTGGCGTACAGGCCGATGCCCCGGCCCTCCTGGCGCAGGTACAGCAGGACGCCGCCGGCGGTGGAGATGCGCTCGACGGCCTCGCGGAACTGCGGACCGCAGTCGCAGCGCTCGGAGCCGAAGACGTCCCCGGTGAGGCACTCGCTGTGCGGGCGCACGAGCGGGGTCCGACCCTGCCAGTTCCCCAGCGAGAGGGCGAGGTGCTCCTTGCCGTCGACGAGCCCGTCGAAGGTGTGGACGCGGGCCGTCGTGCGGTAGCCGTCCGCGAAGCGCAGCGGGACGTCGACGGCGGTGCGGACGGTCGCGACGGGTGTCTGGGTCACGATCTGTTCCTCTCAGGAGACCTGCAGGGAACGCTTCGCGAACCCCATCTGGAAGTCGTCGATGACGGTCTTCGGCCGGGCGGCCGGGTCGGTCGCCGCGCCCAGTGTGATGAACAGCGGCGTGTAGTGCTCGACGGTGGGGTGCGCGTACGGCATCCCGGGGGCGTGTCGGAAGTCGGCCAGCGCGTCGACGTCGCCCCGGTCGAGACCGTCGGCGACCCAGGCGTCGAACTCCCGCGACCAGGTCGGCACGTCGTTGTACAAGAACATCTCCCGGGTCGCGAACTGCAGACCGTGCGTCATGAACCCCGAACCGACGACGAGCACCCCCTGTTCCCGCAGGGGGCGCAGCCGGCGGCCCAGCTGCAGCAGCCGGACCGGGTCGTGCGTCGGCATGCTGAGCTGCAACACGGGGATGTCGGCGTCCGGGTACATGACCTTGAGCGGGACCCAGGCCCCGTGGTCCAGACCCCGGGTGGCCGTGTGCAGCGGTTCGTCGTCCGGCAGGAGCGAGGCGACCAGGCCCGCGAGCGCCGTGGCGTCGGGGGTGTCGTAGCGCATGCGGAAGTACCGGGGGTGGAAGCCGCTGAAGTCGTGGACGAGCGGGGTGGCGGCCTCGGGGGAGCTGAGCACAGCCCGTTCGGACTCCCAGTGCGCGCTGACGATGAGCACGCCGCGGGGCCGGGGCAGGGACACCGCCCAGTCCGAGAGCTGCCGGATCCACAGCGGGTCGTCGAAGACGGGCGGGGCGCCGTGGCTGACGTAGAGCGCGGGGAGGGGGCCGTCGGCCGGCGTCCAGTCGCGCAGCGCGGGTCGCCCGGCCGCCAGGAAGTCGTCGTACGCGCCGCCCGGGACGGCGGGGGTCATGATCGACACCGGGGTCCTCCCTCTCCTCGTGACTTGATGCTTCAATCGACAGTAGAGCCGAGGACTTGAAGCGTCAAGCATTGGGAGGTGTCCGTGGACCCGCAGTGGCTCGACGACCAGGAGCAGGCCGCCTGGCGCCGGCTCGTCGGCGTCATGACGGCCCTGCCGGCGGCGCTCGACAGCCAGCTCCAGCGGGAGTCGGGGCTCACGCACTTCGAGTACTGGGTGCTGTCGGCCCTCTCCGAGACCCCCGACCGCACGCTGCGCATGGGGTGCCTGGCCGGCATGGCCAACGGCTCCCTGTCCCGCCTGTCGCACGTGGCCGGCCGCCTGGAACGGCGCGGCCTGCTGGAGCGGCGCCCGGACCCCGCCGACGGACGCTTCACCCTCGCGACGCTCACCGGGACCGGCTGGGAGGTGGTGGCCGCAGCCGCCCCGGGACACGTCCGCGCCGTGCGGCGCCTGGTGTTCGACGCCCTGACGCCGGAGCAGACGACCCTGCTGGCCGAGGTCGGCGACCGGGTGCTGCGCACGGTGGAGGCCGAGCGGTCGCCGTGAGCGGGCGGTACGTTCGAGGGGTGGAAGAGCCGCAGGGACGAGCGTTGCGAGCGATCAGCTACAACCTCCACGAAGGACGGGCGACGGCCGAGCTGGCGGCCCTGGCCGAGGTCCACGGCGTCGACGCGCTGTGCCTGCAGGAGTGCGACACGCTCCGGCTTCCCGAGACCGTGGGCCCGCTCGTGCTGGCCGGCGCCACCCAGCGCAACCGCCTCGGCCTGGCGCTCTACTACCGCCCCGACCGGCTGCGCGCCCACGGCCACGAGCTGCGACCGCTGCGCCGCTCCATGCACGACCGCTTCCTGTCCCCCGCGCACGAGCGGCTGCTCGCGGTCCGCTTCGAGGACCTGCAGGACGACGGGGCGCTGCTGACGCTCGCCTCGATCCACACCGCGCCGCTGTCGGCGACGAACGCCATGCGACGCCACCAGATCACCGAGGCCCTCGGCGCCATCCGCTCCGCGGCCCACGGCACGGCGGCGCTGGTCGTCGGGGACTTCAACTACCCCTGGTTCGCGAGCTCGCTGGCGCGCCGGCTGTCCGAGCAGGGGTTCGAGGTCTCGCACAGCGACCTGCCGACGTACGTGCGGCGCCGGTTCCGCGGCCACTTCGACTTCGCGATCTCCGAGGGCATGCACATCGAGAGCGTGAAGACGTTGCAGCAGGCCGGGTCCGACCACCTGCCGGTCCTCGTCGAGGCCCGGGTCAAGGCCCCCGTCCCCGCCTGACGGGCGGTCGGGCGGGCCGTCCCGAAACACCCCGGCGCCGTCGTCACAGCTGCCACACTGGCCTCTCCCGCACCAGCTCCTGGAGGCCTCCGTGTTCCGCTCCACCCTGCGCCGCAGCGCCCTGGCCCCGGTGGCCGCGGCCGCGGTGGCCGTCACCACCCTGGGCCTGGCGGGCACCGCGTCGGCCGCACCGGCCGCCGGCTTCGAGACGCTGACACCGGTCTGCTCCGCGCAGCTGCCGATCACCCACCCCGGCTGCGTCGCGGGCACCACGTACCGCGGGGCTCCCCTGCCCGACGGGACGCCCAACCAGATCGTCCAGCTCAGCGGGGACGACCGCTTCGCGACGGCGACGACCATCGCCGAGCACGGGTTCCCCGAGGCCGACGCGGCCGTCCTGGTCAGCGGCGAGGACCGGCACCTCGTCGACGCGCTGTCCGCGGGGCCGCTGGCCCGCAGCCTCGCCGCGCCCGTGCTGCTCGGCACGCGCGACGCCGTCCCGGCCGCCACGGCCGCCTACCTGCAGAAGCACCAGGTGAAGGCCGTGCTGCTCGTCGGCGGGACGGACGCGCTGGGCGAGGCCACGACGGGTCGCCTGCAGGCGCTGGGCGTCACGAGCGTCGCGCGCGTCGCCGGCGCCGACCGGTACGCCACCTCCCGCGCCCTCGTCGCCCTCATGCCGAAGGCCACCCACGGCTGGGTCGCCTCCGGCGAGGACGCCCACCTCGTCGACGCGCTCGCCGCGGCCGGACCGGCGGCCCGCCTCGCCGAACCGCTGATGCTCGTCGCGGACGCCGACCCGAAGCCCGCGGCCGCTGCGCTCACGGCCCTCGGCGTGACGTCGACGACCGTCGCGGGCGGCCCGGAGGGCGTTGCGCCCGAGGCGCTGGCCCCGCTGCCGACCCCGACGCGCGCCGCGGGCGCCGACCGCTACGGCACGGCGGCCGCGCTGGCCACGGAGTCGGTCGACCGGGGCGTGAACGCCGTCGACCTGCTCTTCGCCCCCGGGGTCACCGGTCACCTCGTCGACGCCCTCGCCGCGGGCCCCCTCGGCCGGGCCACGTTGCTCGCGGGCGACGTCGACTCCTCCTACGACGCCGTCGAGGCGTGGTTCGAGACGTACGACTCCGGTCGGGTCACCGCGGTGGGTGCGGTCGAGATCGAGGGCTGAGCCGCCCGGTGGGGGGTCAGGTCCGTGCGAGCAGTTCCAGCACCCGGTCCACGAACACGACCTGACCCTTCACCAGCTTCGACCGCGCCTCGTCGGGGGAGAACCACTGGGCGCGGTCGACCTCGGGGAACTGCGCCGTCCGTCCCGACCGGGGCGGCCACTCCATGCTGAAGGTCCCCGGGACGACCGCCGTCACGTCGAGGTCGGCCCGCCCCGTCCACACCGTGACGACCTTGCCGGAGGACTGGCGGGCCTGACCGAGGTCCACGAGGTCGACGACGGGAACGGGCAGCCCGAGTTCCTCGGAGAACTCCCGCCGCGCGGCGTCGAGGAGTTCCTCCCCCTCCTCCGGTTCCCCCTTCGGGATCGTCCAGGCGTGCTCGTCCTTGCGCTCCCACAGCGGCCCGCCCATGTGGGCGAGGAGGAGTTCGATCCCGGTCGCGGTTGCCCGGTGCAGCAGGACACCGGCGCTCTGCTTCGCCATCCGTGCAGTCTGCCCGCGGTCGGCGTCGTCAGTCCCGCTGCGGCACGTGCCGCAGCTCGGGCCCGTCGTACTCCGACAGCGGGCGGATGAGGGAGTTCGCGGCCCGCTGCTCGCGGACGTGGGCGGTCCAGCCGACGACGCGGGCGGCGACGAAGACGGGTGTGAAGAGGTCGGTGTCCAGGCCCAGCAGGTGGTACGCCGGACCCGCCGGGTAGTCGAGGTTCGGCTGGATGTCCTTCGCCTGCACCATCGCCGTCTCCAGGGCCTCCGAGAGCTCGAGCAGGTCCTCCCGGCCCCGGGCGGTCGCGAGCTCCTCCAGCGCGGCCTGCATGGTGGGGACGCGGGAGTCGCCGTGGCGGTAGACGCGGTGCCCGAAACCCATGACCTTGCGGCGGTTCTCCAGGGCGTCGGCGAGCCACGCGCGGGCCCGGTCGGGGGCGCCCTCGCCGGGACCGATCTCCTCGAACGCCGCCCAGACGGCCTCGTTGGCACCACCGTGCAGCGGGCCCTTCAGCGCACCGACGGCCGCGGTGACGGCCGAGTGCAGGTCCGACAGCGTGGACGTCACGACCCTCGCCGCGAACGTGGAGGCGTTGAAGGAGTGCTCGGCGTACAGCACGAGGGACGTCTCGAACGTGCGGACGGCCACCTCGTCGGGTTCCTCCCCGGTGACGGCCCACAGGAAGTGCGCGGCGTACCCGAGGTCATCGCGCGGGGCGGGCAGGTCCAGGCCGCGGCGTCGCCGCTGCGCGTAGGCGACGACGGCCGGCAGGGCGGCGAACAGGCGTTCGGCCTTGGCCAGTTCCGCGGCCGGGGAGTCGTCGGCCGCCTGCGGGTCCAGCGCCCCGAGGACGCTCACGGCGGTCCGCACGACGTCCATGGGGTGCGCCGACGTCGGCAGGTCGTCGACGACGCGGCGCACGCGGTCGTCGAGCGCGCGACCGGCGCGTTCCCGCGCCCGGAAGGCGTCCAGGGTCGCGGCGTCCGGCAGGTCGCCGTCCCACAGCAGCCGCGCGACCTCCTCGAACGAGCAGCGCGTCGCCAGCTCCTGCACCGGGTACCCGCGGTAGAGCAGCGAGTTCGTGTCGGGATCGACCTTCGACACGGCGGTCGTGTCGGCGACGACACCCGCCAGACCCTTGCGGACGGTCGGGTCGCTCATCCTCGGTTCCCTTCCAAGCTGAAGTCGTACACGGAGGAGTCGAAGTCGCCGTACCCGGCGTAGTCGACGAGGTCGTACAACTCGGCGCGCGTCTGCATCTGCCCCACGACGGGGTCGAGGGTTCCCGCGTCCTTCAGACCCGCCAGCGCCCGGTCGGCCGCCCCCATCGCCAGCCGCAGCAGGGACACCGGGTGGATGACGATGCGCACCCCGGCGTCGCGGAGCTGGTCGTGGGTGAACAGGTCGGACCGGCCGAACTCGGTCATGTTGGCCAGGACGGGCACCTCGAGCGCGGAGCAGATCGTCTCGAACTCCCCCAGGTCGGCCATCGCCTCGGCGAACACGACGTCCGCCCCGGCGTCGACGAGGGCCTTGGCCCGCCGGACGGTGGCGTCGAAACCCTCGACCCCGCGGACGTCGGTGCGGGCGACGACGAGGAAGTCCGGGTCGCGCCGCGCGTCGACCGCGGCCCGCACCCGGCGGACGGCGGTCGCCTCGTCGACGACCTGCTTGCCCTCCAGGTGTCCGCACCGCTTGGGGTTCACCTGGTCCTCGACGTGCAGCCCGGCGACGCCCGCGTCCTCCATCACCTGCACCGTGCGGGCGACGTTGAGCGGTTCCCCGAACCCCGTGTCGGCGTCGACGAGGACGGGCAGGTCGGTGACCCGCGCGATCTGCGCGGACCGGCCGGCGACCTCGGTGAGCGTCGTCAGCCCCACGTCGGGCAGACCGAGGTCGGCGGACAGGACGGCCCCGGAGACGTACACCCCTTCGAAACCGTGCCGCTGCACGAGCCGGCCGGACAGCGGGTTGAAGGCACCGGGGAACCGCAGCAGGTCCGTTCCGGCGAGGGCCTGGCGGAAGGCCGCGCGCTTGGCGCTCGGCGTCGTCGACGAGTACAGCACGGGGTTCTCCTCAGAACAGGCCGGCGGGCAACGGGACGGTCTCGAGCAGTTCCGGGGGCGCCACGACCTGCAGGTCGCGGACCTCCTCCGCCGTCAGCTCCGGGAGCCGGCGGGCGAGGGCGGTGAAGCGGGCGACCTCCTCGTCCGCCAGGACCCCGGCGGCGAGCGTGGCGAGCTTCGCCTCGTACTGGGACCGGGTGAACGGGTGGGCGCCGAGCGGGTGCGCGTCGGCGACGGCGATCTCGTCGACGATCGTCCGCCCGTCCGCGAGGCGCGCCTCGACGCGGGCGCCGAACGCCTTCCGGGCCGGGTCGGTCGCGTGGTAGCGCTCGGTCCACTCCGGGTCCTCGACGGTGGACACCTTGCGCCACAGGGCGACCGTGTCCGGCCGGCCGGCGCGGGCGGAGGCGTAGCTGTCGACGTGGTGCCAGCCCCCGTCCTGCAGGGCCACCGTGAAGATGTACGGGACGGAGTGGTCGAGGGTTTCCCGGCTGGCCGTCGGGTCGTACTTCTGCGGGTCGTTCGCGCCGGACCCGATGACGACGTGGGTGTGGTGGGAGGTGTGCAGGACGATGCTCTCGACGTTCTCCGGGTCCCGCAGTTCCGGGTGCTCGCGGTGCAGGCGCCGGGCGAGGTCGATGACGGCCTGCGCCTGGTACTCCGCCGAGTGCTCCTTGGTGTAGGTGTCGAGGATGGCCCGACGGGATTCCCCGGTTTCGGGCAGTCCCACGGTGTAGCGCGCCTCGGGACCGTCGAGGAGCCAGGCGATGACGCCGTCCTCCCCCTCGTAGATCGGCGCGGGGCTCGTCTGCCCCCGCATCGCGCGGTCCACGGCCTCGACGGCGACCTTGCCCGCGAACGCCGGGGCGTGCGCCTTCCACGTGGAGATGGCGCCCTTGCGGGACTGCCGCGTGGCCGTCGTCGTGTGCAGGGCCTGGCCGATCGCCTGGTGGACGACCTCGGTGCGCAACCCGAGCATCGTCCCCAACCCGGCCGCCACGGACGGACCGAGGTGGGCGACGTGGTCGATCTTGTGGCGGTGCAGGGAGATCGCCTTCACCAGGTCGACCTGCACCTCGTAGGCCGTGACGATCCCGCGCAGCAGCTGCTCGCCGTCGCACCCCACGTGCTGCGCGACCGCGAGCAGCGCGGGGACGTTGTCGCCCGGGTGGGAGTACTCGGCGGCGAGGAACGTGTCGTGGAAGTCGAGTTCGCGGACGGCGACGCCGTTGGCCCACGCGGCCCACTCCGGCGACGTGGTCTCCGTGGTCCCGACGATGCGCGCGCCCACCCCGCCGCGGGAGGGCGTGTGGTCGAGCGCCTGCGACCGGGCCGCGACCACCGGGGGCCGCAGCAGCGACGCGGCGCTGACGGCGGCGTTGTCGACGATCCGGTTGACGACCATCTCGGCGACGTCGTCGTCGACCGGGCCGCGGACGGCGGTCTCGTCCGTGGCGAGCCGGGCGAGCTGCCAGGCCAGTTCCGCCTCGCGGCCGAACTCCTCGTCGCTGCGGTGGACCCGGACCTCGTGCTGCTTCACGCGCTCTCCTCGTCGTTCTGCTGGTGGTGCGGGGTGGTGAGGTGTTCTCGGAAGTGCGACCGGCTGCGGTGCAGGTGGACGTGGACGGCGTGCGCGGCGAGGTCCGCGTCGCCCGCGGCGAGGGCCTCGGCGATGAGCTGGTGCTCGGAGGCCGCGGCGAGCAGCCGGGCGGGGTCGTGCCGGGCGAGGCGGCGGATGCGCACGAGGTGGGTGCGGACGTCGCTCAGCGCCCGGACCAGCCACGGGTTCGCGACGGCGTCGTCGACCGCGGCGTCGAACTCCGCCGTGACGGCGTAGTACCGGTCGAGCTCCCCCGCCCCGACGAGGGCCGCCGCGTGGCCGAACCGGTCGGCGAACTCCACGAAGACCACCCGCCCGGGCGCCCGGGCCGCGAGCCGCGCGGCCTTGACCTCCAGCGCCTCGCGCACGTCGTAGAGCTGGTCGAGGTCGGCGAGGTCGAGCGGGGCGACGACGAGCCCGCGGCCGCCGACGGGGCGCGCCAACCCGTCGTGGACGAGCTTGGCGAAGGCCTCCCGGACCGGGGTGCGGGAGACACCGAGCCGGGCGCTCTGCTCCAGCTCCGCCAGGACCGCACCGGGGGCCAGCTCGCCGTCCAGCACGTCGGCGCGCAGCCGGGCGTAGACCCGCTCCGTCGCCCCGCCACGCCGCTGTGCATGCACCGGACCACCATCAGCCCTCAAGGGCCCGACGTCAAGCGCTCTGTGCATGCAGAAGGAGAGCCTGCACCCCAGGTAGGTTCGTGGTGTGGACGAGGGCGACGAGACGACGGTCAGGGTGCGCACGGCGTTCGAGCGGGTGGTGCGCCTGCTGCCCGGGGACCCCCTGCTGAACCCACCCGCGACCGGTGAGCGCCTCGCCGCGGCCGAGGAGCACCTCGGGCAGCGCCTCCCCGACGACGTGCGCGCGCTCTACCGCCTCGCCGACGGCCAGGTGCAGTACGAGCACCCGGACCTGCTGCAGGCCGCGGGCCTCGTCGGCGGCGAACCGTTCCTGCCGCTGGCCAGGGTGTTGCTGCACTGGGACCAGTGGGCGGGTTTCGAGAGCGACATCAGCCTGGACGAGTTCGCGTCCTCGACCCCGGAGGGTTTCGTCCGGCCCCGCTACTCGGTGCGGGGGTGGATCCCGCTGACCCACGACGGCGGGGGGAACCACGTCGGCGTGGACCTCGACCCGGACGAGCGCGGCAGGGTCGGTCAGGTCATCACCTTCGGCCGGGACGACGAGGCGCACCGGGTCCTGGCGCCGTCGATCGGCTCCTACCTCGAGCAGCTCGCCGACCTGCTCGACCAGGGACTCGCGGTGCCCGGTGACGACGACGAGCCCTGGAGCCTGCGGGTGCCGCCGGGGACCTCCCCGCACGCGCTGTTCCGCGCGGAGGGGTAGCCAGTGGTCGACGTCGTCGTGGAGGTCGGGGACTGGGAACACGAGTGCTGCGGCCCCGCCTACGAGCGGGGGCAGGTGGTCGACCTCACCTGCATGGTCGTCACAACGCCCGAGGGCGCCACGGTCCTCGTCGAAACGCGTCACGAGATCGGCGTCCACTGGCCGCTGGAGCACGTGCGCGGTCGCGTGGTCGATCTCGAGGTGGTCTGTACGGACGGGACGTCGCAAGCGGTCCTGCGGGTTCCGGACGGCTCCTCACTGTGCGGCTTCGGAGAGGACGACGGACACCTCGAGGACCCGTGGACCGGGGAGGTCGTCGTGAGCTCGCGCAATGAGTTCCGCGTCACGGTGCGGGTGTCCGGAGACCGGGCGCCCGGCGCGCCGTCGTCGTACCGGGACTGATCGACCCCGGGTCAGGACAGGGGGTCGTCCTGGTGCTGCAGCCATCGCGCGAAGTGGGGCCCAGGACGGCCGTTCCATCGTTGTGCAGCGAGATGGCTGCAGCGCTGGCACGGGTCGCGCCGGGTCCCTCGACGACCTCGAACGGACCACGGTCGCCACCCGCACGGAGGACGGACACCGGGAACGCGTCGGGCCGTCGCAGGGGGTCACCGGAACACGACGGTGCTGTGCCCGTTCAGCAGGACCCGCTGCTGGCAGTGCCACTTCACCGCACGGGACAGCGCCAGCGCCTCCGCGTCCCGGCCCACCGTGGCGAGCGCGGTGGGGTCGTAGGTGTGGTCGATGCGGATGACCTCCTGCTCGATGATCGGGCCCTCGTCGAGGTCGGGCGTGACGTAGTGGGCCGTCGCGCCGACGAGCTTCACACCGCGGTCGAACGCCTGGTGGTAGGGCTTGGCCCCCTTGAAACCGGGCAGGAACGAGTGGTGGATGTTGATGGCCCGGGCCCGCAGCGCACGGCAGGCGTCGTCGGACAGGACCTGCATGTACCGCGCGAGGACGACGAGGTCGGCGTCGTGCTCGGTGACGAGTTCCAGCAGCCGCGCCTCCGCCTCGGGTTTGGTCGCCGCCGTCACCGGGACGTGGACGAACGGCAGACCCGCCGCCTCGGCCATCGGCCGCAGGTCCTCGTGGTTCGACACGACGGCGACGATGTCGCCGCCGAGGCTGCCGGACCGCCAGCGGAACAGCAGGTCGTTGAGGCAGTGCCCCATCTTCGACACCATGACGAGGATGCGCGGGGTGCGGTCGCCGCCGATCTGGAAGTCCATGTCGTACGAGGACGCCGTGGCGCCGAACTCCTGCGACATCCGGGCGACGTCGATGTCCCCCGAGACGGTGCTGAACGCCGTCCGCGAGAAGAACCTGCCGCTGCGGGCGTCGTCGAACTGCTGGTGCTCGGTGATGTCGCACCCGTGCTGGTACACGAAGGACGTGACGGCGTTGACGATGCCCGGCCGCTGGGCGCAACTGAGGGTCAGGACGGCATTGCTGGTCATGGCTGCTCCTCAGCACTCGACGATGTTCAGGGCGAGACCGCCGCGGGCGGTCTCCTTGTACTTGTCCTTCATGTCCGCGCCCGTCTCCCGCATGGTCTTGATGGCCTTGTCGAGGGTGACGTGGTGCTTGCCGTCGCCACGGACGGCCATCCGCGCGGCGGTGATGGCCTTGATGGACCCGACGGCGTTCCGCTCGATGCAGGGGATCTGCACGAGACCGCCAACCGGGTCGCAGGTGAGACCGAGGTTGTGCTCGATGCCGATCTCCGCGGCGTTCTCGACCTGCTGGGGAGTTCCGCCGATGATCTCGGCCAGACCGGCCGCGGCCATGGAACAGGCGGACCCCACCTCGCCCTGGCACCCGACCTCGGCGCCGGAGATGGAGGCGTTCTCCTTGAAGAGGATCCCGATGGCGGCCGCGGTGAGCAGGAACCGCACGACGGCGTCGTCGTCGAAACCGTCGAGGAACATCGCGCCGTAGTGCAGGACGGCCGGCACGATGCCCGCGGCTCCGTTCGTGGGCGCGGTGACGACGCGACCACCCGCCGCGTTCTCCTCGTTGACCGCGAGGGCGAACAACGTCACCCACTCCATGGCGCGCAGGGGGTCCCGCTCGTCGGCGTCGCTCTCGAGGCGCTCCTTCAGCGCCGCCGCGCGGCGCCGTACCTTCAGGCCGCCCGGGAGGGTTCCGGTCGTCGCCGCGCCCTTGTCCACGCACTCCTGCATGACCGACCAGATGTGCAGCAGGCCGCTGCGCACCTCCTCCTCCGGACGACGGACGAGCTCGTTGGCGAGCATCACGTCGCTGATCCGCAGCCCGGTGCGCTCGGTGATCGCCAGGAGCTGGTCACCCGTGGTGAACGGGTGCGGAACGGGCGTGGAGTCCGGCACCAGGACCGGCCGGCCCGCTTCGTCCTCGTCGAGGACGAAACCCCCGCCGACGGAGTAGTACTCCCGCCGGGCCACCTCGGCCCCGGCGGCGTCGACGGCCGTGAAGAGCATCCCGTTGCTGTGGAAGTCCAGGCGCTTGCGGCGGTGCAGCACGACGTCGTCGTCGACCGAGAAGTCGATCTCGTGCTTGCCGCCCAGGCTCAGCCTGCCCGTCGTGCGGACCGTCTGCACCATCGGGTCGGCGGCGACGGGGTCGACGAGGTGGGGTTCCTCACCGGCCAGGCCGAGGACGACGGCCTTGACGCTGCCGTGGCCGTGGCCCGTCGCGCCGAGGGAGCCGAACAGTTCGCAGCGCACGGCGGCGACGTCGGACAGGGTTCCCTCCGCGAGCAGCCGCTGGACGAAGAGGAACGCCGCCTTCATGGGGCCCACGGTGTGCGAACTGGACGGCCCGATCCCGACCTTGAAGAGGTCGAAGACGCTGATGCTCACGGGGTCAGCCGCGGATCCGCTGCATCTCGGGGTCGACGAGCGGTTCGGCCGTGACCGTGGCCGCGACCCGGCGCCCGAAGTACTCGATCTCGACGGAGGTCCCCACCGCGGTCGACGCGACGGGCAGCCAGGCGTAGGCGATCGGCTTGCCGATCGTGTGCCCGAACGCCGCGCTCGTCACGTAGCCCTGGACCTGACCGTCCACCGAGACCGGTTCGGACCCCAGCACCACGCTGGTCCCGTCGTCGACGGTGAGGCACGTCAGCTTGCGCGAGACCGTGTCCTCGCTGACGCCCTCGAGCGCGGGACCGCCGCGGAAGGAGTCCAGCGGGGACCGGACGGCGAAGCCGAGGCCCGCTTCGTACGGGTTGTGCTGCCCCGTCACGTCGGTCCCCCAGGACCGGTAGCCCTTCTCCAACCGGAGGCTGTTGAAGGCCGCGCGCCCGGCGGCGACGACGCCGAACTCCTGTCCGGCCTCGAACAGCACGTCCCAGAGCCGGCCGGCGACCTCGGCGCTGACGTAGATCTCCCAGCCCAGTTCCCCGACGTAGGACAACCGCATCGCGGTCACCGGGACGCCGCCGATCGTGGCGTTCTTGCTGCGGAAGTACTTCAGGCCCTCGTTGGTGAAGTCGTCGGTCGACAGCTTCTGCACGACGCGGCGGGCGTCCGGACCCCACAACCCGATGCAGGCGGTGCCACCGGTGGTGTCACGCACCTGGACGGGCCCGAACTCGTCGGCGTACCGCGCGGCCTGCTGCTCGAGGAACACGTCGTCCTGGTGGCCGTTGGCGCCGACCTGGAACACGTCGGCGCCGAGGCGGGCGACGGTCACGTCGCTGCGGACGCCACCGTCCTCCTCGAGGAAGAGCGTGTAGGTGACGGACCCGACGGACTTGTCCATCTTGGAGGTCGTGAGGCGCTCCAGGAGCGCGACGGCACCCGGCCCGGAGACCTCCAGGCGCTTGAGCGGCGTCATGTCGTACATCGCGACGGCGGTCCGGGTCTTCCACGCCTCCACCGCGGCCACCGGGGAGTGGAACTGGGCGGCCCAGGGTTCGCGGGCCGGCGGCTGCCACTCGGCGGGGAGTTCCTCGAGCAGCGCGGCGTTGGCCTCGTACCAGTGCGGCCGCTCCCAGCCCGCCGACTCCAGGAACACGGCGCCGAGGTCGCGCTGGCGGGAGTGGAACGGGCTGACCCGGACGTCGCGGGGAGACGTGCGGGGCTGCAGCGGGTGCAGGACGTCGTAGATCTCGACGAAGTTCTGCTGCGAGGTCTCGCTGACGTAGCTCTCGGCGAGCTGGACCTCTTCGAAGCGGTGGACGTCGAGGCCGTGCAGGTCGTACTCGGAGAACCCGTCGACGAGCGTCTGGGCCAGCGCCTTCGCCACCCCGGCGGAATGGGTCACCCAGACCGCTTCGGCGATGAGGAAACCCGCGACGTCGCGCGACTCACCCACGAGGGAACCGCCGTCGGGGGTGAAGGAGAAGATCCCGTTGAACCCCTCCTCGACCTTGGTGCCGCGCAACGCGGGCAGCAGGTCCTGGCTGTCCTCCCAGCTCGACGCGAAGTCCTCCTCGGTGAACGGCAGCATCGACGGCATGGCCGCCGCGGTGACCTCGCCCTCGGGGAGTTCGTCGAGGCGGACCGGCATGGGCCGGTGGGCGTAGGAACCGATGCCGATGCGGTCGACGTGCTCGCGGTAGTAGAGGTCCTCGTCCTGGTGGCGCAGGATGGGCAGCGAGGCCTCGGAGAGCTCGGAGTTCCTGCCCACGAGATCGGCGACCTGACCCGTCTTGGCGTACTGGTGCGCGAGCGGGAGCAGCGGCACCTTCATGCCCACGAGTTCCCCCACCTCCGGCCCCCAGAACCCCGCGCAGCTGACGACGACGTCGGCGGGCACCGTGCCCTCGGCGGTCCGGACGCCCGTGACCTTGCCGTGGGCGTGCTCGACGGCCACGACGCGCTGCAGACCGCGGAACTCGGCGCCGCGGGCGGTCGCGCGGCGCATGAGGGCGGTGACCGCGCGGTGCGCCTTGGCCAGGCCGTCGGTGCGCACGTGCAGACCGCCGAGGACCTTCTCGACGTCCAGGAGCGGGTGCAGCGCGAGGCACTCGGCCGGGCTGACCAGTTCAGCGCCCTGGACCCCCCACGACTTCGTCCACCCGAGCTTGCGCTGCAGGTCCGTGAGGCGTTCGGGGGTGGTCGCCACCTCGAGCCCGCCGACCTGGTTGAAGCACCACTGCCCGTCCACGTCGAGGCTCTTGAGCTTCTCGACCGTGTACTGCGCGAGGTGGGTCATGGTCCGCGAGGAGTTCGTCTGGAACACGAGCCCGGGGGCGTGGGAGGTGGACCCGCCCGCCAGCGGCAGCGGCCCCTGGTCCAGGACGGTCACCCGCGTCCAGCCCCGCTCGGTCAGCTCGTCGGCCAGGTTGGCGCCGACGATGCCGGCACCGATGATCACCACGCGTGGGGTCGTGCTCATGGGGGAACTCCTCCTCCGCCGGCTGGTTCCGGCTGGTCGGTCGTCGGGCGGTGCGGGGACGGGGCGTGGATCAGCCGAGCGGCCGGAACTCCAGGCACGCGTCGGCCAACCAGGCCGCCAGGTACCCCGCGAAGGACGTGCGGACGAGCACCTCGAAGTCGTCCCCCCGCTCGGACAGGGCCAGCAGGACGACACCCGCCTGCGACAGGGACACCTGCGCGCACGACCCGGGCGGGAAGGACCGCGGGTCGACGTCGAGCGACGTCCCGGACCGCAGGACGTCCCGGGCGTGCGGACCGTTCAGGCGCAGGACGACGCGCTGCGCGGAGACGTCCGTCGCGGCGCCCCCCACCGGCGCGAGGCGGGTTCGCAGCGACGCCTCGAGGTCCCACGGCGCGGCGTGCTCGTCCAGGACGAGCCACTCGTCAGGGCCGAGCCAGAGCACCTTGCCGGAACCCGTGGCGACCCAGGTGTTCGAGCGGGTGGGCAGGTCCACCCCGAGCTGCTCGGCGGCGGCGCGGGCCGCCGCGCTGCCGGAGGCCGCCCGCACGACGACCATCGCGACGAACGGGCGCACGCTCACGTGGCCCGCGGTGAGTTCCCGCAACTGCTCCGGGTCCGCGAACGGGTGGGTGCGGGCGAGGGCGGGGGTCGTCTCAGCCATCGCGGCGAGCTCCTTCGGGGTCGACGACGACGGGGCCGGTCACCTCGACGGCCACCAGGCGGTCGCCGACGGGGACGTGCAGGGTCTCCCCGTGCCGCGCCGATCCGCCCTTGAGGAGGGCGAGGGCGAACGGCCTCTCGAGGAAGGCGCTGCGGTAGCTGGAGGTGACGTGGCCCAGCATGGGCACGGGGGGCGGGGGCAACTGCCCGTCCGCCTGGAAGTCCACGACCTGGGACCCCTCGGGGAGCACCGTGTCCCGGTCCACCGGGAGCAGGGCCACGAGCTGCTTGCGGTCCGGACGCTGGTTCTCGGCGCGGGCGAAGGACCGCTTGCCGATGAAGTCCGGCTTCTTCTTCGACACGACCCACGACATCCCCAGGTCCTGCGGGGTGACGGTGCCGTCGGTGTCCTGGCCGATGATCGGGTACCCCTTCTCGGCGCGCAGGACGTGCATCGTCTCGGTGCCGTAGGGCGTGATGCCGAACCGCTCACCGGCCGCGACGAGCCGCTCCCAGACGGCCGCCGCGTACCAGCCGCTGACGTGCACCTCCCAGGCCAGCTCACCGGAGAAGCTGATGCGGGCCAGCCGCACCGGGACGCCCTCGAACTCGACGTCGCGCCACGCCATGAACTCGAACGCCTCGGCGGAGGCGTCGATCCCGAACACCTCGGCGACGACGTCGCGCGAGCGCGGCCCGACGACGGGGAAGGCCGCCCACTGCTCGGTGACGGAGGCGAGGTGCACGCGCAGCTCGGGCCACTCCGTCTGCAGCCACTCCTCCATCCAGTCCAGGACCTTCGCGGCCCCACCCGTGGTGGTCATCACGAGGAACCGGTCCTCGGCCACCCGCAGGACGGTGCCGTCGTCGAGGACCATGCCGTCGGCGCCGCACATGACGCCGTAGCGGACCTTGCCGACCTTGAGCGAACTCATGAGGTTCGTGTAGAGGCGGTCGAGGAACTCGCCCGCGTCGGGGCCCTGGACGTCGATCTTGCCCAGGGTGGACCCGTCGAGGATCCCGACGCCGGACCGGACGGCGGCGCACTCCCGCAGGACGGCGGTCTCCATGTCCTCCCCGGCCAGCGGGTAGTACCGGGGACGCTTCCACTGCCCGACGTCCTCGAAGACGGCGCCGTGCAGCACGTGCCAGTCGTGCACGACCGTGGTGCGCACCGGGTCGAACAGTTCGCCGCGGTCGCGGCCGGCGAGCGTCGCGAACGCCACCGACGTGTAGGGCGGCCGGAACGTGGTGGTCCCGACGGCCTCCGGCCCGCGTCCGAGGAGCTGGGACAGGATCCCCGTGGCCACGATGCCGGACGTCTTGCCCTGGTCGTGGGCCGTGCCGATCGTCGTGTACCGCTTGACGTGCTCGGGGGAACGGAGCCCGGCGCCGACGGCGCGTTCGACGTCCGCGACGGTGGCGTCGCGCTGGACGTCGACGAACTGCCGACTGGAGTCGCCGGAGGGGTCCGGGACGAACCAGAGCAGCTCCGGCGCGAGGGTCGGGAACGGACGCGCGGCCACCGGCAGGTCGTCGGTGGCGGCGGCCTCCAGACCCATCCGCTCGAGCGCGGAACGGGTCTCCTGACGAGCCTGGAGGAGGGCCCCCTCGAGGGTGAACTCGCCGCGGGCGGCGCCCACGACGGTCAGGCCCTGGAGGTCCTCGGCCGGCATGAACGCCCCGAGGCCCGCGTCGAACCGCAACCGGCCCCGCGCCTGGCTGAACAGGTGGACGGCGGGGTTCCACCCACCGCTGACGAGCAGCAGGTCGCACTCGACCTCGGCGGTCGCCCCGGCGTTCGGCTCGCCGCCGTGCGGGGCCACGAGGGCGGCGCTGACGCGCTCGACCCCGCGGGTTCCCGTGACGACCGCGCCGGTGCGCACCGGGACGTTCCGCGCCGCGAGTTCGGCGGCCCACTCCGCCGGCGCCTGCTCACGGACGTCGACGACGGCCGCGACCTCGACCCC
This sequence comes from Kineococcus sp. NPDC059986, assembly GCF_040702905.1. Taxonomy (NCBI): domain Bacteria; kingdom Bacillati; phylum Actinomycetota; class Actinomycetes; order Kineosporiales; family Kineosporiaceae; genus Kineococcus; species Kineococcus sp. NPDC059986. Next base: position 30,573 of record NZ_JBFBND010000031.1, on the reverse strand, counting down.
GGCGTCGGCCAGGTCGACGGCAGCGGCGTACGCCGAGTCGTTGGTCGTGAAGACGACGGCGCGCGAACCCGGCAGGACGCCGTAGCGGTGCAGGAACGTGCGGGCGGCACCGGCCAGCATGGTGCCCGGGCGGTCGTTGTCGGTGAAGACGACGGGCCGCTCGTGGGCACCCGTCGCGACGACGACGTGCCCGGCGCGGATGCGGTGCACCCGCTGGCGCGAGACGTTCTCGGGCGCCTGGCCACCGAGGTGGTCGGTGCGGCGCTCGACGGCCAGCACGAAACCGTCGTCGTAGACGCCGAACGCGGTCGTGCGCTGCAGGTGGACCACGTCCGGGTGCTCGGCGAGCTCGGCGGTGGCGCGGGCGACCCACTCCACGCCGGGGGCGCCGTCCAGGAGGTCCTTCGTGCCGAGGAGGGAGCCCCCGGCCTCGGACTGCTCGTCGACCAGGGCCACGCGGGCCCCGGAGCGGGCCGCGGTCAGGGCGGCCTGCAGACCGGCCGGGCCGGCACCGACGACGAGGACGTCGACGTGGTGGTGCAGGGAGTCGTAGCGGGCGGTGTCGGCGACCTCGGCCAGCCGGCCCTGCCCGGGGATCCCCTCGACGGACAGCCCGTCGAACACCTCGACGGTCGTCGCGAGCAGCATCGGCTCGGGGAAGGGTTCCTCGACCTGCAGGAGCCCGCCCGGGTCCTCCGCCCACGCGGCGCCGATGCCGCGGGGGCGCCCGAGCTTGATGCTGGTGCCGGTCTGGTGCCGGCCGTGCGCCAGCAGCGCCGAGGCGACGGTGTCTCCGGGGTGCGCCGTCAGCGTCTCGCCGCCGAAGCGGAACTCGACCACGCGGTCGCGGTCGATGCGGCCACCGGACTCCGTGCGGAACGGGGCGGTGCCCTGGGGGGCGGCGTGGGTACTCACCGGTCCACCGGTCCCTTCTCCTGCGGTGCGTAGACGGTCGTGAACTGGTAGGTGACGGTGTCGCGCTCGGCGTTGAACCACCGGCGGCAACCGGCCGCGTGCGACCAGCGCTCGCGGAACAGGCCCTTGGTGTTGTCCCGGAAGAACAGGTACTCGGCCCACTCGCGGTCGTCCAGGGCCGATGGGTCCTGCGGGTAGGCGACGTGCGCCTGCCCGCCGTAGTGGAACTCGATCTCCTCGCGCGGCCCGCACCACGGGCACTCGATCAACTGCACGTCTGCACCCCTCTCAGTGGGCCACGGCGGCGGCGCCGTGCTCGTCGACCAGTCGACCCGTCACGAACCTGTCGAGCGTGAACGGGGCGTTGTACTGGTGCGGCTCGTCGTGGGCGATGGTGTGGGCGAAGGTCCAGCCCACACCCGGGGTCGCCTTGAACCCGCCGGTCCCCCAGCCGCAGTTCAGGTAGACGTTGTCGTACGGCGTCTTGCCGACGATGGGCGAGGCGTCCGGCGTGACGTCGACGATCCCGCCCCACGTGCGCAGCAGGTGCGCCCGGGCGAAGACGGGGAACAGTTCGACGGCCGCCGCCATCTGCCGCTCGATGATGTGGAACGCGCCGCGCTGGCCGTAGCCGTTGTAGGAGTCCACACCGGCGCCCATGACGAGTTCGCCCTTGTGCGCCTGGGACACGTACACGTGGACGGCGTTCGACATGACGATCGTCGGGTGCACGGGTTCGAGGAGTTCGGAGACCAGCGCCTGCAGCGGGTGCGACTGGATCGGGACCCGGATCCCGAGCTTGTCGGTGAGCACCGACGTCGAACCCGCCGAGGCGAGCGCGACCTGGCCGCAGGCGATGTCGCCCTTGGTCGTGCGGACCCCGACGACGCGGTTGCCCTCGCGGATGAAGTCGGTGACCTCGCAGTCCTGGATGAGGTCGACGCCGGCCTCGGAGGCGCGACGGGCGAAACCCCACGCGACGTAGTCGTGCTTGGCGATCCCCGCGCGCGGCTGGTACGTCGCCCCGAGGACGGGGTAGCGGATGTCGGAGGAGGTGTTGACGATGGGGCAGATCTTGCGGACCTCGTCCGGTTCGACCCACTCGGCGTCGATCCCGTTGAGGCGGTTGGCCTCCACGCGGCGCACGGAGTCGCGGACGTCCTGCAGCGTGTGGGCGAGGTTGAGGACGCCGCGCTGGCTGAAGAGGATCGGGTACTCGAGGTCCTCCTCGAGTCCCTCCCACAGCTTCAGGGAGTGCTCGTAGATCCCGGCGGACTCGTCCCAGAGGTAGTTCGACCGGATGAGCGTGGTGTTGCGGGCCATGTTGCCGCCCGCCAGCCAGCCCTTCTCCAGCACGGCGACGTTCGTGATGCCGTGGTTCTTGGCGAGGTAGTGCGCCGTGGCCAGGCCGTGGCCCCCGCCGCCGACGATGACCACGTCGTAGGACTTCTTGGGGTCGGGCGAGCGCCAGAGGAAGTCGGGGTGCTCCGGCAGGTGCGCGCCGGGGGTGCGCGGGGACGCGGTCTCCGGTGCGGGGGTGTGGGGAACGGCGTCGTCGGGGTCGGTCGAGAACGCGTCGACGGTGGTCACGCGGTCGCCTCCTCGTGGGTGCGGGACAGGTTCCGGGACAGGCTGGGGTAGAGCGGGAAGCGGGCGGCCAGCGTCGTCACCCGGTTGCGCAGGGCGATGAGCCCCAGCGTGTCGGTCTCGGGGCGCAGGGCCGTCGCGATGATCTCGGCGACCTCCGTGAACGCCTCCTCGTCGAGGCCGCGGGCCGCCAGGGCGGGGGTTCCGATGCGGACACCGGAACTCACCATCGGCGGCCGCGGGTCGAACGGGACGGCGTTGCGGTTGACGGTGATGCCGATCTCGTGGAGGCGGTCCTCGGCCTGCTGGCCGTCGAGCGTGGAGTCGCGCAGGTCGACGAGGACGAGGTGCACGTCGGTGCCGCCGCTCACGACGGACACGCCCGCCGCGCGGGAGTCCGCCGCGGTGAGGCGGTCGGCGATGATCCGGGCACCGGCCAGGGTGCGGCGCTGGCGGTCGGCGAAGGCGGGTTCGGCCGCGAGCTTGAAGGCCACGGCCTTGCCGGCGATGACGTGCTCGAGCGGACCGCCCTGCTGCCCCGGGAACACCGAGGAGTTGAACTTCTTCGCGAGGTCGGCGGTGGCGAGGATGACACCGCCGCGGGGGCCGCCCAGGGTCTTGTGCGTCGTCGACGTCACGACGTGGGCGTGGGGGACGGGGTTCGGGTGCAACCCGGCGGCCACCAGCCCGGCGAAGTGCGCCATGTCGACCATGAGGTACGCGCCGACCTCGTCGGCGATGGCGCGGAACCGGGCGAAGTCGAGCTGGCGCGGGTAGGCGGACCAGCCGGCGATGACGAGCTTCGGACGGTGCTCGCGGGCCAGGCGCTCGACCTCGTCCATGTCGACGCGGTGGTCGTCCTCGCGCACGTGGTAGGCCGCGACGTCGTAGAGCTTGCCCGAGAAGTTCAGCTTCATGCCGTGCGACAGGTGGCCGCCGTGCGCGAGGTCGAGGCCGAGGATGCGGTCCCCCGGCGACAGCAGCGCGGCCATGACGGCGGCGTTGGCCTGGGCACCGGAGTGCGGCTGGACGTTCGCGTACTCGGCGCCGAACAGGGCCTTGAGGCGGTCGATCGCCAGCTGCTCGATGACGTCGACGTTCTCGCAGCCGCCGTAGTAGCGGCGTCCCGGGTAACCCTCGGCGTACTTGTTCGTCAGGACGGAACCCTGGGCCTCCATGACGGCCAGCGGGGCGAAGTTCTCGCTGGCGATCATCTCGAGGGTCGACTGCTGCCGGTGCAGCTCGGCCTCGATGGCGGCGGCCACGTCCGGGTCGAGGTCGGCGAGACGGCCGGAGAGGACCGGGTCGCCGGCCGGGGCCGCGGGGTGGTCGAGCTGCAGGGTCACGCCAACCTCCAGGACTGCGACTGAGTGACTGGTATATCAGTTGGCAGCACAGTAGGGCGGCGACGCGGAGGGGGTCAAGGGGTCAGGGTCCGCGGCCGGGGGCTCAGCCGGCGGTCCAGGAGGCGCAACAGGCTGAGCAGCGCCACGGAGAGCACGACGACGAACCCGACGTTCCGCAGCGCGACGGCGTACCCGAGCGCGCTGACGTCGAGGAACGGGTAGGGGTACCAGTCGACGACCGCGCCCCGGACGAGCGTGTAGACGGTCCAGCCGACGGGCCAGACGAACGCCCACCCGAACGTCCGGCCGTCGACGCGCGGTCGTGGCCCGAAGAGCAGCCAACTCGCGACGGCCAGCACGGGCGAGACGTAGTGGAACCCGGCGTTGATCCACCAGGCCACGCCCGTCGGGTGGACGTAGGGCGCGAGCACCGCCCCGAAGACGAGACCCGTCACCGTGATGCCGAGGAGGGCGTCGAGACGGACGACCCGCCAGAACCGACCGTCCCGCGCGGGGTCCAGGACGAGCGAGACCGCGGCGACGAGGACGAGCAGGTTGCTCTGGACGGTGAAGTAGCTGAGGAAGCGGACGAACCGGGTCACGACCGGCACCGGGTCGGCCTGGCCGGAGTTCGCGTCGGCGCCCCCGCCGAGCAGGAGGACCACCTGCGCGCAGAAGGCGGCGAGGACGACCAGCGCCAGGAGGGCGTGGACGGTGCGGGAGGGGCGCTGGGTCACCGGGTCATCCTGCCCCGCGCCGATTTCCACCGGCCCCGATCAGGGGAAGCCGGACTCGAGGACAGTGGCGCCCGAGGAGTCCAGAGCGCGCCAGCTGACCTGCCGCAGCTCGACGTACTCGTCTGCCCGTGCGACGGCCCACCACCGACCACCCTCGAGCTCTGCACGGACGTCCCGGCCGTCGGGCAACTGCAGCAGCACCTGGGTGACGGAGGGTGGGACGAAGCCGAAGGCGGACAGCGTCAGGTCGGAGCTGTCCCCGAGCGAACCGGCCATGAGGAAGTCCCGGGTGGGGGCCTCACCGGTACGACTGTCCTGTGAGAGCGGTCCGTCGGGCGAGACCGCCCCCACCGCTGTGACGCCCCCACCGACGATGGAGCAGAAGGACAGCTGACCGCTGACCGAGCGGTAGAGGACCGCCTCGACGTCGTCCCCCCGTCCACCCCAGAGGGGAACTGCCGCACCGGGCTCCTTCGACCGGTCGGCGCACTGCTGGGCGGCACCCTGCAGCGACTCCGGGTCGACCAGGCGCGCCGAGGACCGCGGCGGTCCTGCAGGCACGACCCGCGTCGCGTCCGTCGGCGGGTGCCACGTGACGGCCACGACGACAGCGGCGGCAGCCCCGAGACCGGCGACGACCGAGCGCCGCACCCGGCGGTGCCGCGTCCGGGAGCGCACGAGGACGACGTTGCGCTCCCAGTCGGCGGACGTCGCCTCCTCCGTGGGAAGCGCCGCGGCGTCGAGGCGCCGCTGCAGGTCGGTGGGGTTCACGAGCGCTCCTCCAGGACGACGGCGAGGGCCCGCTGGGCCCGCTGGGCCCGGGAGATCAACGACTTGGCGGTCCCGACGGGGACGTCGAGGGCGTCGGCCACCTCCGCGACGGGCAGGTCGATCCAGTAGCGCAGGACGAGCGCCTCCCGCTGGCGGGCGGGGAGGGAACGGACGGCGACGAGCAGTTCGTCGACGCGGGCCGCGGCCACGACGGCGTCCTCGGCCGACGCGTGGGTCCGCGGGACGTCTCCGGGGGTGCGGCGGACGACGCGCAGGTGCCGCAGCCGGGAGTTCACGAGGTTCACCGTCGTCCGGCGCACGTAGGCGAGCGCCGCGGCGGGGTCGCGCAGCCGGTTCCCGTGCTGGTGCAGGCGCACGAACGCCTCCTGCGCGCCGTCCTCGGCGTCGTCGGCGCCGAGGAGCTGCGCCAGGCGGACCGTCGCGCGGAAGTGGCGGACGAAGAGCGCCTGGTAGGCGTCCTCCCCGTGGTGGTCCCCCGTCTCGGCGACCAGCCCCGCGGCCGCTCCTGCTGTTCTCACACCCCCTGGACGCCTCACGCGGCGAAACGTTGCACACCTTCCCCGTGTCGGACCGGACGCCTAGGGTCCGGGGCATGACGACGTTCACCGACCGTCCCGGCTCCGCCCTCCTGGTGATCGACGTGCAGCGCGGCGTGATGGCCGCCAGCGTCGAGAGCGACCGCGTGGTGGGGACCATCGCGCGCCTGGTCGAGAAGGCCCGCGCGGCGGACGTCCCCGTCGTGTGGGTGCAGCACTCCAGCGAGGAGCTGCCGCTGGACAGCGAGGTCTGGCAGTACGTCCCCGAACTCGTCGCCGCCGAGGGGGAACCGGTGGTGCGCAAGACGTACGGGGACTCCTTCGAGGACACGGAGCTCGAGGAGGTGCTCGCCGCCCGCGGTGTCGGCCGCCTCGTCGTCGCCGGGGCGCAGACGGACGCGTGCATCCGCTCGACGCTGCACGGCGGGTTCACCCGCGGGTACGACGTGACGCTCGTGACCGACGCCCACACGACGGAGGACCTGTCCGAGTGGGGCGCTCCCCCGCCCGAGCAGGTCGTCGCGCACACGAACCTCTACTGGAGCTTCCAGCGCGCCCCCGGCCGGATCGCGGAAGCCGTCCCGAGCGACGAGGTCGACCTCGTGGGCGCAGCCGGCTGAGGTTCCCGCCCGAGGTCGTTCCTCAGCCGCGGGCCTGCAGCCGCAACCCGGACAGCAGGAGGTCCAGGCCCGCGCGGAACTGCTCGCCGTCGTCGTGGGTGGCGAACTCGTCCAGGACGAAGTGGACGAAGGGGAACTGCTCCACGTCCAGGGCGCGCCAGTGCTCGACGTGCTCCTCGAGCCCGCTGTCCCGTTCGGGACCGTCGGAGGTGGGCTGGCGGCCGAGGTCCGCGGCCGTCCCGACGACGAAGCCCAGGACCGCCGAGACGGCCTCGAAGCTCTGCCGCGGCGGTAGCCCCAGGCGCATCACCTGTTGGCCGAGGCGTTCGTACAGGAGCATGCCGTTCGGCTGCTGCTCGGTGTTGCCGAGGAAGCGGGCTCCCAGCCACGGGCGGACGACGACGGCGTCGAAGAAGGCCACCGCGAGCGCGCGGACGTCGTCGAGGGGGTCCTCGGCGTGGGTCCGGCCCTCGGTGGCCGCGAGCACCGAGGCGATGACGTGGTCGCCGGCGAGGTCGACGAGCTCGTCCTTGCCCGAGACGTACCAGTAGATGCTGCCGACCCCGCCGCCGAGGCGGGCCGCCAGCGCGCGGAAGGTCAGCGCCGACTCCCCCGCCTCGTCGAGCAGGGCGACGGCCTCGCTGACGACGGACTCCAGCGAGTGCGAGGCGCGCCGCCGGACCGCTCCCTCCGCCCGCGCGCCGGTGGGCCTGCTGCCGGGACCGCCCGTGCGGCCGCGCCCGACGTCGCCGGGTCGCCGTCGGGGAGGTGTCCGCGCGTCTGCCATGCCGCTCATCCCACCACACCCTGGACAACGGACCGAACGTCGTTCTATATTACCGAACGTCGTTCGATACCGGGCGGCACCACCGAGAGGAGAGACGCCGTGAACCCCACCCCTGGACCCTCGACGCCGACCACGGCGTCCACCTACACCTCGCTGCGCGCCGCGTGGATCCCGCTGCTCGCGCTCTGCCTGGCCTTCTTCGTCGAGATGGTCGACAACACCCTGCTGACCATCGCGCTCCCGACCATCGGCCGGGACCTCGGCAGCGGGACCACCGCGCTGCAGTGGGTCACCGGCGCCTACTCGCTGACCTTCGGCGGGTTGCTGCTGACCGCGGGCTCGGCCGCCGACCGGTTCGGCCGGCGGCGGGTGCTGGTCATCGGCCTGACCGCCTTCGGGGCCGTGAGCCTGTTCGCCGCGGCCGTCACGACTGCCGGTGAGCTCATCGCCCTGCGCGCCGCCCTCGGCGTCGCGGCCGCGGCCATGGCACCGATCACCAACTCGCTGGTCTTCCGCCTCTTCGAGGAGGAGGCGCTCCGCATGCGCGCCATGACGGCGATGATCGTCGTCGGCATGAGCGGTTTCGTGCTCGGCCCGCTGCTCGGCGGCACCGCGCTGGCCCACGTCGGCTGGCAGTGGCTGCTCCTCGTCAACGCCCCGATCGCCCTGGTCGCCGTCATCGGCGTGCGCCTCGGCGTCCCCGCCGACCGTCGCGAGGACCTCACCGGCGACGCTCTGGACCTGCCCGGCGCGGCGCTGTCCATCGCCACCATCGGCTTCGCCTGCTACGCCCTCACCAGCGGCATCGAGCACGGCTGGACCTCGCTGATCACGATCGGTTCGGCGCTGGGCGCGGTCGGCGCGCTCCTCGCGTTCGTCCGACGCGAGCGGACCGCCGCCCAGCCGATGCTGGACCTCGCCCTGTTCCGCGACGGGACCGTCCGCGGTGCGGCCGTCGCCCAGGTCGGCACCTCGATCGCCATGGCCGCGGTGATGTTCAGCCTGATCCTGCACTTCCAGTACGCCTACGGCTGGAGCCCGGTGCGCGCCGGTCTGGCGAACCTCCCGCTCATCCTGACGATGATCGTGGCGACGCCGGTCTCCGAGAAGCTCGCCCACCGGTTCGGGCACCGGACCGCCTGTCTCATCGGAGCCGGCCTGCTGGCCGCGGCCCTCGCCGGTCTCGCCGTCGGTGTGGACCACGGCTACCCCGTCATCGCCGCCTGCATGGTCGTGCTGACCGTGGGCCTGCGGACGGTCATGACGATCTGCGCGGTCGCCCTCGTCAGCGCCGCCCCGGCGAACCGCACCTCGCTCGCGGCATCGCTGAACGACACCGCCCAGGAGGTCGGCACCAGCGTGGGCACCGCGGTCGTCGGCACCCTGATCGCCGCACTCGTTTCGGCCACCCTGCCGGCGGGCACCTGGAGCGCCGAGCTCGTCCAGTCGTTCTTCCACGGCGAGCGCATCGCCTTCACGGTGCTGGCCGTCGTCGTCGGGGTCGTCGCCGGCCTGGGCGCCTCGTCCCTGACGAACTCCCGCAGCACGGAGGAACCCGCCGCCGCGGAGCCGGTCGGTTCGCCCGCCTGAGGACGTCAGGCGGTGGGGACCTCCTCCGCCAGCCAGGCCCGCAGGGCGGTGGCGATCGCCCGGGGGGAGTCGTGCGGGAGGAAGTGCGTGCCCGGCACGACGACCTCCCGCTGGCGCGGCCACCGGCGGCACGTGTCCAGCACCGCGCCGGTGACGACCGCTCCGGGTTCGCCCCGGACGAGCAGCTTCGGCAGGGGGCTGTCCGCCATGAACTCTGCTCCGGCCGCCACCCGGTCGTGGACCTCGGACGGGTCGCCGTCGATGGGGATCTGCCGGGACCAGGTGAGCATCGCCCGCCGGTCCTCCCCCGCCACCGCGAACGGACGGCGGTAGGCGTCGAGCTCCGCCGGCGTCAAGGTCCGCTGCGTGCCCGCCTGCAGGACGCCTCGACGAAGAGGTTCTCCTGCAGCACCATCCGCTCCCCGTCCGGACCTCGCAACGCCCCGAACAACTCCGGGTCCGGCCCGGTCCCCTCCCGCCACGACACGGGCACGACGCCCGCCTCCGAGTACGCGAGACCACGGACGGCGCCGGGGTGCCGGCGGGCCCAGTCCACGGCCAGCACACCGCCCCAGTCGTGGCCGACGAGCACCACGTCCCGGTCCAGGCCGAGCGCCTCGAGGGCAGCGTCCAGGTACCGCGCGTGCTCAGCGAACCCGTAGCGCGCGTCCCCGGTTCCGGGCAGCCGGTCCGAGTCCCCATCCCGATCAGGTCGACGGCCGTGCAGCGGTAGGCGTCGGACAGGTCGGCGACGACGTCGGCCCACAGCAGCGACGTTGTGGGGTTGCCGTGGAGGAACAGCACGTCGCGACCGCTCCCCGCCCGGCGGTAGGCCATGCGGTGACCGAGGACGTCGACGTGGGGCGGCTGCACCCCGCCACCCTCTCGCGACCGGGCGTCCCGGGACAGCCCCTCGCGGAACTCCCGGAACTCCGTTGAAGCCTGCGACCGAGGGCTCCTACGCTCGACGGGTGCAGCGCGGGACCAGTGTTCGCCACGCCCGGCCCGCCGACGCCCCGCAGATGGCGCGGGTGCACGTCGACGGCTGGCGGCAGACCTACCGGGGCGCGGTGCCGGACGCGGTGCTGGACGATCCCGGACTCCTCGCGTTCCGGGAGCGCTTCTGGCACGGGGCCCTCACCGACGAGCGGTGGGCCCGGAACGTGGTCGCCGTCGCCGAGTGCGGCGGCACCGTCGTCGGGATCGCCATGGCGGGTCCGCCGCAGGAACCCGAGGCGTCGTGGCGGGTGCTGTTGCACGTCCTCTACGTCGACGCCGCCCACCACGGGTCGGGCGCGGCGGCGGAACTGCTGGACGCCGTCGTGGACCCGTCCGCTCCCGCGGCCCTCTGGGTCGCCGATCCGAACCCCCGGGCCCAGGCGTTCTACCGCAAGCACGGGTTCTCCCCCGACGGTCACGGGAGGACCGAGGACGGGGTCCGGGAACTGCGGTGGGTGCGGCCGTGACCCCGGAACTCCACGGTCTCGAGTGCTGGCTGGACCCGCTCGTCCGCGTGGGCCGATCCGTCATCGAGGGGGAAGGTCTCTTCGCGACCGCGCCGTTCCCGTGCGGCACGGTGCTCAGCCGGTTCGGGGGTCGCCTGGTGACGGACGCGGAACTGCGTGACCTCCTCACCGAGGCCGCGAGCACGGGGAGCTACGTCGACACCCTCTCCCTGCACCCCGACCAGAACCTGGTCCTGCCGCCCGGGTCGGCCCAGCACGCCGGGAACCACGGGTGCGACCCGAACACCTGGTGGGTCGACCCCTGCCTCGTCGTGGCCCGCCGAGACCTCGACGCCGGGGAGGAACTGACCCTGGACTACGCCACCATCACGGACGACCCCGAGTTCGCGATGGCGTGCTCGTGCGGGTCGGCGTCCTGCCGCGGTCGGGTGACGGGGTCCGACTGGTGCCTCCCGCACCTGCGGGAGGCCTACGGGGAGCACTGGGTGCCGGTGCTGCGGGAACGCATCGCGGGGTGGCGACCGTGACGGACCTCGTTCAGGCCGGGCTCCGCCGCGCGACCCCGGCCGACGCACCTGCGCTCGCCGACCTCAACGACCACGTGCAACTCCTGCACGCGGGTGCTCGCCCCGACCAGTTCTCCACCGTGGACCACGCCGCGGCGCAGGAGTTCTTCACCTCGATCCTGGCGGACGCAGAGACCCTGGCGTGGCTCGCGGACCACGATGGGAGGCCGGTCGGCTACCTCTACGCGGTCGAGGTCCACCGCGCCGCGAACCCCTTCACGACCGAGCTGCACACCCTCTACGTGCACCACCTCGCCGTCGCTCCCACCGCCCGCCGGCTCGGGGTGGGTTCTGCCCTGCTCCGGGCGGCGGAGGAGCACGCCCAGGGTGCGGGCCTCAGTGGCCTGCGGCTGGACAGCTGGTCCTTCAACTCCGAGGCGCACGCCTTCTTCCGGCTGCTCGGGTTCGAGCCCTTCCAGACGCGGTTCGCGCGCGACCTCTGAGAGGTTGCTCGGTCGGGCCGAGTCACCCACCTCGTTCGCGCCAGGCGCGCAGGTGGGGTTCGACGTCCGACAGACCTGGCACGACCACGTCCGCCTCGGCGAGCTGCTCCGGCGCGTGCGACGTGGTCACCGCGACGACGGACATGCCCGCACGACGAGCGGCCTGCACCCCCGCCGGCGCATCCTCGACGACCAGGCAGCGGTGGGGTGGAACCCCCGCATCCGCCGCAGCCGACAGGTACCCCTCCGGGTCGGGTTTCCCGCGGCGGACGGCGTGGCCGTCGACGAGCAGCTCGGGAACCGGCAGGCCACCTGCGCGCAGACGGGCCCGGACCGTCGAGGCCTCGCCGGACGTGACGATCCCCCACGAACCCGGTGTCAGCGTGGCCAGCAGCGGAGCCGCGTCGGGGAACACGGGGAACACGTCACCGAGTTGGCGGACGAAGCTCTTCAGCCGCAGGTACTCGGCCTCGGCCTCGAGCTCCGGAGCGACCTCGGCGACGGTCTCCGCCGGACGACGTGCGTGCGTGGCCGCCCACACCACGTCGACGTCCAATCCGTGCAGCAGAGCCCACCGGTCCCAGACATGCCGGTAGGCGCGGTGGGAGTCGACGAGGACCCCGTCGACGTCGAACAGCACGAGTCGTTCCGGTCGGGCCGTCGTCGTTCGGCGGTTCACGACAACCTCCCTCCCGCATCCCACACCCGCTGCTCGCACTCCCGGCACAGCCGTTCCAACCGCCGGTTGCCACCGGAGAACGCGAACCCGGCCACGGCCGGCATCACGACCTCGGTGCCGTTCGTCCGGCGGACGGCGAGGCTCACGGTGTCGAGCGAGCTGGCCGAGTCCAGCGCCGTCAGCTCGACGGCCGCGACCTCCGTCCAGGGCACCCGGTGCGTGCGGGCGTAGCCGACGTAGGTCAAGCGCTCGTCCGACAGCCGGACGTGGCTGACGAGGGCACGAGTCCCCGTGCAGAAGGCAGCGGCGAAGATCACACCACCCCCGATCAGTCCCCCGGGACTGTGGTCCTCGACCAGGATCGTCGTGGCCAGGGCCGCGAACACGAACCAGAGCCCCGCCAGCACCCACGACCACGGGCCCTTCGTCCACGTCACGGTCGACCATCCTGGCACTCGAGGCGCCGGTTCCGAGCCGTTCCGGCGCGAGGTCCGGCACCATGGTCGGGTGCTCCTCGACGACGTGTGGCCGGTGCGAGGCGTCCGGGTGACCGGGCCCGTCCTCGACCTCGTGGTCCCCGACGAGGGGCGCCTGTCCGAACTCGCGGCCCTGGCCGCCGACGGCGTGTACGACCCGCAGAACCGGTACCTGCCGCGGTCCCCGGTGGCGGGGTGGGAGGGAGGGGAGCCGCTCGAGGCGCAACGGTCCTTCCTGCGCTACGTCTGGGCCGCGTCGGCCGACTGGTCGCCACGGCGGTGGAACCTGGTGCTCGCCGCCGTCGTCCGGGATCGATGCGTCGGCGTGCAGGAGTTCGGGGCGACGGACTTCTCGGTGGTTTCACGCGCTCTGGGGTACCAGCCCAACGGCACCACCGTCCGGGTGTGGCGTGGACAACGGCACGAACAGGTGGACCTCGTCCTGCACCGCCGCGACTGGGTCGCTCCGGAGGGAGTGGCCACCAGTGGCCTGAGCGACGACGCGCGCCGGTTCTTCGACGCCCCGCGCCGCACGGACGAGGAGACCTGACGCCGGTAGGTTCAGTGGAGTGGACCGCGCCGAACCCGTCCGCACCCGAGGACTCCTGCCGGGGTTCCCCAACTCGGCGGACCTGGGCGGTCTCCCCCTCCCCGGCGGCCTGCGGACGCGGGACCGCCGGCTCCTGCGGGCCGACACGCCGGATCGACTCCTCCCCGCCGAACGCGCGGTCGTCACGTCCTTCGGCCTCACCGCCGTCCTCGACCTGCGGTCCGAGCACGAACTCCTGGACCACCCGCACCCGCTGGCAGCCACGGCCGGGTACCAGTCCCTCCCACTGATCGACCCCGTGGCCGAGGCCGGGGTGGACGTCCACCGTCTGCCCGGCCTGGGCGCGGTCTACGCCAGCAGCTTGCGGCGCAACGCGAAGAACATCGCCGCGATCTTCCGCGCCTTGGCGCTGGCTCCGACGGGCCCTGTCCTGGTCTCGTGCCGTGCAGGACGCGACCGGACCGGCATGGTGGTCGGCACTGCTCCTCGACCTCGCCGGGGTGTCCCGGGACCTCGTCGTCGAGGACTACGTCCAGGTGCCGGCCAGGTCGGAACACCGGGTTCCGGACGGAGCCGACATCCGGCAGATGCTCGACCACGTCACCACGGAGCACGGGTCGACGCGCGGGTACCTGCGGTGGCTGGGCCTGGCGGAGGAGGACGTGACCGCCCTCCGGTCTCGACTCCTGCCCTGAGGGCGGTCACGCGAACCGGCGCGTGAACAGGCGTTCCGGCCGCCCCGCTGAGCCCCGCACCTCGATCCGCTCCGTCCCCACCCAGAACGACCTCTCGTAGAGGGCGATGGCCCGCGCGTTGTCGGCGATGACCCACAACTCACCCCGCTCGAAGGACCCGGCGCGGGCACGCGATCCCACGCCGTCCAACAACGCCGGCGCCACCCCGGAACCCCATGCCGAGGGATCGGCGGCCAGGTAGCGGACCTCCAGGACGTCCCCCTGCGGGACGAGGACGCAGAACCCCACGATCGTCGCTCCGCGCCGGGCCACGAGCAACGACGCACCCGCCTCGCCCAGCGCCTGCTGGACGCCGACGAGCTTGTCCGCGAGGGACGGGACCGAGGGCAGACCGTCGCGGACAGCGGTCGCGCGCGCCCAGACACCGGCGGCCTCGCGCTGAGCGGCGAGGCCGACGCCGGGCTCGACCACGAGGGGGACGTCTCCGCGGTGCACCGGCCCAGCATGCCGGTTCCCGTCGGCTGCGACGTCGACGGAACTCCGTTGGTCCTCCGCGGGCGGGCGGGTGGAGAGGACGTCATGTCCCGCCTGCTCGTCATCGCCGGACCCCCCGGGGCCGGGAAGACGACCGTCAGCACGCTGGTGTCCGCACGCCTCACCCCGAGCGTCCTGCTGCGCGGCGACGCCTTCTTCCGCTTCCTGGACCAGGGGGCCCAGGAGCCCTGGCGTCCCGAGGCGGAGGAGCAGAACCGGACGGTGGTCCGGGCGTCCGGGGCGGCCGCCGGGCAGTTCGTCAAGGGTGGGTACGAGGCGGTCTTCGACGGGGTCCTCGGGCCCTGGTTCCTCCCGACCTTCCTCGCGGCGACAGGACTGGACGCCGTGCACTACGCCGTGCTCCTGCCCAGTGCGGACCGCTGCGCGCGGAACGTGGCCGCGCGGGAGGGCCACGACCGGGACGAGCCCGGGACCCGCTCCGTGCACCGGCAGTTCGAGATCTCACCCCTCGACGACCGCCACCTGGTCGACCCGGTGGGCTCGCCGGAGGAGGTGGCCGCCGTGGTCGCAGCCCGCTACGACCGCGGGGAGTTCGTCCGGGGAGCACGTGACGACGTCTGACCTCGACCTACCCTGAGCACGTGCCTCCCGAACGCCTGCACGCCGGCCCGAACCTCCGCGGGCTCGACGGCGAACTCGTCCTGGTCGACGTCGACTCCCGGGACGCCGCGCTCGCGGCGGTGCGTGACCTCCCGGCCCACGGTGCCGGGTTCGGGGTGCTGCTCGCCTGCGACGCGAGCGCCTGGTCCGTGGACGAGGTCAGCGCCCTGGTGCGTCCCGCGCTGCTCGCCGGGATGCACTGGTTCTCGGCGTGGGGGCCGGGGTGCGAACGGGTCCACGACATCGTCGACGGCGATGTCGTGGACCTCGGACTGGACGAACCCGACCAGGGCGACGTTCCGTTCGGGGGCCACGTGATGACCACCTGGCACGACGACGAACCCCTGGCGGAGACGCTCGAGTTCTTCTGGACCTGCTCGTCGCCCTCCGGTGACCAGACGGACAGCGGACTGCGTCTGGTCCTCACCGTCGGGCTGCCCGCCGCCGCCGACGAGGTCCGTGGTGCGGCGCAACGGCTCGACGACCCCTGACCGGGAGAACCGGACGGGCAGGAGTTGTCCTCAACCGAGGGGCCGCGTCGCCCACCTCGCCTGGTCCGCCTCCAGCAGCGCGGGATCGCGCGGCGGCGCAACCTCGTCGAGGACCTCCAGCCGCCGGATCGCCTCGATGCGGAAACCCCGGATCCCCTCGCGCAGGCGGCACCAGCCGACGAGCAACCAGGCGTCGCCGCCGCGCAGCAGCCCCGTGCACTCGACGTCCCGGACGGTGGGGTCCGGCGAGGCGCTACCGCCCTCCTCGCCTCCGGCGTAGGTGATCCGGACGACGCGGCGGGCGGCGATCACGTCGGACAGCAGGGCCAGGGGGACGTCGGGGTCCACTGCGGCGGAGGTGTCGATGACGCGCACCGAGGCGAGGACCTGCTGCACGGATGCGCGGTGCTCGTCCGGCAGGACGGCGTCGATCTTGGCGCGGGCGCGGCGTGCGGCGCTCTGGTACGGCGAGGAGTCGAGCAGTCCCAACCCGGCCAGCACCGCCAGGGACTCGGCGGCCGTCAGGTTCAGGGGCGGCAGCGAGTACTCGCGCAGGATCGAGTACCCGCCCGCGACCCCGTGGTCGGCGTAGAGGGGAACCCCGGCCACCTGGAGGGAGGCGATGTCGCGTTCGACGGTCCGCGTGGACACCCCGAACTCCCGGGCGAGCCGCGCCGCGGCCACCGGACGTCGCGCTCCGCGGAGCAGGTCCACCAGCGCGTACTGCCGTTCGGCACGTTTCACCCACCCAGCCTGCCAGGGGCCCCGCCGCACCTCAGCTCCGCATGCTGCGCTGCCCGCCGACGGACCAGACCCGGCGGACGCGACCGTCCGCGCCGAAGTCGAACACGTCCACCCCACCCACGAGGAGTTCGCCGGCCCGCATGTCCCACAGCAGCCGGCCGTGCTCGCCGTCGACAGCGTGCGCGACGGACGTGAAGACGACGCCGGGGTGCTGTCCGTGCCACCACTGCAGGTACCGGGCGAAGTCCTCGGCCGACCGGATGTCGTCGGCGGGGGTGGACCCGTCGGGTTCTGTGACCGCGAAGTGGATGCGGAAGTCGTCGGCACAGATCCGTCGGGCGAGGTCGCCCTCACCGTTCCACATGGTGAGCCACTGGTCGAGGGCCTGCCGGGCGGTGAGGTCGGTCGCAGTGTTCCCGGCGTTCCCGGTGTTCGTGGTCATGCGGAGCAGTCTTCGCGCCGTCCCCGACAACGGTGTGTCGGAGTTCGAGGATCAGCTCGCGAGCGCGTCCCGTGGCGGGATGCCGTCGAACGTGCCGCGGTGGGTCCCGCGGCCGCGCAGGCGGACCGCGACCGGGCCGGACCCGGTCACGCCGGCGGCGACGAACTCGCCGAGCTCGTCGTGGGCGCGGGGAGAACTCGCTTGCACCTCGGCGACGTCCGGCGCTGGGATGTCCCCGTGATCGTCCGTCCCGAGGAACCCCGCGACCACGACGCCGTGGCCGCCGTCCACCGTGCGGCGTTCGGTGAGGAGGGCGGGACGGTTGCCGCCGTCGTCGAGGGGTTGCGGCCGGGGCGGCCGGAGTCCCTCGTCGCGGAGGTCGACGGCGCCGTCGTCGGGCACGTGATGACCGGCCGGAACCTCCTCGACGCCCCGCCCCGGCTCGTCGACGTGGGCGTGCTGTCGCCGCTGGGCGTCCTGCCGGAGTTCCAGCGCCAGGGCATCGGAACGGCTCTCGTCGCGGCCGTGCGCGAAGCTGCCGCGGGGCGAGGCTGGCCGGCGCTGTTCCTCGAGGGGGACCCGGCCTACTACGCGGGACGGGGTTTCCACGCGGCCGGGGAGCTGGGGTTCCGCCGTCCCTCGCTGCGCATCCCGGCCGCCGCCTTCCAGGTCGTCCTGCTGGACGGCTGGGAGGACTGGATGACGGGGACCCTCGTCTACGACCGGGTGTTCTGGGACCTGGACGCCGTCGGCCTGCGTTGAGACCGGGGAACGTCAGGCGCTGCGGGTCGTGCGCCGCTTCTCCGCGTACATCGCCGCGTCCGCCTCGGACAGCAGGTCGTCCGGGTCGCAGGGGTGCGAGGCGACCGCGACACCGGTGCTGGCCCCGACGGACAGGACCGTGCCGTCGCCCAGGACGACGTCCTGTTCCAGGTCGTGCCGCACCCCCGCGGCGACCACCGTGGCCTGCGCCGCGTCGGTCAGCCCGGTGAGGACGAGCACGAACTCGTCGCCGCCGGTGCGGGCCACGACGTCGCCCGCCCTCCGACCCCGGGACAGCCGGGACGCGACGACCGTCAGGAGTTCGTCGCCCGCGCCGTGGCCGTGGGTGTCGTTGACGGCCTTGAACCCGTCGAGGTCCACGAAGAGGACGGCCGTCATCGCCTCGGCCGAGGCGGCGGCCGCCGCCCGTGCGAGCGGTTCCTGCAGACCGCGGCGGCCGAGCAGACCGGTGAGCGTGTCGTGGGCGGCCGCGCGCTCCAGCACCTCCACGTGCTCGCGCCGTTCGGCTTCGAGCGCGTCCGCGGTCGCCTGCGCGCGCCGGGAGAACTCCGCGACGTTGTTGAGGACCGGGAAGAAGAAGCTCAGCAGGGCGGTCCCGATGAGCAGACCCGGCAGGACCCCCACGATGCCGTCGACCCAGCCCAGGGCCTGCACGCCGAAGGCGAGGCCCGAGCAGCCGACGATGCACCCGACGGTCTGCAGCAGTCGACGCGGCGTCGGCACCGTGAGGACGCCGTAGACGCCGGCCGTGGCGCAGGCGCCCGGGACGACGACACCGAGCCCGAGCGAGGTGAGGACCGTCCCGATGAGGACGCAGGAGACGACGAGCGGCCACGGCCCCCACGTGGTCGCACCCCAGGGGTCGGTGTGGACGCGCATCCGCGGGGCGCCCTGGACGCCGAGCAGGAAACCGCCGGCCACGGCGGGGACCAGGTGGACGTCGAGGCTGGCCCACCGGGCGAACAGCCCCAGCGCGGCGATGACGAGGGCCACGCCGACGGGCCAGGCCACGTCGGCCGCCCACCCCGCGGCCCGCGGTGCAGCCACCGGATCCTCCCCGTCCGCCCACCCCGACGGTGGTCCCGTCTCCATCATCTGCCGAACTCGTGCACGCGTGCAGGCGAACGGTGCACGTCGCGTCAGGCGGCGGACAGCCGGCCCCGGCCGGCCCGCTTCGCGACGTAGAGCGCGGCGTCCGCGCTGGCGTAGAGGTCCTCGGCACGGGTGGCCGTCGGCGACAGCCACGCGAGGCCGGCGCTGATCGAGAGCGGGACGAGGGCGCCGTCCGGCAGCTGCAGAGGGGTGGAGCGGACGATGTCGACGAACTGCTGGGCCCGGTGGGCCGCGGTCTCGCGCGGGCAGTCGAGCATGAGGACGGCCAGCTCGTCGCCGCCCATGCGGGCGACCAGGTCGGCCTCGCGGCAGCGACCGGTCAGCAGGGACGCGACGTGGGTCAGGGCGGCGTCACCGCCGAGGTGCCCGTAGGTGTCGTTGATGGTCTTGAACCGGTCGAGGTCGATGAGCACGAGCGAGGCCTCGGCGACCCGGTGCTCCACGGCCCGCGCCGTCGCCGTGTCCAGCACGCGCCGGGTCCACAGACCCGTCAACGGGTCGATGCTCGCCTGCTGCCGCAAGCGTTCCACGAGGCGTTCCTGCACGGCCTGGGCGCGGGTGAGCACACCGCTGATGAGCAGGAACAGGACGGTCATGTAGGCGAAGTCGGTGACGGCCTGCTGCGGCTCCAGCAGCGTCCACACGACGACGGCCTCCCCCGCGGTCGTCGCCGCCGTCACCAGCGCGACGCCGCCGACCCGCAACTGGGCGGCGGCCCACACCACGGGAACGATGAAGAAGACCTGTCCGGTGAGGGTGGCGTCCCGCGTCACGAGGTCGAGCCAGACGACGGTGAGGACCCCGACCAGGGGGGCCAGGACGATGAGCGGGCCGACCCGGTCGGCGGGTCGCCGCACCAGCACGACGGAGAGCGCGCCCAGGACGCCGGCGCCGCACAGTTCCGGGACCGGCACCCCGCCCGCGTTGACCGCACCGGTGGCGATGTTGGTGAAGATCGTCACCATGAGGGCGACGACCGCCCACGTGCGGGCCGACCGCGGGTTGCGCGCCTCGAGCGAGTGCAGCAGGCGACGTCGACGGGACACGCGGCTCACGCCGTCGGCCCGTCGGGTTCCCTCCACACCTCCTCATCGGGCCCCGGCGACGCCGCCTCAACCGTTGAAGGCGACAGGAACCCGCTCGGAGCAACGGTGGGAGCGGTGCAACAACGCGACCGCCGCGCCGCTGACGCCCAGGCCGAGGAGCGCGAGGACCGGCGGCGTCCGCCCGGAGAGCGGGAGGGCCCACAGGGTCGTCACCGCGGGGGTCAGGTAGAGGAGCGTGCTGACGCGGCCCGCACCGTCGCGCGCCGTGACGACGTAGTAGAGGGCGTAGCTGCTCACCCCGGCGAGCACACCCCACCCGACGGCGACCCAGAACCCGGGAACCGGCGGCGGCGCGAGCGCGCCGGCGGGGACGGCGAACCCCACCGCGAAACCCGCGGTGACGAGGGACTGCACGGCCAGGCTGGGCAGCAGGGGGACGCTGCTGCCCGAGGGCCGGGACCAGCGCTCCTGCAGCAGCGTTCCGACGGTGAGGGCGAGCATCGCGCCGAACGGCAGGGCCAGCGTGGGCAGGGCGGTGCCGGAGCGCAGGTCGGCCACCGCCGTCAGGGCGACGCCCGCCGTCCCGAGCAGGAGCCCGCCGACCTGGACCGTCGTCAGCCGCCGGCCCGCCGCCAGGGCAGCGCCGACGAGGACGACCGCCGGTTGCAGGGAGGTGACGAGAGCCGACGTGCCCGCGGGGACCCCCGCCGCGGCCGCCTGCACGACGCCGGCGAGGTAGAGCGCCTGGCACAGCACCCCCACGACGGCCTGCCGCACCCAGTCGCGGCGGTCCAGCAGCCGGCAGGCCGCGGGCAGCCACGGCGCGAGGACGACGGCGGTCACCAGGCAGCGCCAGGCCAGGAGCGTGCCGGGGTCCGCGTGTGCGGCGCCGAGCTCGGCGCTGAGGAACCCCGAGCTCCAGACGACGACGAGGGCGGCCCCGCGGAAGGTCGCGGAGTGCGTGGAGGTGGACACGGCCGCAGGTAACCATACCGGTCGGTATACTCGCAGTGCACCCGACAGGAGGCCCCGTGCCGCTCACCACCGTCCCCACCGCGCTCGACGACGCGACGCCGCCGGCGCTGCGCCCCGTGCTCGCACCGCTGCCCGCACTGACCGCGGCGGGCGACCGGCTCCTCGCCGCGGCCTCGGAGCTCTTCTACGACCGCGGCGTCCGAGCGGTGGGCGTCGACCTCATCGCCGACACCGCCGGGACGACGAAGAAGACGCTCTACGACCGGTTCGGCTCCAAGGACGCCCTCGTCGCGCTGTACCTGCTGCGGCGGGCGCACCGCTGGCGCGAGCACCTCGCCGCCCGGCTGGCCGAGGGCGGGGGGCCTCCCGCGCTGACGGTCTTCACGGCGCTCGAGACGTGGATGGGCACGCAGCACCGCGGTTGCGCCTTCGTCAACGCCTACGCCGAGCTCGGCGGCGGGCCCGGAGCGCAGGAGCACCCCGCCGTCGCGGTGATCCGGTCCGAGAAGGCGTGGATGCGGGCGCTGTTCGACGACCTGACGGGCGAGGCGGTGCTGGGCGGCCGCGTGCACCTCGTCTACGAAGGGGCGCTCGTGCTGCGCACCGCGGGCGGTGACCCGGACGCGATCGCCGCCGGCCGGGACGCGGCGGCGGCCCTGCTGGCCGGAAGGTCCGACCCGCCGCGGGAGTTGTCCCCGACATGAGCACCCGCAAGCACCTCGAACCCGGCCCGGCCCACCCGATCACCGTCACGCCGACCGACGGCGAGGTCGTCGTTCGCGTCGGCGACACCGTCGTGGCCCGCACGACGTCGGCCCTGACACTGCAGGAGGCCGACTACCCGCCCGTGCAGTACGTCCCCCTCGCCGACGTGGCCCCGGACGTGCTGCAGCCCAGCGGCACCCGCACCTGGTGCCCCTACAAGGGCGAGGCGTCGTACTGGTCGGTCAGCGTCGACGGCACCGACCTCCCGGACAGTGCGTGGGGTTACCCGGACGCCTCCCCCGCCGTCGTGCGGATCGCCGGGCACGTCGCGTTCTACCCCGACCGGTGTCCGTCACCGTCGGGTGAGCAGCGCCCGGCAGGGTTCCGGTGACGCGCGACGTCGGTCGCGTCCGCTGAGGTCGAGCGGGAGGTCGCCGTCCGCGAGCCCGACCGGCGCGGGCCCCTCGGCACGGTCGTCGCGGACGTGGTGACCTGCCGTGGGGTTGCTGCCCGAGGACTCCAGCGAGCACCTGGTCAAGCGGGTCATCGGGCTGCCGGGGGACCACGTGGTGTGCACCGACCCCCACGGTCCGGTGAGCGTGAACGGGGTCGCGGTCGTGGAGCCGGCCCACCTGGAGCCGGGGGCGGCCCCGTGCCGGTAAGGCGTTCGACGTCACCGTCGCGGCGGACCAGTTGTGGGTACCGCGGGTGCGGGCTCGACCGGGTGCAGGATGCGGGCGTAGGCGAGGGCGCCGCGTGGGACGGCGAGGGCGTGTGCCAGCGCGCCATCTCGCCAGCAGGTCACCTCGACCACACCGTGCACCAAGAGGTTCTTCCAGTTCGGAGGCCACGTGATCACTCCTTGACGCTGCCGCTCGACAGGCCGCTCTGCCAAAACCGCTGCAGCACGACGAACGCCACGACCAGCGGGACGACGCTGACGGCCGAGCCGGTGATGACCGTCGAGAACAGCGCCTGCGAACCGCCCCCGGCGGCGCTGGCGGCCTGCTGCTGGGCCAGCCCCACTGTCAGGGGGTAGAGCGAGGACGTGTTCAGCATGATGAGCGGCAGGAAGTAGTTGTTCCAGGAGGCCACGAGGGCGAAGAGGAACACCGTCACCATGCCGGGGGCGAGCAGGCGCAGGGACACCTGCACGAAGGTGCGGAACTCACCGGCCCCGTCCACGCGGGCCGCTTCCAGGAGGGAGTCGGGGATCGCGTCGGCGGCGTAGACCCGCATGAGGTAGACGCCGAACGGGCTGACCAGGGACGGCAGGATGACCGCCCACGGGGTGTTGGTCAGTGCCAGTGAGTTGAAGAGCAGGTAGGTCGGCAGTGCGAGTGCCGTCAACGGGATCATCACCGCACCCAGAGAGATGCTGAACAACAACCGGTCGCCGGCGAACCGGTACTTCGCGAAGGCGTACCCGGCGAGAGTCGCGAGCAGGGTGGCACCGGCCGCGCTCGTCCCGGCGTAGAGCACGGTGTTCACCGACCAGCGGAGGAAGATCCCGTCGCCCGCGCTGAACACGTCGTGCAGGTTGTCCCAGAGCGCGAAGTGGTGGCCGAACGAGAACCCGAAGGTGCTGAACAGGTCGGAGTTGTCCTTGGTCGCAGCGATCAGGAGCCAGAGCAGCGGCAGCACGAAGTAGGCCGCGACGAGCCAGAGCAGGACGCTCAGCAGTCGGTGCCCTGAGCGCGGGGAGCTGCGTCGGGACCTCGCGGCCGGATCGGTCGCGGACGGGACGCCTGGGCGGGTCCGCAGGGTCTTCAGGGTGCTCACTGGGCGCCTCAGTTCGCGGTGCCGCCGCGGTTGACCCGCAACTGCACGAGGTAGGAGATGACGGCGATGACCAGACCGAGGAGGAACGCGACCGCAGCCGCGTAGTTCACGTCCTGGTTCACGAAGGCCAGGTTGTAGGCGTAGAAGTTCGGGGTGAAGCCGTTCGAGATCGCGGTGGGCGCGATGCCCTTGAGCAGCGCGGGTTCGTTGAACAGCTGGAACGTCCCGATGATGGAGAAGATCACCGTCAGGACGATCGCCGGTCCGATCGCGGGGATCTTGATGCTCCACGCCTGTCGGACCAACCCGGCGCCGTCGATCGAGGCGGCCTCGAGGAGTTCGGCGGGGATCGTGCGCAAGGCGGAGTACATGATGATCATGTTGTAGCCGACGAACTCCCACGTGACGATGTTCATCATCGACCCCAGGACCGTGCCTGGAGCCAGGACGTCGGGGGCGCTCGCTCCGAAGGCCCTGAACACCTGGGCCAGCGGGCCGAAGTCGCGGCCGTAGAGGTACCCCCACATCATCGTCGCCACCACACCAGGTACTGCGTACGGGACGAAGTACAACAGGCGGAGAACTCCGGCCCCCCGGGCCCGGCCACTGTCCAGGGCCAGCGCCAGGAAGAGGGCGCCGCCCAACATCACAGGTACCTGGACGAGCAGGAACAACCCCATCCGGCCTACCCCGGCGAGGAACTCCGGATCGCTGAGAGCGGTGAGGTAGTTCTGCGCGCCGACGAACGAGGTACCACCGATCAGCCGCGTTCGGAAGAGACTGAGGTAACCCGAGTACCCGAGGGGAATGACGAGCATGGCCAGGAAGACGACGAAGAAGGGTGCCAGGAAGAGGTACGCGGCTCGAGCCCGGCGGCGATCTCCGGCCGACCGAGCAGGGGGGCGAGGCCGGGCCGGCGGGACAGTGAGGGCCGTGTCGGAGGTCATCGACCTGTCACCGTGAATCCCTGGTCCTTCGCGTACTTCTCCAGAACGCCCTGCCAGTCGTCCAAGGCGGCCGACAGGTCGCCCTTGGCACCGATCGCCTTGCCGACCACTTCGGTGTACTGCGAGGCGGCGTAGTCGGTGAACGGGAGCCACGCGAACTCGGTGTCGACGGTCCCGGAGATCTCGGCGAACAGCTCGTTGACCTTCTGGCCGCCGAAGAAGTCGACCGGCTGGTCTGTGAACGTCGGGTCCTTCAAGACGCCCTCGGCTGCTGGGAACAACGACTGCTCGAGGGCCAGCTTCGTCGTCGATGCCGGGTCGTGGTTGATCCACTTCGCCAGTTCGTAGGCGGCGATGCGGTTCTGGGTGGTGGACAGCACGGCGTTGGAGGAGCCGCCCCAGTTGCCCGAGACGTTCTGTCCCGCCGACCACTGGGGCAGTGGCGCCGCCCGCCACAACCCCGTGGTCGACTCGACCGTGCCCTGCAGGAACACCGGGGCCCAGGCGGCGGTGAGCCAGCCGGCGTACTTCCCTGAGTTCAACGCCTGGTAGTAGGCGTCGTTGAAGTCGGCGTCGACGGAGACCAGGTCGCGTTGGATCAGGTCCTGCCAGTAGGCGATGACCTTCTTGGCTCCGGTGCTGTTGACCGAGATCGAGACGCCCTTGTCGCCGTCGTAGGCGAATGGTTTCACGCCGGCCTGCCACAGCAGGCCGATGAACGGACCGAAGTCGTTGTTGGCGAAGTTGCTGATGTAGCTGCCGGTGCTCCGGACCTTCTCCGCGGCCACGGCGTAGTCCGCCCAGGTCACCGGGGGTGTCTCGACCCCGGCCTTCTGGAGGAGGTCGTAGCGGTAGAGGTTCCCCATCGGCCCGGTGTCCTGCGGGATCGCCCACACGGACTCGCCGGTGGAGACCTGCTTCCAGACCCAGTCGACGTAGTCCGCGGAGAGGTCGCCGGCGCCGAGGGGGCCGAGGTCGAGGAGGGAGTCGTTGACCTCGAAGGAGCTGAGGTACTGGTACTCGATCTGCACGACGTCGGGGGCACCGTCCTTGGACTTCACCGCAGTGCGCACCTTCTGGTAGTGCGCCAGGCCCTGGCCGACGTTCTCGACCTTGACCTTGATCTTGGGGTACTTGCGCTGGAACAGGTCCACTTCCTTCTGGATGTCCGGCACCCATGTCCAGAAGGTGAGCTGGGTGTCGGTGTCCAAGGCCTTGCGGACGTCGTCGCTGGACACCGGTTCGGTGTCACCGGTGCCGCTGGAGCAGGCGCTGAGCGCGAGACCGGTGAGGAAGGTGCCGGCGAACATCGCCGCGGCTGCGCGTCGGGTGGGGTTCATGGTCGTCTCTCCGTCGAGAAGGGTCCGCACCGGTGGGGGCGGGCGAGGGGGTGAGCGTGCGCGGTGCGCGGCTCCGCGTGGCGAGGGTGCACGCGAGAGGGGGGTGGGACCTGCGGGTCAGGCGTCGAAGACGAGGACGCGGACCGACCAGGCGGGGAGCTTCAGCAGGGTGCCGGCGCTGATCCGAGCTCCGTCGATCAGGTCGTCGGCGTCCAGGACCAGCCGTGCGCGTCCCTCCTGCCATCCCCAGGACGTGACGACCACGACGATCCGCCCGTCGGGCAGGGACCCGCTGGTGGTCCGGACGGCTCCGCTCACGGGGAGTACGAACGCCGCCGCGAGGGGAGGAACGGCGGCGGCCTGCTCGATCAGCGCGGCGGCCAGTGCGGGGGACGGTACGCATCCCACGGTAGTGACCCGCCCGTCGCCGGCCCGGTGGGTGGTGACGGCGGCGAAGTCGGCGAACCGGGGGTGGTCGTAGCGAGCCAGGACATCAGCTCCAGCGGTCATCAGGCCGTCGATCCACCATCGGGCGGTGGATCCCTCTGGCAGGTCGGAAAGGGGTCGGGTCGGGGTCTGGGGCGAGGGTTGGGTCGCGATCACCGGTACCTCCCCGTCGACCGTCGAGAACTCCTCGTACCAGGCACCCGCGAGGTCGGTCAGTCCCGGTGGGGCCACTTCCGTACGGGCTCGCGCCTCCTGATCCGCGTAGGCCGTGCGGGGCGTCAGGACCAGGTGTCCGCCGGCCAGGGCGTAGCGGCGCAGCAGATCGAGCTGCGCGTCGGTGAGGACGTAGGTCCCTGCGGCGACGAGCAGGGGGTGGTGGGACACGACCTGGGCGATGCCGACATCGCTCGTGAGCTCCTCGAGCTGTTCCACGTGCAGGAGGCGGGCTTGTCGGCCGGAGTCCACGGTGCCCCGGTGGAACGCGTCGACGAGGTGCTCGTAGGACTCCGGATCCGGCACCCCGCCTGTCTGGAACGGGGGTTGGAACTGCAGGGCGTGCCGGCTCGCAGTCGACCAGAGGATCGTGACGTCGGAGTGCGGGACGTATCCGTCGAGGGTGTTGCCGGCGGCCGCGAAGTCGGCGCCGATCTGTTGGATCTCGGCGTAGACCCGACCCGGTCGCAGGCTGTGCGGAAGCACACCACCCCAGTAGGTCTCCGCTCCGAAGGGCAACGTGTGCCAGTGCCAGTACTCGATCATCGAGGCCCCGCGGGAGACGAACGTCCACGCGATCTGGCGCAGCTGGCCCGGGTACGGCGGGCGACCGTCGTCGATGGTGCCGATCGACTGGGCGTTGGTCTCGGTGACGAGGAAGCGGGCCTGGCGCGAGGCGTAGGTGCGGTCGGCCTGACGCAGCAGACCGGCGACGCCGGTGGTGGTCCAGTGGTTGGGCTGGTCCTTGGTCACACCGATCTCGAGGTGGTCCTGAACGCCGTAGTAGGGATTCCCCGCCGCGACGTCGAGCACCTCGTTGACCGTGCGCTCGTCCAGCCCGGGCCGCGGGTACTGCAGGCAGGTCGTGACGAACTGACCTGGCGTGCGGTAGTCATCCACGATGGAGGCCTGCCAGGCGATGAACTCGGTGGTCTGCTCGGTCTGGAACCTGCGCCAGGCGAGGTCGTACTGCGGGAAGGAGTTCCCCTCCGGGCGCCACAGTTCTGACCAGTCATCCAGGCGGTGCGACCAGTAGGTCAGACCCCACTCGGCGTTGAGGTTCTCGACGGTCGCGTACCGACGTCGGAGCCAGCGCACGAACCGGGTGAAGACGGCGCGGTTGTGCAGCAGTTCCAGGCCTGGCTCGTTGTCGACCTGGAAACCCACCACGGCCGGGTGGCGGGCGTAGCGGTCCAAGATGGACCGGATCACCCGTTCGGCGTAGAAGCGGAAGGCCGGCTGCGTGTAGTCCAGTTCCTGTCGCGCGCCCCAGGGGACCGGCTCGCCGTTTCGGCGTTCCGCGGCGATCTCGGGATGGGAGACCTGCAACCACGGCGGCACCGCGTAGGTGGGCGTCCCGAGGATCACTCGGACACCGCGGTCGTGGGCGGACTCGAGCACGGGGGAGAGCCACTCCAGGTCGAACTCACCGTCACGGGGTTCCCAGGTCGACCAGACGGATTCCCCGACGCGGATCACGGTGATGCCGGCCCGGTGCATGAGGTCCAGGTCGAGCTCGGTCCGGGGCCTGCGGTGGTACTCGGGGTAGTAGGCGACGCCGAGCTGGAGACCGGGTGGCACTGCGGTCTCGGCGGTGTCGGGAGGGGGAGGAGGCGGCATCGGGGCTGGCTCACTTCGTCGTCGGGCGTCCAGGTGAGAGCACCGTAGACGCTGATGTTCTCGATAACAAGCGGGTGGGCTCCTTGCCCGGTCGCGGCGACCCGCAGCCGGCTCCGGGTCGCCGTAGGGTTCTCCTCGCTGGAGGACGCAGGCGAGATGGAGCGGGGGACGGCATGGCGGCGGGTGCGGCGCGGGGAAAGCCGGCGACGATCTACGACGTCGCCGAGCTGGCCGGGGTCTCGCACATCACCGTCAGCCGGTTCCTCAGCGGATTCAGCGGGATGCGCGCGGCGACCCGCGAGCGGGTCGCCGCCGCGGTGGCCGAACTCGACTACACGCCGAACCCGATGGGACGCAGCCTGCGCCTGCAGCGCATCGACCGCATCGCCTACCTCGCCGACCGCCTCGATGAGTACGGCCCCTCACAACTGCTCCTGGGTGCTCTGTCGGCCGCTCGGGCCCGCGGCTACATCCTCGACGTCGTCCCGACAGGGGAAGGGGTGCTGTCCGTCGACGCCGCCGTGGACCTGGTCGGGCGCGAACGGGTCGCGGGGATCGTCCTGTCTGGCCGCACCGAGCCCGCCCGCTCCGTCCTGACCCGACGGGCATTCTCCGTGCCCGTGGTCGAGGACTTCGAACTCCACGTCGCCGGGACGTCGACGCCGGTCGACGAGTGGGTGGGCCAGATCGCAGCCGAGCACCTGCTCGCGCAGGGCCACCGGCGAGTGGCCCTGCTGGAGGGTCCGGCCGCCTGGGCCGCCTCCAGCAGTCGTGCCGGTGGGTTCCGCGCAGCCCTGGCGCGAGGGGGTGGTTCGGTCCTGGTGGTCGAGACGGGCGACTGGTCTCCGCGATCTGGCTACGAGGCGACCACCCGGATGCTCTCCGCTGGTCTGGGGGACGCTACCGCGCTTGGCGTCGCCAACGACGCGATGGCCCTCGGCGCTCTCTCCGCACTCTTCGACGCGGGCATCCGTGTGCCCGAGGACCTGGCGGTCATCGGGGTCGACGACCTTCCGCAGGCCGCGTACGCGAGGCCAGGTCTGTCGACCGTCGCCGTGGACCACGCAGCCGAGGGACGCCACGTCGTCGACGCCCTCGTCGACCGCATCGAGGGCGTCGCGCCCCCGGGCGTGCCGAGCCAGGTGCCCGCCCCGCTGCTCGTCGTCAGAGGGTCGACCACCCGCGCCTGACGGGGTCAGACCGCGAGGGACCCTTGACCACGATTCGGAAACCCTTGTATGTTCTCGAAAACATCAACCGGCCGTGAGGCTCTCTCCGCCGGCTCCCTGGTTCGTCGTTCGAAGGAGAACACCGTGACGACCCTCCCTTCCCGCCGCCGCGTCGGGCGCACTCCGGCCCGGGCCGCCGGCCTCCTCGTGGGCCTGGGCCTGGTCGCAACCCTTGCGACCGCCCCTCCCGCCGCCGCCACCGACCGCACCCGGAACGCAGCCAGTGGCGGGGTGACGTACGACAACCCTGTCTACCCCGCGAGCGGGTTGCCCGATCCCCAGGTGACCCTGGGCGACGACGGGTACTACTACCTCACGGGAACCACCACCAGTTCCTCGATCGAGATCATCCGCTCGGCCTCGCTGACGGACATGCGTGGCGCCGTCCGGAAGATCGTCTACGTACCGCCGGCCCCTTTCAACAAGGACGTGTGGGCGCCGGAACTTCACCGGATCGACGGGGTCTGGTACATCTACACGACCGCCTCGGACCTGGACTACGGGACCGTCGGCAACCCGGCCGTGGGACGCAACCGGATCCAGGTGCTGCAGAACACGTCCTCCGACCCGCTGGCCGGGAACTGGACCAGCCTCGGGACGGTCAACGGCATCGACACGTCCATCGGGTCCCTCGACGGCACGATCTTCGAGAGCGGGGGTTCTCGGTACTTCGTCTTCGTCTACTCCCAGAACGGCAACCACGTCTACATCGCCAGGATGAGCAACCCCTGGACCTTGAGCACGACGCCGGTCGAGATCATCCGCCCGACGCAGGCATGGGAGGGGCAGTGGACCACGGAAGGTCCAGCCGTTCTGGTCCGCAACGGCCGCGTCTTCATCTCCTACTCCGCGAACGACTGTGGGTCGGACGACTACTCGATGGGACTCGTGAGCGCAGACCAGGGCGGCGATCTGCTGAACCCGGCCGCCTGGACGAAGGCGAATGGTCCGGTCATGCGCACGAACGCCGCGGCGGGGGTCTTCGCGCCCGGGCACAACTCGTTCACGACGTCCCCGGACGGCAGTGAGGACTACGTCGTCTACCACGCGAACTCTGCTGCAGGGCAGGGCTGCGGGAACCACCGCACGGCCCGCGTGCAGCGTCTGACGTGGGGAACCGACGGAGCCCCAGCGTTTCCGACCCCGGCCTCCACCGGTCTGCAGACACCGGCATGGGACGTGGGGGCCGATGCCCTGGTCCGCAACGCGGGATTCGAGCGCGACCGGGGAGCTCGCTCGCTCCCGAGCGGTTGGACCACGACCGACCGCGACCAGTCTGCGTTCTACACCGAGCCCGGTGGGCACACGGGCGCATTCCAGGGAACCCACTGGGCCGCACGCCCGTACCGCGTCTACACCTACCAGACCATCCCGGACCTGCCTGCCGGAAACTACACGTTGACGGCCTGGGTGAAATCCAGCGGCGGTCAGGCTGAGGCTGGAGTCGAGGTGAAGGACTACGCAGGCAACGGCAGCAAGAACTACCTCCCGATCGGCCCCGCCGGGGAGTGGACCCAGGTCACCATTCCAAGCGTTTCGGTGACGGCCGGCCAGGCGACCGTCGGGTTCTGGTCGAACGCGTCGGCGGGCCAGTGGCTGAACTTCGACGACGTGAAGCTGACGCCCAGCAGCTAGTGTCGTGAGTCGATGATTCGTCGGCGGTAGTCGCCGAGCGACTCCAGGATCTGCTCGGCGGTCTTGACCCAGACGTAGGGACGAGGGTTCTCGTTCCACGTCGTGATCCAGGACCGGATGT
>NZ_JBFBND010000030.1:0-55899 GCF_040702905.1 Kineococcus sp. NPDC059986 | reverse complement strand
GTCGTCGCCAGGGGTGTCCGTTGCGGGGTCCTGAGCCACAGGATCAGTCTCGTCCGTTGAGGTCGCGACCGTCAGCGACTTTACGGTCATCCCGCGGTGTGCGCAGCGCACGGTCATCCCGCGGTGCGCGCGGAGCGCACGGTCATCCCGCTGGTCGCGCGATCACCCGCCGCGGCAGGAGAGCGCCTGTGCTGGCACAGGCGGCTTGTGCCCACCGCACTCGACGCCGATACTGAAAGGTGCGCATCCCTGTAGGGGTGTGAAGTGGGCCCGGCAGCCTTCCGGACGGTGGGTGAGCCGGGCTTCGCGCTGTCCGGGTCCGTTTAAGCCCGAGCACTGACTTGCTGGCCTTCTGACCTCTCGCCCCGCCGCGCCACGGAAGGGCTCAGCGCACCTGCTGGACCTCTCCGATGATGGGACCCACCCGGTCCTGCCACAGGCTGCCGTGGGTCCAGCACCACGCCACCGCGTCCGCGATCCACAGCAGCGGCTCACTGCGCGGGGGCAGGTGCTCGTAGACCAGGTCATCGACCACCCCCGCAGTCCGCACCGCGGCGCGCAGGGTGCGGCGGTCACTGGCCAGCAGGGAGTCGTCCTGCTCCAGCACCAGGCGGTGCGCCCCCGCCACAGCGCAGTCAGCGACCAGGCGCTCCAGCACCAGCCGCCGGGCGAGGCGCTGATCGGCGATCGTGCGGGCGTCGTAGAGGTCGACGACCACCCCGCTGCCGCACAACGCCACCGCGATCTGACCTTGGCGGGCCTTGTTCTCCTTGGTGAAGTGCAACCGCTCCTGCCGCGCCAGCAGCAGCCCCCGCAGCAGGGTGCGGGTCGGGGCCAGCTGCCGGGGCTGGACCCGGGCGGCGGCGATCAGCAACCCGTTCGCCTTCGTCTCGTCGACGAAGACGTGCACGCTCACCGCAGCCTCCGCACCGTCGACCACGCCGCCGGCCGCGACAGGTCCTCCAGGCGTCGTGGAGGACTCAGGGTCGTGGCGGGCACCGCGTCAGCATCGTGGATCGCGCCCGTCACCGCTCCAGCGGGTCATCTGAGGCCCTCATCACCCAGCCGCGCCTCGTGCAGACCGCAGACGCGGAGGCACGCTCGAGCATGACCCAGTCCTCCGATGCCTCCGCTCACCTGCCCATCGTCCTGGGCGACGGCACCTGGCGCACCGACCCCCTCCGCCTCGCCGTCGCCGCCTACCTCGCCCGCTACCGCGGCGAGACCCGCCGCCACGCCGACTCCGACCTGCGCGCCTACCTCACCTGGTGCCAACTCCGCGGACTCAACCCCCTCCAGGCCCGCCGCCCGCACATCGAGCTCTACGTCCGCTGGATGCAGGAGACCCAACGCTTCGCCGCCTCCACCGTCTCGCGGCGGACGTCGGTGGTGGCCAGCTTCTACCGCACCTGCGTCATCGACGAGCTGCTGGAGCACTCACCCGCCGACTACGTCCGCCGCCCCAACGTGCCACCCGAGTCACCGACGCTGGGCCTGTCCCATCTGCAGCTGGAGGCGCTGCTGTCCACATCGCGGGACTCCACCAACCCGTGTGACTTCGCGATGGTCTGCCTGCTCGGACTGCTGGGCCTACGCATCTTCGAGGCCTGCGCCTTGGACATCGCCGACCTCGGCGAGGAACACGGCCACCGGGTCCTACGGGTGGTGGGCAAAGGCCACAAGATCGTCCTCGTCCCCCTGGCGCCGGCGGTGGGGCGGGCGGTGGACCGCGCCATCGGCGACCGCCCGACGGGTGCGCTGATGCTGAACACCCGCGGTGGGCGCCTGGACCGTCACTCAGCGACCCGCCGCCTCAAGCACCTCGCCGCTGAGGCCCGCATCCGGCTACCGCGGATGCACCCGCACATGCTGCGCCACACCTACGTCACCACCATGCTCGACGCCGGCGTCGACCTCAGGGACGTGCAGATCGCCGCCCGTCACGCCGACCCGCGGACGACGATGCGCTACGACCGGGCCCGCACCACCCTGGACCGCCACCCCAACTACATCCTCGCCGCCTACATGGCCTCCGGCACCTGACCAACCGCACGCTTCTGACGAAAAGCGGACGGTCGGCCTAGTCACCCAGACGGGCTACTCGCAGCCCCATGTCGTCCCGATCCGCCGTTCCACACGGCCGAATCGGCCATGATCGAGAGGTGAAGACGTGGCGGGGCTACTTCGTCGTCGGGATCCTCTTAGGAGGCGCCCTGGCGATCATCGGCATCTACACGGAGTCGCTGCCTCTCCGCCTCGTTGGAATCGCGTTGCCCCTCGTCAGCCTCGGGGTGGGGATTGCAGTCGACCGTCATCATCGAAAGCAGCACCGCAGAAGCTGATCCTGACCACGGTCGCCCACCACCGCAGCTTCGTCGCAGAGACCTGCCCTATCGACTTTCCGGTCATCCCGCCGTCCGCGCGGTCCTACGCCCGCACATGACGAAAAGCGGACAATGCCTCAAGTACCTGAAGGAGCACGACCTCACGCTGCGCCGCGACGACGCTCACCGGCGCTGAGTCGCCTGGATGTGCGCGAAGTAGATCCCGTAGGTGCCGCGATCGGTGAAGACCGCATCGCCGAGCTCGATCGGGGAGGTGAGGTAGGCCGTCCACACCACGCGCCCGCGGGCCTCGACGTCGCTCGTCGACGCACCGCCAGCGCACCAGGGATGGGAGGTGAGCATCCATCCGAGGGCGAAGAGCACCTCGACATCGCCCGGGTGAGCCGCCAGCAGGTGCTCGCAGGTTGGCAGGAAGAAGCCCTCTTCCACCGCTTGGGAGCTGGACACATCGGGTAGCCCCGTCAGAAACTGCGGTTCGGAGCAGGAGTACCAGTCCAAGAACGCCAAGCGCAGCGCTGTCTCACGATCACGCTCACCCGCCTGCCAACGTCCAGCCAGCTGAGCTCGAGCCGGGGCGAGGGTCTTGCTGGCACCTGCGGTGTACAGCGCTTCCAGCGCGCTGATCTCCTCCAACGTTACGCAGCGGCTCACAATCCCCATCCTCGCTGCAGACAGTTTCGCTGGTCATCCCCGCCGGACCGCTGGACGCCCCGACCGCTGACATCGCCACCTGCTCAACCCGGTAGAAGCAGCCATCGACTCTCGACAGCACGGTCATCCCGCGGTGCGCTACTCGTCGACGTCGCCCGCTGTCTGAGTAGCGTTCCGACGACGATGGCGATCTTCGCTCAGCGTCGCAATCGCCATGCCCACGGCCGCTAGTGCTTGCAGGACGCCGATCACGCCGATGAAGTGATCGCCGCCGCTCCTGAACCCACGGCCCACCTGAACGAGGCCGACGGCAATGAGGACCACCCAGCAGGTGATGACGACTCGGAGGCGAGTCCTCGACATCGGCGGCCGGTGTGCCATGCCTGCAGTGTGACAGTCGAGAGGTGGCGCCCTGCCCGCCCTTCAGTTGTTCGCAGTCTTCGCGGTTCGCGCGAAGCGCACGGTCATCCCGCGGTTAGCGCGATCTGGGGAACCGGAACGTGAGGCTCAGCTGCCAGGACACTCAGCGCTGCGCGCTGTCAAGATCAGTCGTGGCCAGAGCAGACAAGATGCACGACGTCGTCAACCCCTGGACCTGGGTCGACTACCTCGAAGTGCTCACCGACGGGGTGACGGAGTACCGCTGGGGCGGCAGCGCACGCAGCCGAGACATGAAAGCAGCGCGGCAGAAGGCCATCGTCGTCCTGGAGGAAGAGCACGCCGAACGCGACGTGCACCCTTCAGAGCGTCTGGACCTGCTGATCCAGGCCCGTGTCTTCTCTCGCTCCACGGATGTCGCTGATCCAGCCAACGGGGCTGAAGGGACCATCTGGTACTTCACACCGTCCACCGGCGAGGGTCAGCCAGTAGTGGTAGTCAGCTGGGGATGCTGACCGGAAAGGCAATACTGGAGAGCAGCGCACGCTGCAAGTGCACGGAGCCCACGTCGGCGACCGGGCTTAGACGTGGTCATCCGGCTATCTGAGGGTGGCCATGGCGGGTCTGCGACGTCACGGTCATCCCGCGCGTTGTGCGCGCGGTCGCCTGAGCGCCGTGACGTCACGGTCGTGTCGAGAAGCGAGCGGTCAGCACCTCGGTCACCAGCCTGCTCCAGAACCCGCCTCGAGCTGCCGATGCAGTGCTGACCTCACCGCCGACTGCAAGGGACCTCACCGATGAGCGACCCCTTCAGCCCTGACGGGCCTCGACCCGATGCGGTCCGCGGCGGGCACTACGTCAGCGACCGCATCACCTGGTCCGCGGTGCACCGCACCACCCGCCTACGCGCCACCACCGTCACCTTCGGCTGGCGCGGCAAGCTCCTGCTGAGCACGCCCCCGTTCGCCGTACTGGGCGTCTGGGCCGCAGGCGGTGCCCTCACCCCGCGCGGAGTGACCGGAGCCATCGCCGTCGGCTTCGGTCTGCCGCTGATCTGGGCCACCATCTGGTGGCTGCGCCAGGTGTGGGTGGCCGGCCCAGACGAAGACGCCCGCACCATGACCCAGCGCACCCCCGACCACGCTGCGCCGATGCTGCCCGAGCCGGACGTCACCACCGCCCACCCCAACCTGGCCTTCCTGTACCAGCAGCCCCCATCGCACGAGGCCGACGACGCAAGGCGCTGATCACCGAGCTCTAGCTGGCCCCGACTACCCCCGCAGCCAAAGCCTCACGCGAGCAGCGACGCTCAGGCGGCGCTGAGGCTGACTCGGGCTCCCACGACCGAGACGGCCCCCGTGGCCGGATCGCGGTCGCTGACGGGGTCGATGAAGACGAACGTTCCGTGATCACCGAAACGCACCCGCACGAAACAAGAGTCGGCCAAGACCGCCGGCTTCGCCGTGCCCACCGACACCTGATCGCAGGTGC
The DNA here is from genome assembly GCF_040702905.1 of Kineococcus sp. NPDC059986. NCBI lineage: Bacteria > Bacillati > Actinomycetota > Actinomycetes > Kineosporiales > Kineosporiaceae > Kineococcus > Kineococcus sp. NPDC059986. The sequence goes on along the minus strand of NZ_JBFBND010000030.1, from coordinate 51,034 downwards.
TCGTGGCGGCCGTCCCCGCCTCCTGCTGCACGGCTCGTGACATCTGCTGCGCGACGTCAACGACGGAGGCGCCGGTCTCCCAGCACGCCACTTGACCGTCGCCGTGGCAGACGGTTGAAGCAGTGGCCCCGACAGGTGCGGGCAAGGCATGGGCGACACGCTGAGCCTGCTCACGCGAGGGGCGATCCAGGTGGCCCTGGACGGTAGGGGTGACGGCGACTGCGCCTGCACCGGCGATGGTTACGGCCAAGACGACGACCAAAGCTGGACGTAGACGAGTCATGAGCGTCCATCGGCCTGTACGGCAGCAGCTTGACTCAGCAATCGAGGGACAACCGCACGGTCATCCCGCGGACAGTGCGTGGTTCCGGACGGATGGCACCTCCGCGGTCCTGTCGAGACCGGTTGGCCGCATCGACGCCATCGCCCCGCGAACACCGCAGAGATGGCCGACACTCGACCTCATGGCCAAGCAGCACCGCACCGTGCCCTTCGCCCAGGTCGTCCAAGAGGTCCGGGCCACCCCGCCGCCGCCGGCCCCCTTCGACCTGCACGGCCCCGGCGGAGTCGGCTACCGCCTCCTCGACGCCGACATCAGCGCACAGAAGGCCCGTGAGGTCGCCCGTGAAGGTGCCGCTCTGGGGTGGGATGCCTGCGGCTGCGGTGGAGACTGCGGCTACCGCTGGCACGACGCTGAGCAGGTCGCCCAGGCCGCCGGCGACGGTGCCCCCGAGGTGCGTCAGCAAGGTCGACTCAAGGGCAGGCTCGCCCTGCTGCGCAGCGACGAGGGTGAGCACCTGCTGCTTGCGCACTTCCCTCTTCGCTGGGGCACGCTGCTGGACTGATCACCCGCGGAGCGACCTCACGGTCATCCCGCGGAGCGCGCGAAGCGAGCGGCGCGCTGCAGGACATCCCCGAACAAGTCGATCGATCCTCCGCGTGCATCAACTCTCCAGCGTTCGGCAGGACGCGCCAAGCCCCGGGACCGACGCCGCAACACTGCCCGAAGACGTCCCCCAAGTGAGACGTCGCAGCGGCACTGCCTTCGCGAGAAGTGATCGACGTGCGGACAACGCTCACGTTGACACCGTTCGAGCCGACGGGAGAGACGGCGTCCGGAGCGGGTAGCGCTGTCCCCTTCGTCACGGGTGGTTCCTCGATGATCTCTCGGCTTCGCGACCTCCGCGTCGCGTCCAAGCTCTTCGCAGGCTTCGGCGTGGTCTGCCTGCTCCTGCTGATCATCACCGCACTCGCCCTATCGCGACTGGGAGCGGCCCAGGACAACCTCAACACCCTCTCCGTCTCCGGTGTGGCCTCCGTCGACGGCGTCGACAAAGTCCAGACCGCGTTCGGACTGGTCCGTGAAGACCTCGCCAACTCTGCCCTGTCCCCCGACGACACGACATCGGCGGCGGCGAACCAGAAGCTGAGCAGCGATCAGGACGCCCTGGACGCCGCGTGGACGGCCTACCTCAAGACCTACCCGGGCAGCACCACCACCCAGCAGAACACCTACACCAGCGCCCTGGCCGACTACCGCAGCGCCGCGAAAGCACTGCAGCCCTTCGCCGACGCCAACGACCTGGCCGGGTTCGTCGCCCAACGCGCCTCCGCCGTCGACCCGACCGCCGCGAAGGCCGCATCGGCTCTGGACACCCTCGCCACCGTCGAGGCCAAGGCCGCGGTCACCATGGCCAGCGACGGCAAGGACGCCTACCACCAGGCGTTCGCTGTGCTGTTGAGCTGCGCCGCCCTCGCGCTGGGACTCGCGATCGCCATCTCCGTCCTCATCGCCCGCTCCATCGCCCGACCGCTGGCCCAGACCCTCTCCGTCGTGGAAGGCCTCAGTGAAGGGCGCCTGGACCAGCGCATCACTCACCTCAGCAAGGACGAGGTGGGTCGCCTCGCAACCGCGACGAACACCTCGATGGACAACCTCGCCACGGTGATGCGCGAGATCACCACGACCGCCTCCGCCTTGGCCGCCTCCTCCCAGCAGTTGACCTCCACCGCCGGCACCCTCTCCGCGGGCGCGCAAGACTCCGCCACCCAAACGCAGGTGGTCTCCGCCGCGACGGAGGAAATCTCCGCCAACATCGCCACCGTCGCTGCCGCCGGTGAGGAGATGACCTCCGCGATCCGCGAGATCGCCACCGCCACCGCCGAGGCCTCCGCCACCGCCACGACCGCGGTGATGTCCGCGGATGAGGCCGGCGCCACCATCCAGCGTCTGGGCACCTCCTCCCGTGAGATCGGTGACGTGGTCAAGCTCATCACCTCCATCGCCGAACAGACCAACCTGCTGGCCCTGAACGCCACCATCGAAGCGGCCCGGGCCGGGGAGATGGGCAAGGGCTTCGCCGTCGTCGCCGGCGAGGTGAAGGAACTGGCCCAGCAGACCGCCCGGGCGACGGAGGAGATCGTCACCCGCATCGGAGCCACTCAGGCAGATGCTGAGGCAGCGACGACGGCGATCTCGCAGATCGCGGAAGTCATCGCCCGCATCGATGGACTGCAGTCGACGATCGCGGCGGCGGTGGAGGAGCAGTCGGCCACCACCTCGGAGATGGTCCGCAACGTCACCGAGGTGTCGAGCGGAAGCCAGGAGATCTCCGCGAACATCTCCGGGATCGCCGCGGCAGCGGAGCAGACCACCGAGAGCGCTACCCAGACCGCGGCCACCGCGACGGAGGTGTCGCGTTCCGCAGCGGGGCTGCAGACCCTCGTCAGCCGTTTCCGCTTCTGATCTCGCGCAGCCCACCCACCCCCGGCACGCACCCAGCCCTACCCGATCGCGGGCGGGGACAACTCGTCACCTACCGAGCAGAACGACAAGCAGACGCCGAGCAGACGAGGAGGACGCCGAGCAGAACGACGTCGGGAGCGAGGTGGGGTTGGCGGAAGCCTCCTGGCACTCGATCTGGCACTCGATCTGGCACTCGATCAGCTCGGCCTCGAATCTGTCAGGAGCACCAACCGGTCGTCCTGTTGCGATCCGCGCGTGCTGTCGTCGGCCACGGACTCCTCCTCCTGGCAGCGTCGGACTGTGACGACGACTTGCCTCCCCCGCATGGAGCAGGCGGTCCTCACCCCTTCGGACGTGAGGGCTGTGTCATCCAGTGGATGCAGCCGAGGGGTTTTCGCGACCGGGTCGCGTCAGGGAGCTCACCAGCCGACGCTTGAAGTGTGAGTCTTGAGTCGTCCGGCTTCGGCATGTGGTGGACCACCACCGATGACGTCTCCCGCAAGCGGATCCTGAACCTCCGGGCCGGCGACCACCTCCCCGCAGACCTCGCCCTGGACCTGCAGTTCTACGGCGTCAGCATCGTGGCGGCCGGCGTGATCTGGTCCGAGGAAGATCACGATTGGGTAGGACTGTACGAGCAGCCTGCTGAGGTCGTCGCCCTGCTCGCCGGCGTCAGCGACGATCACCCCGGGTGACGGGTCATCCCACCAACCACGGAACGTGCGGTCATCCCGCGGTGCGGGCGAAGCGCACGGTCATCCCGCGGTACGCGCGAAGCGCACGGTCATCCCGCGGTGCGCGCGAAGCGCACGGTCATCCCGCGGTGCGGGCGGGTTGCCGACGGCGATCAAGGCCTCCGATCGGCGCCGTCTGCGGGTTACCCCTTACTCGGTGACGACGATGCTCCACCGAGACGTCGCCGCGCGCGGCGTTCGAGCTGAGCACTGGTCGCGACCAGCACCGCTCCAGGGGCCGAGAAGGCGAACCAGAGGGGCATCTTGCCCAGCAGCAGCAGGATGCCGCCGACCACGACCAGCAACAGACCCAGCCCGGAGAGGATCAGGTAGGGCTTGGCGGCGCTGCGAGGCAGTGGCGGAGGCCCATCAGGGTTCGCGGCCAGGCCCAGGTAGACGAGGACGCGGCGCATCCGGGGGCCAGGGCTTGTCATGCAGAGCAGCGTCTCATCGCAGGCTGATCGACGAGGACCGACATCACGGTCATCCCGCGTCGTGGACGTCGCCGATTCCTCGCACTACCCCTAGCAGCCCACTGCCTCATCCGGTCAGTTGCACCAGACCGAGCCCCGGTCAGCGACTGTCCGAGCCCCCAGCGCGGTGAGCCGCCGGCGACTACGATGAAGCCATGCTCAGCCATCAGACCCGGCAGGCGCTTCGCGTCCTTCGCTGGCGCGGCGCTGACCACCTCGAGGACGCTGCGCGAGGTCTGCTGCGCCGCCCCCGCCCGCTCCCGGCACCCCCGACAGGGCGTCCGCGGCTAAGCGGAGCCCAGATGGACCAGCTGATCGAGCAGACCGTCCTGGCGCCACGACGAGTCCAGCCTCAAGGCCGGTCTCAGGTCCAGTCCTGAACGACTGGATCCCGCTGCACGACGGCTCGACCTCACGGCGAGAGCTGAAGGACTTCATCACCGCCCTCAGCCGCCGTGCACCGCTGTGGGAGCGCCACGTCATCGAGGAACTGCAGTACCTGGCCAGCACACTGCCCTCCCCGCGCCGCGAACCGGACCGGCGTCCACGAGCACTGCTCTACCGGGGCGAGGACGGGCTCTTGGAAGGCGTCTGCGAGTACGAGCCGGCAACCCTCCGCCCCAGTGGTATTGCCGCCGGCCAGCTCAGCGTCCTGGCCGTGCGGGCTGATGCCCGGCACAGCGGGGTCGGTGGCTCGGCGGTGGACGCCCGCCTGCAGCTGCTGCGTGCCGGCGCGGCGCAACTGCAGGCGGGCGAGGTCGTCGTGGCCGCGGTGGTCCACGAGCAGAACCAGGAGATGGCCCGACTCCTTTCGCGCCGGGCGTTTCGTCCTCACGGCACGGTCGGCGACGATGGGTACGCCGTGTGGGCGGCGACCTTGACGACGTCATGAGGGCCCGACTCGACATGTCAGTGCTAGTGATGATCATCGTCGCCGTCGACGACCTCGTTGCGGGCGAAGTCGCTAAACATCGCGCACGAGGTCGCCAAGCACTCCTGACGGGCGTCCTGTCTTCAGCGCATGCTCGGTCATGGTCCAGCCTTCAGACACCTCCACCCACCTGCCCATCGCCCTCGGGGATGGGACCTGGCGCACTGACCCCCTGCGTCTGGCCGTCGCCGCCTACCTCGCCCGCTACCGCGGCCAGACCCGACGCCACGCCGAGTCGGACCTGCGCGTCTACCTCACCTGGTGCCAACTGCGCGGGCTGAATCCGCTGCAGGCGCGGCGCCCGCACATCGAGCTCTACGTCCGGTGGATGCAGGAGACCCAGCGCTTCGCCGCGTCGACGGTGTCGCGGCGGATGTCAGTGGTCGCGGGTTTCTACCGGACCTGCGTCGTCGACGAACTGCTGGAGCACTCACCCGCCGATTACGTCCGACGTCCCAACGTGCCGCCGGAGTCACCCACCCTGGGCTTGAGTCACCTGCAGCTGGAAGCGATGCTCTCTACCGCCCGAGACTCCACCAACCCCTGCGATTTCGCCCTGGTGTGCCTGCTCGGGCTGCTGGGCCTGCGCATCTTCGAAGCCTGCGCCCTGGACATCGCCGACCTTGGAGAGGAACACGGGCACCGCGTCCTGCGGGTGGTCGGCAAAGGCCACAAGATTGTCCTCGTCCCGCTGGCACCGGCCGTGGGACGAGCAGTGGACCGCGCCATCGGCGACCGTGGCAGCGGAGCGCTGATGTTGAACACCCGCGGAGGACGCATCGACCGTCACTCCGCCACGCGCCGCCTCAAGCATCTCGCCGCTGACGCCCGCATCCGGTTGCCGCGGATGCACCCGCACATGCTGCGCCACACCTACGTCACCACGATGCTCGACGCCGGCGTCGACCTCCGAGACGTCCAGATCGCTGCCCGCCACGCCGACCCCAGGACGACGATGCGCTATGACCGAGCGAGAACCACTTTGGACCGCCACCCCAACTACATCCTCGCCGCCTACATGGCCTCCGGCACCTGACCAAACGCACGCTTCTGACGAAGAGCGTTACGTGTGAAGTCGGTGATTGATTGCGGAGACATTGCGGACCGTCACTAACCGTGTTCGACAACTGCCATGGTGAGCAGATGCACTCTCAAAGCCTGCAGCGACTCAAGGTGGCTGCACTGATCGTGGTGGGCATCGTCGCCCTCGGCCTCGGCGTGCGGGTGTTTCAGGTGCACGATCAGACCTGGGAGTGGCGGCTGCAGGCTTCTGCCACGCCTCCCAAGATTCACTTCGACGACCGCGACTACCGCCGCGATGAAGGTCCCCCCTCGCCTGCATCTGCCTCAGGTGCCACCGAGCTGGGGGTGACCAGCGCTGGCACCCACCTGTACGGGGTAAGCAACGGCTCGTACGCCCCCGTGGGCGTCTACGCCAAGACAGCGCGCGGTTTCGTCAGCTACTCGCTGCTCGGCGGCCCGTAGGGACCCCGTCGACCTACTGGTCATCCCGCGGCGCGCGAACTGCCCCGGACGGCTGACGACCTCGCTCACATGTTGGAGATTAAGTAACCGCTGAACGCAGCTTCCGCATCTGAATAGCATCGACGCGCAGCTGCTTCTTATCGCCGGATAGACCGCGGGCGAGCCTCGACGAGGCGGGAGGGGGCCACGTCGACGACACCGAAGGCGGTGATCCAGTGCCCGGGGGCGTTGGGGTCCGGGTCGGCGACCTGGCTGCCCAGCCAGAACCGGTGAGGGTTGCTGGGGTCGGTGCTGATGGCGGCATAGTCGCCGAACCAGCAGTAGTTCTGCCCGTCGGTGAGATCGGCATCGCGGGCGTGCGTACCTTCGCGGATGGTGACCCAGGGCGAGGCGTGACCGGCGCGGTTGAGTTGGGCAGCCACCACGCTGGGGTAACGGGTGGGAGAGGTCGCGGAGGCGACGACGCTGACGCTGCCGGTGGGGTCGAGGTCGATGGCAGGGAGTAGCAGGTAGGTCCCGGCGATACCGAGGTCGAGGTCGCGCAGCAGGACGGGGGCGGTGCCGGCGGTGTCGATCTGGGCCAGCCGGATGCAGGTCACTACGGCTGCGCCACCGGTCGCGGCAGCAGTGATGGTGGCGGGTGCGGTGGGCGTGGGGGGTGTGGCGCCGGGGGAGGTGCAGGAGTCGACGAGGGCGACCCAGAGTCGGTCATCGGCCCACACCGCGCTGTAAACATCGGCCTTGATGGCTCCGATCCCCACTCCGTGCCAGGCGTTGGGTTGCGGCGCGGAGATCGGGGGGTTCTGGGGGTGGGTGAAGGTGAGGTTGGTGCGCGCGACGTGCAGGTTGTTCTCGGCGGGGGTGCCGGTGACGGTGAGGACGGCGAGACCGTCCATGCCGTACCCGCGGGTGGACTTGTAGAGGGTGCGGACTAGGTGAGCGTCGGGGGTTCCGGTGCTGGTGGCGGCCCAGTCGTCGCTGCCGTAGGTGTCGATGCCGGTGTCGATGACGCTGACGCGGGGCGTCATGGGAGAGCTGGTGGCGGCCAGGACGTCAGCCTTCTGTAGGACCCACCACACGCCGTAGCTGCCGACGATGATCTTGTCGGTGGTGACGGTGAGTTTGGGTTCGTCGATGCCGTTGTGGGGTAGGTCTTGGTGCCAGACGTACCAGGGGCCGGTGGCGTCCTCGGTGGCCGAGACTGCGACGTAAACGGCGTCTTCGCTCATGTCGGAGATGACGTAGCGGCGGGAGGCGGCGTCGTAGAGCAGGCGGGCGTTCAGAGCGTGCTGGCCGATGACGTCACCGAAGCCGAGGATCTCGGCTTCGGTGCGCAGGGACAGCAGTTGCGGTGCCGCTCCGGCGGTGAGGTCGGTGTCGCTGGGTTTGGTGTAGACGAGGAGTTCGGAGGCGACCTGCTGGACGACCTGGTGATCCCCGACAGCGGTCTGGGTGTCGACGTTGACGTAGCAGTCACGGCAGAGGGGTCGCTCTTCCTGGTGAAGGCCGTCGAAACGGGCTAGGACCTTGGGCGCCGCCGGCAGCACCACCTCGGCGCTGGACCCGGCACCCGGGGTGAGCCCGGAGGGTGAGACGGTCGTGGTGGCGCAGGCACTGAGCATCAAGGCGACGGCGGAAGACGCGGCCAGAGCGAGCACGCTGGATCCTCTCCAGGGAGGACGCCCATGAGCACGCCGATGAGCACGGTCGAGGACGACCGGGCGGGACTGCCAGCGAGCCTCCGCCCGACGTCCTGGGCCGTTGACCTCACCAGCCGGCTGTCGACGACGCTGTCCGTGCACGTGGTCAGAGTAGGCGTCAACTTCAGGTGGCATGCGGGGAATCGCGGTCAGCAGATCGAGGTCAGCGAGTCGAGGTAGTAGATGCCGTGTCTCCTGGTTGCGCTGACTTCACCCGGATCGGCTTCGACTGCATTCAGCGCTGCCTTCCACATCGCAGTCGTGCCGGCTCGAAGCTTAGGAAACCCCCGATACGCCGGTCACGGAGTCGAAGTCCGTCGGAGTGCCCAACCACGTACCCCGTCCCAGCGGCCACACCACCGCCACCGCCCGCCCGGTGACCAGCTCGACCGGGACGAAACCACCGTAGGGCGCGTCCGGGTGGTAGCGAGAATCTCCCGAGTGGTCGCGGTTGTCGCCCATCACCCACAACCGATCCGCCGGGACGATGACGTCGAAGACCTTCCCGCAGGGAGCCACTCCGGGCTTGAGGTAAGCCGACTCATCGACCGCGACCCCGTTCACGCTCACCCGGCTCCGGGCCTCGGTGCACACGACGTGGTCCCCGGGCAGTCCGACGACCCGTTTGATCAGGTGCTCGTCGGAGTCCTCGGGCAGCAACCCGACGAAGGTCAAGGCGTCGGCCACGACGGTGCCGACCGGCCCGCGTCGGGTGGCGACGGTCGGGTCCAGCCAGTGTCCGGGGTCGGAGAAGACGATGACGTCGCCGCGGTGCAGGTCGAAGGGGCCGGGGGTCAGCTTGCTGACGATGACCCGATCCCCTTTGAGCAGGGTGTCTTCCATGGACTCGGAAGGGATGAAGAAGGCCTGGGCGAGGAAGGTCTTGACCACCAGCGAGACCACCAGGGCCACGGCAAGGACCAGCACGGTCTCGCGGACCGCCGCCCCGAACCCTCCAACGGGTGACTGCTTCGACCGTGCGGAGGGCAGGGTCGCGGTGGTCTCATCACCTGAGCGGGCGTCGGTCATACCGTTGATCATGGTGGACGCGTCTCCCGGTGAGCAGGAGCCACGGCGAGTTGCTCCGACTTTGCGGTCACATCGTGGAGCGCGGGCGCTCGTGTCGATGACCGCGCCGTCGCGGTCGTGTCGATGACCGCGCTGTCGCGCTCGTGGCGACGAGCGCGACGCTCCCTGCACCCGACCTGTGGTCCCGCCGGGGCCGAACGTCTCGTACGACCAGCCACTTGCCCACTAGTTCGCGAGGTGCCCGCCCGAGCTGCCGGCGACGACAGGATGCACTGTCAACCCACCGCACAGTGGGGGGACCTCGCCGCGGACCTCGGTGGAGGTCCGGGTGTCTGGTGGGGTGACGAAGAGACCGACGGGCTGCACGCAGTCGGTGGCGTCCCCGAGGGGCACGTCCACACCGCCGACCCCCGCCGAGGCGCTCTGCCCAGGGGCCAGGGTGATGGTCGAGACCTCCTTGGCGCCACCCAATATCGAACCCAGGGTCCGCTCAGCCTGCGCGATCTGGACACCGGATTCGTCGACGGCGGCCACCCCGGGATAGGCGCGCACGAAGCACGCCCGCTGAGAAGAGTTGGTGAACACCACCGGCACGAAGCTGGACCCACCCGCGGCCTCGAACTTGCCCAGAGCGATCGTGAGCTGGTCCGCCGCACATTCTCCCGGCGCGGTGGTCTGCGCCGGGCTGGACGTCGGGTCCGGAGTTGCCGGCTGCCCGGCAGGCGGCGCAACTGCTGAGCCACCGGATGCAGCAGCAACGGCGCCCGCGGGGCCAGACGAGGAGGAAGCGGACGGGGACGCCGACACGGACGGCTGGGGCGTCGTGCTGACCGAAGGCGTCGTGCTGGCCGAGGAAGCTGCCGTCGCGCTGGGCGAGGGTGAGCTGCTGTCCTCACCACCACCGCACGCCGCCGCACTCAACACGACGACCACTCCAGCGACCGCGAAAACGCTGCGCGCGCAGGCCTTCATCTGGTCATCCCCCATCGTTGCCCCAGGCACCGTCTGTCGCGGCGCGCCTGAGCGTACGTCGCCAACCCCATACGCGCAGTGAACGGAGGCACCGCGGAGCAACCGCGTCACCGCCGAAGCTGGCGCTCCTGGCCACGTTGCGCTCTGCGGGTTGGACCGAAGTCACGGTCATCCCGCCGATTAGCGCGATCTGGGGAACCGGAACGTGAGGCTCAGCTGCCAGGACACTCAGCGCTGCGCGCTGTCAAGATCAGTCGTGGCCAGAGCAGACAAGACGCACGACGTCGTCAACCCCTGGACCTGGGTCGACTACCTCGAAGTGCTCACCGACGGGGTGACGGAGTACCGCTGGGGCGGCAGCGCACGCAGCCGAGACATGAAAGCAGCGCGGCAGAAGGCCATCGTCGTCTTGGAGGAAGAGCACGCCGAACGCGACGTGCACCCTTCAGAGCGTCTGGACCTGCTGATCCAGGCCCGTGTCTTTTCTCGCTCCACGGATGTCGCTGATCCAGCCAACGGGGCTGAAGGGACCATCTGGTACTTCACACCGTCCACCGGCGAGGGTCAGCCGGTGGTGGTAGTCAGCTGGGGATGCTGACCGGAGAGGCAATGCTGGAGAGCAGCGCACCCTGCAAGTGCACGGAGCCCACGTCGGCGACCGGGCTTAAACGTGGTCATCCGGCTATCTGAGGGTGGCCATGGCGGGTCTGCGACATCACGGTCATCCCGCGAGGTTCGTGCGTCCCCGGGTCCTCGGATGCCCCAACGAGGTGACCTCCCCCATCGGCCCCCGGCTGCCTGCACACTGAAGGCATGGTGCTGGACCACAGCGGCTCCCCCTTGCGTCGCGGGGAGCCGGAGTACACCGACGACGACCGCTTCTGGGACGGCACCCGCCTGCACCACCTCATCCACGACGACGTCGCCAAGCGTCAGGGCGTGCTGCTGTCCACCGCTGACGTCATCGTGCTCAACTCGATGGGCTGCTGCCCCGGCACCGGTCACTGCGGCTCCAAGGTCATCGCCAGCGAAAAGACACGTCGTCGACTGGCCGCAGCCGGCTTCGTCCGTTTCGAGGAACCTGAGGGCACCCTGCAGCACTGGGAAGCCGACGACGGCACCACCCTCGCCCTGCTCGTCGGTGAGGTCACCCGCCCCTCTCTGGGCTGACAGTCCCTCACCAGACAGGCTCCTAGCCGTGTGTTCACGGCACGGCGCCGAAGCCAGCTACTTCACGGTCATCCCGCGGTGCGCGCGAAGCGCACGGTCATCCCACTGAACGATCACTGGAAGTCCGTTGGGACTGCCCCTGTCTCAGGGGCGCCCCTTCGGCATACGGGTGCGGACGACGAAGAGCAGCACCACGCAGACAAAGATGCCGCCAGTTCCCTTCCACGCGTCTGAAGAAGCCTGGACCAGCGAGACGATGACTCCTGCGACGAGGAGGATCAGCGCCACCAGGAGGAGCACTAGGACAAGCTTGCGAAGGACCACGTATCGACGCTAACTGATCCGAGCCAGACTGCGGTTCAACGTCGGGGGACCTGCCATCCCGGCAGTCTGGCGTCCACCGACTTCACGGTCATCCCGCGTTGTGTGCGCTGTTGCTGGGGGCCGGCGACGTCGCGGTCTTGACGAAAAGCGGGCGGTCGCTGAGCGCGACGATCATCTGCATCATCCGGTGCACGGCGGGCGGGCATGCCACAGTGCTGAATGTGGATCAAGCGCACCTCATCGACGTCCACGACGTCGTCGTGGCCATGGACTACGGCCAGTTCGACCTGTGGACCGACTACTGGGACGACGACCTCGACACCGAGGCCCTGCTCCAGGAAGCCCTCCAAGGCGACCACATCGCCCAGGAAGGCCCCTGCCTGGTCATCACCTGCCCGCACCAGAACAACTTCGAGATGCCCTTGAGGCTGGAACGCTGGAGCGCCCCGGCTGAGGACGACCTGCAGGACTGGCAAGAAGCCTACGAGGCCCACCTCAGCGTGAACGAGTACGGCCTCTCCTACCAGTCCCCGACCCTGGAAGGCGTCGAGCTGTCCGTGCCCAGCGGGGAGTACCACGCACTCATCACCGGCCGGGGCTTCATCACCCGGGGCTGGCCGGGCTCCACCACGCCTGGAGACCAGTGGCGCATCCGGCTGTGGCCCTCCACCGGTCCCGTTCCAGCGCGCCGGCTATTGGCCTGGGCCGGCTGAAGCTCCGACCACACATCACGGTCATCCCGCGACGAGCGTGCGGACACCATGGCGGTGAGCCCTCGAGGAGAGCATCCTGACCGTCATGACAAGACGGCGGTGGTGGCGATGAGTCAACCTTCTCGGCGACTCCACGACTTCCTCGCCTGGTTCACCAGGACGGTGCTTCCCTCCCGCAGGAAGCCGGTGAAGCAGACCCAGGCAGCCCAGGAACTCACCTATCTCGACCCTCCTGACGGCGTGCCCACTGGACCACGAAGTCCCCGCTGACGGCGTCGCTGGCTAGGACTGGCCGACCGGACCTACCCGGGACCGGCCGAGAGGACCACGGCGCTCACATGGCCAGCCTGAGATCACGTGGTGGGTGCATCGTCGTCCCCTCCACTGCCCCCGTCGCCGCTGCCACTGCCCCGCACCCCAGCGCCATCGTCTCCGCCTCCAGTGTCGTGCTCCTGCTGTCGACCCCAACCATCGCCCGCCATCGCATACCTCCGTCAGAGCAGGGACGGGTCTGCTGCGATGATCGGGCTGGGCTTCCTCGGCCTCAGCCTCCACTGCGTATCGGTTTGGCATGAGATGCGATTCCACCGCTGAAGCGCATGGTCACGGCGTGAGCCGCGACGGGGCAGCGGCTATCTCAGGGGTCGTGTGCGGTCGCCGACGGCCGCCCGGCTCGCAGCGCCCCGAGCGCTCGTTGCAACTCATTGCGCAACTGCTCGGTCTCTGCCCGTGCGGCCTTCAGCCGTGTCCTGAGGACTTCGTTCTGACTGCGCAGGGACGCCTCACTGGCACGCTCCCGTGCCGAGCGTGACCTGCTCCCGCCACCGTGAATGTGCCGAGCGCGGAGCTGCTCGATCTCAATTCGATAGCTGCTGGTGTAGAGCCACTGTCGTGAGACGCCCGCCTCGCGAGCCACCCGAGCGATGGTGATCGCCTCCCCGGCGGTATCGAGGCTGCGCAAGGTCGTCTCGACGCGTCGGCAGATGTCGTCTTTGCGCTGGACGCGGTAGCGCTCCAAGCCGCTGGTCACTGCGTCGCCTTCGAGGAGGCAATCTTCAGGGAGGCGATGAGCGTGTCCAGCTTCACCAGGACCTGCCGGTTCTTCTGCGCGATGCGCAGCTTTCCCTCCTCCTCCGCGGTACGGATCAGCTCGGCTGTCCGGTCTCGTTGCGCCTGATGCGCCGGCAGGAAATCGGGTGTGGTGACGAAGTACGCCTTGCAGTCCAGGCAGGCGTTCTGCACCTCGCAGTCCTGTTGCAACGGTAGCGAGCAGTAGCCGTTGGGAAGACTGACGCGGGCGCGGTTGAGTTTCTCCTTCATCCACGCCACATCAGCCAGCGGGCCGCCCGCCCCCAGGGAGTCCAACCGCTCTCCGGCGATGTTGAAGCGCGCAGCAGTCAGAAACTCCTCGCGCAGCTTCTTGTCCGTCAGACGGGCGTAGCCGCGGGTCACCTTAGGATCGTCGTGGTCCAGCAGTTCCTGCACGACCTCCTGGCTGGCGCCGTTGTTCAGCTCCCGGGTGCCGAAGGTATGCCGGAACTGGTGCAAGGTGACCTGCGCCGCTGCGCCGGCGGGGTCGGTGAGGCCGATGCGCGCCTGGTAGGCAGTGAACCGGCCCACGACCGTGGCCGCGGAGGTGTGCCGGTCTCCGAGAGCATTGGCGTGGGAGGAGGGAAACAACCACGGCGTACCCGGGTGGCACCGCAGAGCGCGGTGGCGCTGCTGCTGGATGGCAGCGACCACGGCCGGGTTGCGCACCGGGTGCAGCCGCTCACGGCGACGCTTGGTGTTCCACCACCGCACGGTGGGGAAGCCGTCGGCGTCTTCACCGAGGCAGTCGATGGCCAAGCTGACCAGGGTGCCGGCGCGGAAGCCGTGCTCGTGCAGGATCAGCAGCATCACCCGGAAGTCTGGACGGACCAGCTGCAGATTGTCCTCGGCCATGATCTGGCGCAGCAGAACGTCGGGGATGGGGCGCGGTAGCGGTTCCTCTCGCCGAGGCAGTTCACCGCGCCGTAGGGCGACGTTCTCGGGGATCGAGGGTGACCAGCCTTTGAGCCGGTGGTCGTCCAGGAGGATCTTCACGCCACTGACCAGGCCCTGACGTTGGCTGGGGGCCACGCCGGGCTGGCGATGAATCCAGGCGCAGTAGTCCAGCAGCAGCTGCCGGCTGAGGTCCTGCGGACCGCCCACGTGGCGGCAGGGACCTCATGGGAGGTCATCCACCGGTTCTCAACCGGCTGTGGCGTCGACGGTAACAGGCTGGTGAGTCCAGCTGTTCGCGCGGTCTTCTTGATGGTCTGCAGTTCGTGTCGGCGCAGGAGGGTGCGCTGTTGCTCGCAGCGCAGTTGCAGCAGCAACCGCAGCTCGATCTCCAGACGTGGGGGGAGGTCGGTGAAGTCGTAGCCGGGGTGGTTCCGGCCCGCCGGGCCGCCATGGAGGTCAGCGTCCTGGCAGTAGCCCTGACGCGTCAGGTCCGAACCGCGAGACTCACCGCGACGACGACTCAAGGAGGTCCGCAGGTAGCGCAGGCGGTTTCGGTGCACCGCGCACAGAACCGGGGTTCCGTGGGCATCCCAGCCTTCACAGCCGGTGATGGTGCAGGTGCGGCCCCACAACGCCACGTCCCCCGGCTCGGGGACGACCACCGGCTGCAGGAAACGCGGCTGCAGCAGGGCCCGCACCCGCTCGTGCGGGTTGTCACTGTCCGTGAACGGCCGGCCCGCTGCAGACGGCCCCGATCCTGTGGTCAGGACGGGCAGCAGACGCAACGGCTCAGGCATGAATCCCCGACCACCCCTCGACGTGGGACAACCGCTCCCGCAGATCCTCAACGGTGGTGTGCACGTAGGTCTGGCGCGTGGTGGTGACACTGCTGTGACCCAGCAGTTCGCTGACCACTTCCATCGGCGCTCCTCCACGGCGCAGCGTCGTGGCGAAGGTGTGCCGCAACGTGTGCGCGGTGAAGCCGATACCGGTGGCGTGAGTCGTCTTGGCGATGAGGCTGCGGACGCTGTCGTAGCTCAGCGGCTGTCCGATCTGCCCGCCCCAGAGGTTGACGAAGACGTAGTCGCAGTCCAGCTCGCCGTACTCGTACTCGAGGTAGTCGGCGTACAGGTCCGCGACCATCGGGTGCAGGGGAACGGTCAGCACGTTCCACCGCTTGGCGCGGGCACCGTTGGCGTTGTCGGAGCGCGGGACCACTCGCAGCTCCTGACGGCGCAAGCTGAGATCGGCGTGACGCAGACCCAATGCCCCGCCGACCCTCAGGCCGTTCAGACCCATGAGGGCCAACAGGAGCCGGTCGCGATATCGCGGTGGAGCCGCGAGCACCATGGCGAGCTCCTCGCCTGTCAAGGACTGAGGGATGGCGTGGGACACCTTGACCCCCAGGGGATGCCGACGCGTGCGAGAGGCGTGCTGGCGAGTGTGCTGACGCTGCTGCCGGCTGCGGTTCAACGCCA
Source organism: Kineococcus sp. NPDC059986 (assembly GCF_040702905.1). NCBI lineage: Bacteria > Bacillati > Actinomycetota > Actinomycetes > Kineosporiales > Kineosporiaceae > Kineococcus > Kineococcus sp. NPDC059986. The sequence continues at coordinate 35,293 of NZ_JBFBND010000030.1, read as the reverse complement.
CCGACAACGGCGTCTGGCTGTGGTGGTCGTAGAAGCCGAAGACGGCACTCAACGCTCGCTGGCAGCTGCGGGCAGATCGCACGACGCCGGCGGGGTGCACGATCACCGTGTCCGGTTGCGGCCTGGCGCGGTTGGTTCGGCGCAGGTAGGCGGAGAAGGCGGCCAGGTCCGACATCACCGCCTCATCCCAGCGTCGCTGAGTCTGCTGCAGGAACTCGAACCACAACGCGAGGTCACTAGCGTAGCCGCGGATGGTGTGCGGGGAGCGCCCCAGGTCGTGCAAGAAAGCTAGGTAGGTCTCAGCCGGAGCGACCACCCCGTCTGGGCCCAGAAGCGTTGAGGACGTTGTTCCGTCAGGTAACCGCATTCGACACGCCCGGTAGGCCGTCACGGCGCCGAACCTAGAACGACATGCAGATAACCCGCCAGAGGACCCGTGACACCCTTTCGTGGGCCGTCTACGTGGACATCAAGGACACTGCTCAACGTGCTGCGGATACACCACGACGGCACCGTCTGCGAGTGACACCCCTGACCCGTCGGGACACCCATCCGGACACCCACGTGGAGTGAGCCGTGGGTGTCCCGTCCACGTCACCCCGACGACGTCGAGCGGACACCCACAGGTGTTCCCACGCCCGGCCCCACGCCCGGCCCCACGCCCGGTCCCACGCCCGGTCCGACGTGGGTGCGGCCGTGGGACCGGCCCGCCGGTCGCCCCCACGACGTCCGCGCCGGTCCCACACCCGGCCCCAACCCGAGCCCCCCGAGGCCGTGACCTACCCCACCGCCCGCTCCGGGATGCCGTCGGGCCGTCCACCGGTTGCACTGGGTGATGGCCTCCAGCGCCCCGACCTCCCGCTCGACCCCCACCCGCGGTCCCGTCCTGTGGACCCCGCGGCACGTCCTCGTCACCGCCTCCGCCCAGGCCGAACCCCACGGCCGCGCGATCCTCGACCGCCTCGCCGCGGCGGGAGTGCAGGACGTCCGCCTGCTGTCCGGCGACCGGCTGCCACCCCTCAAGGGCGCCGACGAGCGCGAGACCTACGCCCGGGCGAAGCGGACGCTCGCCGTCGTCACGAGCGCCGTCTCCAAGCGCCGTCCGACGCCCATCCCGCCGAGCGCGGACTTCTCCTTCCCGCTCGCCGAGGGCTGCCCCGGGCACTGCCAGTACTGCTACCTCGCCGGGTCGCTGACGGGGCCGCCGATCACGCGCGTGTACGCCGACCTGCCGCGGATCCTCGCCGGTCTGGACGAGGTCGTCGGCACGGGCTCGGTGACCTCGGGAACCGAGGCGCGCGGTCACGAGGGCACGACGTTCGAGGCGTCCTGCTACACCGATCCCCTCGCCCTGGAGCACGTCACGGGCTCGCTCGCGGCCACGGTCAGCCACTTCGGGACCCACTCCTGGCCCGGACCAGTCCAGTTGCGGCTCACGACGAAGTACGACGACGTCGAGGGTCTGCTCGCCCTTCCCCACCACGGCCGCACCCGCGTGCGCGCCTCCGTCAACGTCGCGGGCGTCGAACGGTTCGAGGGCGGGACCGCCCGCGTGCGGGAACGGCTGGGCGCCCTCGGCCGGCTGGCCCGCGCCGGGTACCCGGTCGGTCTGACGATCGCGCCGATCATGCCCGTCGAGGACTGGCGCACGGCCTACGCAGGCCTCCTCGACGCGGCCGCGACCGCACTCCCCGCCGACGCGGACCTCACGGTCGAGTGCATCACCCACCGCTTCACCCCGAAGAGCAAGGACGTGCAGCTCAGCTGGTACCCGGCGACGAAGCTCGACCTCGACGAGTCCACCCGCAGTCGCAAGCACGGGAAGTTCGGCGCCGTGAAGCACGTCTACGACCGCGACACCATGCGCGCCCTCCGCTCGTGGTTCGAGACGGCGATCGCCGACCGGCTCCCCGCCGCCCGCTACCTGTACTGGACCTGACGTGCACGGCACCCTGGTGCCGTGCACGGGGACCTGCGGTTCAGCGGCGAGCTCTGGTACTGGCGCGGCCCCGCGCCCTTCCACTTCGTCACGGTGCCGCCGGAGCAGTCCGACGACATCGCCGCCGTCGCCGGGGACGTGAGCTACGGGTGGGGCTGCATCCCCGTCACCGCCCGGACGGGTGCGACGGACTGGACCACCTCGCTCTTCCCGCGCGACGGCGGGTACGTCCTGCCCGTGAAGAAGGCCGTGCGCGACGCCGAGGGCCTGGAGCTCGGGGACGTCGTCGCCGTCCGGATGACCCTCACCCCCGCGCGCGGGCCCCGTTGACGTCGGCCCTGTTGCCGCTACCCGGCTGATGGGTGAAGGTTCACGTACTTGTCGGAGCAGAGGAGAACCCGTGAGCCCCCAGACCGTCCCGTTCGTCGTCCAGGCCCAGGGGACGGGGGTCGCCCAGGACCTCACCGTCCCCGGCGACCACCCGCACACGTTCAAGGCCGACACCTACCCGTCGTTCGGCGGCCAGGACGCCGCGCCGAGCCCGCTGAGCTACGTGCTGGGCGCGCTGACGTCGTGCAACCAGGTGACGGGGAGCATCGTCGCCAAGGGCCTCGACGTGCAGCTCGGCGCCTGGTCGTTCCACGTGCAGGGCGACCTCAACCCGGCGGTCATCGGTGCGGGGGCCGAGGGGAACGCCAACTTCGACCGGGTGGCCGTCCGGGTCCGGGTCGAGACCGACGCCGACGAGGCGACGTTCGCCACCCTGCGCGAGGAGACCGAGCGGCGCTGCCCCGTGACGCAGCTGTTCAAGCGCAGCGGGCTCGTCTTCTCCAGCGAGTGGGAACGTCTCCCGCTGGCCTGACGCGGTGAGCCCCGCGGTCAGTCGCCCGCCGGCGACGGACCGCGGGGCGCCCCGGCGCCGCCGTCCGGTGCGACGAGGTCGCGCAGGACCGATGCGAGGGCGGCCAGCTCGGCGTCGGGGACGGGGAACAGGGACGTCGCCTCGGAGAACCAGACGCCGTCCGCGCACATGCGGGCCACCTGCAGCCGCGCCCGGACCTGCGGGGACAACCCGTCGAGGTCGAACCAGGTCGCCATGCGTTCCTGCCAGCGCGCCGTGAGGGGTTCGCGCAGCCGGGGGTCGGCGAACACGGCCACGTCGGAGGCGTCGAACCGCGTCGAGAGGACGAACTCCACGTAGGCCGCGGTCCGCCGGACCGGACCGGCCGTCCCGGGATCGGTGCCCAGGCGCGCCCGCAGCGCGACGTCCCACCGGTCGACGACGTCGTCGACCACCGAGAGCATGAGCTCGGCTTTGCTGCCCACGTGGTGCAGCACACCGGGTTTGGTGATCCCCACCGTCCGGGCGACGGCGTCGAGCGTCACGGGTTCGCCGTGCCGCAGCAGGTCGAGGGTGCCGTCGAGGATGTCGCGCCGGGTCGCCACAGGGGCAGGTTACCTACCGGACGGTCAGTCGAAACATGCTCCGTCACAACCCTTGACCACCGGTGGGTGCGGCCCTACGTTGACTCGCGCACTGACATACCAGTCCCGTCGACCGGGGGTCCGTCCCGACCCGGCCACAGACCACCAGGAGTCCACGTGCCTGAACTCTTCGTCGCCGGCCAGTGGCGTTCCGCTGCGGCCGGCGGGACCCGCGACGTGGTGAACCCGTTCGACGCGCAGGTGTTCGCGGTCGTCGACGAGGCGGCCGCCGAGGACGCCGAGGCCGCCGTCCTCGCCGCGCGCACGGCGTTCGACGACGGTCCGTGGGCGCGGACCCCGGTCGCCGAACGGGCCGCCCTCCTGGACCGCGTCGCCGACCTCCTGCAGCGTGACCGCGAGGAGATCGCCCGGACCGAGACGCTCGACACGGGCAAGACGCTGGCGGAGTCGCGCATCGACGTCGACGACGTCACCGCCGTCTTCCGCTACTACGCCCGCGAGGGCGTGGTGGAGGTCGACCGCACCGTCGACGTCGGCCGGCCCGAGGTGCACAGCCGCGTCGTGCACCACCCGGTGGGCGTCTGCACCCTCATCGCCCCCTGGAACTACCCGCTGCTGCAGATCTCCTGGAAGGTGGCCCCGGCGCTCGTCGCGGGGAACACCGTCGTCCTCAAGCCGAGCGAGGTCACACCGCTGACGACGGTCCACCTCGTCAAGCTGCTGGAGGAGGCCGGCGCCCCGCCCGGGGTCGTGAACCTCGTCCTCGGGGCCGGCGGTGCCGTCGGCCCGGCGCTGACGAGCCACCCCGCGGTCGACCTCGTCTCCTTCACCGGCGGTCTGGCGACCGGCCGGTCGATCGCCAAGGTGGCCGCCGACACCGTCAAGCGCGTCACCGTCGAACTGGGCGGCAAGAACCCCAACATCGTCTTCGCCGACGTCGACCTCGACGTCGCCGTCGACACGGTGCTCACGGGCGTCTTCCTGCACTCGGGGCAGGTCTGCTCCGCGGGGACGCGGCTCATCGTCGAGGAGTCGATCGCCGACGACCTCGTCGCGGGTGTGGTCGAGCGCGCCCGGCGCATCCGGTTCGGCAACGGTCTCGAGGAGGGCGTCGAGAGCGGTCCCCTCGTCTCCGCGCAGCACCGCGAGAAGGTCGAGGGGTACGTCGCCCTCGGACTGGAGGAGGGGGCGCGGCTGCTCACCGGGGGCCGCCGCCCGGACGCCCCGGACCTGCAGCGCGGGTTCTTCCTCGAACCCACCGTGTTCGACGGTTGCGACCGCAGCATGCGGATCGTCCAGGAGGAGACCTTCGGGCCGATCCTCACCGTCGAGCGGTTCCGCACCGAGGAGGAGGCGGTGTTCCTCGGGAACGACACGACCTACGGCCTCGCCGGGGCCGTGCAGACCCTCGACGTCGACCGGGGCGAGCGCGTCGCGGCCGCCCTGCGGCACGGCACGGTCTGGATCAACGACTTCGGCCCCTACGTGCCGGAGGCCGAGTGGGGCGGGCAGCGGATGTCCGGCAACGGCCGGGAACTCGGACCCGCCGGTCTCGCGGAGTACCGCGAGACCAAGCACGTGTGGCGCACCACCCGGCCGGCGGCCCCGGGGTGGTTCCAGGGCTGACACCGGCCGGCGCACGGACCGCAGGAGAACTCTTCGATCACACGGAGGCACGGTGGAACCCACTGGTGGTGGTACGGCAGCGGCCGAGGACTCGCACGGTCTGGACGAGTACGGCTACAAACCCGGCCTCGAGCGCAGCATCGGTTCCTTCGCCAGCTTCGCGGCGGGCGTCAGCTACATCTCGATCCTGACGGGCACGTTCCAGCTCTTCTACTTCGGCTACGGGACGGCCGGGCCGAGCTACCTGTGGTCCTGGCCGGCCGTGTTCGTCGGGCAGCTCATGGTCGCCCTGTGCTTCGCGGAACTGTCCAGCCGCTACAGCGTCGCCGGGTCCCTCTACAACTGGACGAAGCGGCTGGCGTCGCCGACCGTCGCGTGGGCCGCCGGGTGGACGATGCTCGTCGCGTCCGTCGTGACGCTCGCGGCCGTCGTGCTCGCGGTGCAGCTCACGCTGCCGCAGCTGTGGCCGGGGTTCCAGTTCTTCGGGGACGGCACGAACGCCACCGACTACGCGCTCAACGCCGTCGTGCTGGGCACCGTCGTCGTGGTGTTCACGACCCTCGTCAACGCCTTCGGCGTCAAGCTCATGTCGCGCATCAACTCCACCGGGGTGTTCGTCGAGCTCATCGCGGCCGTCGTCATCATCGTGCTGCTCGCCGTCCACATCACGCGCGGACCGGAGGTCGTCCTGGAGAACCGCGGGGTCGGGGTGGACCACTCCGGCGGGTACCTCGGGGCGTTCCTCGTCGCGGCGTTGGCGTCGGGTTACGTCATGTACGGGTTCGACACGGCCAGCTCCCTCGGTGAGGAGACGAAGGACCCGCGGCGCACCGCCCCCCGGGCCGTGCTGCGGGCCGTGGTCGCCTCCTTCGTGCTCGGCGGCCTCATCCTGCTCTTCGGCCTCATGGCCGTCCCGAACCTCGACGACCCGGAGCTGGCCTCCTCCGGCGGCGGGTTGCAGCACCTCGTCCTGTCCACCGTCGGCTCCGGGTTCGGCAAGCCGTTCCTCGTCTGCGTCGTCGTCGCCGTCCTCGTCTGCTCGCTCGCCGTCCACACCGCGACGATCCGCATGATGTTCGCGATGGCCCGCGACAACAACCTGCCCGCGGGGGCCAAGCTCGCCCGGATCAGCCCCAAGCACCGCACGCCCGTCGTCCCGGCCGTGGTCGTCGGCGTGCTGGCCGTCGTCATCCTCGTCGTGAACGTCGGTCAGCCGCAGATCTTCCTCGTCCTCACGAGCCTGGCCGTCGGGATGATCTACCTCGCCTACCTGCTGGTGACGATCCCGCTGCTGGTCGCGCGGTTGCGCGGTCGCTGGCCGGCCCCCATGCCCGACGGGTCGAAGGCGCCGTTCACCCTGGGCCGCTGGGGTCTGCCCGTCAACGTCGTCGCCGTCCTGTGGGGCGTGGGGATGATGGTGAACCTCCTCTGGCCGCGGGCCGAGGTCTACAACCCGGCGGCACCGTTCCACTGGTACCTCAAGTGGGGTGCGCTGCTGTTCATCGCCGTCGTCGTCGGCGGCGGGATCGTGTACTACCGGTTGCGGCTGCGGCACCACTCCGGCGTCCTCGCCGACCACGCCAGCACGCCCACCGTCACCACCGGGTCCTCGAGCCCCGGCCTCTCGACCATCGTCGACCCGCAGGAGAAGGAGGGTCCGCTGTGACCTCGCAGACGTCCACCCCCGTGGACGAGTTCGACTACGTCGTCGCCGGTGGCGGGACGGCCGGGTGCGTCGTGGCGGCCCGGCTCTCGGAGGACCCGGACGTCACGGTGTGCCTGCTCGAGGCCGGCCCGTCCGACGTGGGCGACCCGAACGTCCTCGTCCTGGAGGACTGGATGCACCTCCTGGACTCCGGTTACGACTGGGACTACCCCGTCGAACCCCAGGAGAACGGGAACTCGTTCCTGCGCCACGCCCGGGCCAAGGTGCTCGGCGGGTGTTCGTCGCACAACTCCTGCATCGCGTTCCACCCGCCCGCCGAGGGGCTGGACGCCTGGGAGGCACTGGGCTGCACGGGCTGGGGTGCGAACAGCGTGCTGCCGCTCGTGCGCCGGCTGGAGAACAACGCGGCCGGCGGCCCGCACCACGGGACGTCGGGTCCGGTGCGGTTGCGCGACGTCCCCCCGAACGACCCGTGCGGGGTCGCGCTGCTGCAGGCGGCCGCGGCCGCCGGGCTGCCGACGGTGCAGTTCAACCGCGGGACGACGGTGCGCAACGGCGCCGGCTGGTTCCAGATCAACGCCGGCGAGGACGGCACCCGCATGTCCACCTCGCACGCCTACCTGCACCCGGTCATGGGGTCCCGGCCCAACCTCACGGTGCGGACCGGGTACTGGGTCGAGCAGCTCGTCCTCGAAGCCGGTCCCGACGGCGCACCGCGCGCCACCGGGGTGAAGTTCCTGTCCCCGGACGGCATCCACCACGGCGAGGTGCGGGCCCGGCGCGAGGTGGTCCTGTCGGCGGGGTCCATCGACACCCCGAAGCTGCTCATGCTGTCTGGCATCGGTCCGGCCGCGCAGCTGCGGGAGTTCGGCCTGGACGTCGTCGTGGACTCCCCCGGGGTGGGGGAGAACCTCGACGACCACGTCGAGGGCCTCGTGTTCTGGGACGCGCTGCAGCCGATGGTGACGCGGTCCTCGCAGTGGTGGGAGATCGGCGTCTTCGCCACCACCGAGGTCGCCGGCCCGGACGCCGCGCTGCCGGACCTGATGATGCACTACGGCTCCGTGCCGTTCGACATGAACACCGTCCGCTGGGGCTACCCCACGACGGACAACGGGTTCTGCCTCACGCCGAACGTGACGCAGGGGAAGTCCCGCGGGACGGTGCGGTTGCGTTCGCGCGACTTCCGCGACCGCGCCAAGGTCGACCCCCGCTACTTCACCGACCCCGAGGGCCACGACCTCGCCGTCATGACCGCGGGGGTCCGGCTGGCGCGGCGCATCGTCGAGCAGGCCGAGATGGCCGGCTGGGCCGGCGCGGAACTCGCGCCCGGCAAGGACGTCGTCACCGACGACGAGATCGCCGACTACGTCAAGAAGACGCACAACACCGTCTACCACCCCAGCGCGACGGCGAAGATGGGGCCGGCCTCGGACCCCCTCGCAGTCTGCGACCCCGAACTCCGCGTCCGCGGGGTGCAGGGCCTGCGGATCGCCGACGGGTCCGTCATGCCGTTCCTGCCGGCGGTCAACCCGAACATCCTCACGATGTCCATCGGGGAGAAGTGCTCGGACCTGCTGAAGGCCGCGGGCTGAGGGACGTCGGAGCAGGGGTGTGCAGGAACGCTGCAGCCATCCGTCCGGAACGGTGCCCGCGCCGTCGGTCTCCCGGCGTGTCGCGGGACGGGTGCAGCGTTCCTGCACACGACGTCGCCCTCGCCCCCTGGCCGCGGTCGTCGTCGCTGCGAGGATGACCGCGTGCCGACCTCCCCCTGGCCCGCCCGCTCCGGCGCCCTCGTCCTGCGGGACCCGCGCCCCGACGAGCTCGACGAGCTGCTCGCCCTCCGCAACGACCCGGCGGTGAACCGCTGGATGCTGACGACCCGCTCCGAACCCGCCGCGTTCCGCCGCGCCTGGCTGGCCGTGCCGGACTCCGACACCGACTTCTCGTGCGTCGCCGAGCTCGACGGGCGGGCCGTCGGGCTGGGGTTCCTCGACGTCGTCGACGGGATGGGTCAGCCGGGGATGCCGACGCGGACCCAGGCCGGGATCGGCTACGTGCTGACCCCGGCCGTGTGGGGGCGGGGTCTCGGCAGCGATCTCGCCCGCGGCCTGCTGTGGGCCGCCTTCGACGTGCTGGGGCTGCGCCGGGTGACGGCCGGCTGCTACGCCGACAACCCCGCGTCGGCCCGTGTCCTGGAGAAGGCCGGGATGCGCCGCGAGCAGCACGGCGTGCAGGACTCCTGGCACGCCGAGCTGGGCTGGGTCGACGGGTACGAGTACGCCCTCCTGGCCCACGAGTGGGCGGCGCTGCGCGGTGCGGAGGGGTCGGCGTGAGGCGGTGCTGAGCACCCTGCTCGTCACCCACCCGTGGGTGACGCCCCTGCTCCTCGCGGCGGTCGTCGTGGTCGGGCCGTTCGCGGGGGCGTGGCTGGTCCGGCACCGCCGGCTCGCCGTCGCCCTCACGGTGCTCGCCCTCGTCCCCGTCGCGGCCCTGACGCTGCTCCCCGTCGACCGCGAGCTCTACGCCCGGTGCGTCGCGGAGTGGGCCCTGCCCACACCGGCGCGGGTCGAGTCCTTCGCCAACCTCGTCCTCTTCGTCCCGCCCGTGCTCCTCGCCGGGGTGGCGACCCGACGGTGGTGGGTCGCCGCGGTGCTGGGCAGCGCGACGTCGGCCCTCATCGAGGTCGTCCAGGCGCTCCTGCCGGCCCTCGGCCGCTCCTGCGACACGGGCGACTGGCTCGCCAACACCCTCGGCTCGGTCGTCGGAGGGGTGCTGGCCCTCGTCGCGTTGCGCCTCGCCGCCCGGCGACGCCCCGTCTGACGCACCCCTTCCGCACCCACAGCCGGTCCCACGTGGGTGCAGCCGTGGGACCGGCCGCGCGGTCGTCAGGACGACGCGCACCCCGGTCCCACACCCGCACCCGTGGGGACACCCACGCTGGGCCCTACTCCCAGCCGCCCGCCGCGACGACCTCGGCCACGACCCGCTGCCCGTCCGCCGGCAGGTCCCGCAGCGGTCGCGGCAACCCCGCCCGCGGCACGACCGCCAACTGCTCGGCGAAGGCCGCGGCGACCCGCACGCTGCCGTGGGCGGCGGCCACCGGCCACAACGGCGCGAGCCGCGCGGCGATCTCGTCCACCTGCGCGTCGTCACCCGCCGCGACCGCCGCCGCGAGCGCCACGCAGGTCCGCGGCACGACGCCCGCGACGACGGAGTACCAGGTGTCGCACCCGGCCCGCAGTCCCCGCACCCCGTGCGCGTCCCCGGAGACACCGAGCGTCACGTGCGCGGGCAGCGCGGCGCGCAGCCCCGCGAGCCAGGTCCGGGCGGCGTCGACGTCCTCGGGCACGCCGGGGAGCTTCACCGACCCCACGCCCGACAGCTGCGCGACCCTCGACCGCAACTCGTCGGAGAACGCGAACCCCGTCGTCCGCGGGTTGTCGTAGACGCACACGGGCACCGACGTCGCCGCCGTGACGTCCTCGTAGAGCCCGAACACCTCCTCGTCGCTGAGCGGCTGGTACGAGACCGGTGCCAGCAGCAGCGCGGCGGCGCCCGCCCGCTCGGCGTCCTCGGCGGCGGCCAGCACCTCGCGCGTGCTCAGCGCCCCGATCCCGACGAGGACCGGCACCCCGCCCGCCGCCTCGACGGCCAGCCGCGCGAGCCGGGCCCGCTGCGCCCGGTCGAGGTAGGCGTAGCTCCCGGTCGACCCCAGCGCGCCGACCGAGTCCACACCCGCGGCTGCACTGCGCTCGACCAACGAGGTGAAGCCCCGTTCGTCGACGACGTCGCCGTCGAACGGGCTGAGGACGAAGGCGGACAGCGGGCCGAACACAGGACCTCCCGGGGTGGCGTCCCCCCGGAGGGTACCGAGGCGCTTGAACGTCGAACTGCAGGTCGACCCGTCCCGTGCCAGCCTGCCGCCATGACGAGCACCCCCACCCCCGTCGCCACGACCGGGGTCAGCCACGTCCGGCTCACCGTCCGCGACCTCGCCACGTCGCGCCGCTTCTACGACGCCCTCTTCGGCTGGGACGTCGCCTACGAACTGCCCGCCGACGCCGACGAGGCGACCCGCGAGCAGCTGTGGTTCCTCTTCGGCGGCGTCATCTACAGCACCCCCGGCGGGGGGCTGCTCGGCCTGCGCCCGGTCGCGTCGGCGGACGACGCGTTCTCCGAGGACCGCGTCGGGCTGGACCACCTCGCCCTCGCCGTCGCCGACCGCGCCGCCCTCGACGCGGCGGTGGACACCCTCGACGCGCTCGGTGCCTCGCACGGCGGCGTCAAGGACGCGGGCGGCCTGTGGATCCTCGAGTTCCGCGACCCCGACGGCATCGCCCTGGAACTGGCCGCGCCGAAGGGCTGACCTCACTCCACGGGCAGCTCGTAGACGGCCGGCCGCAGCTGCCCCCAGCCGGTGGACGACTCCGCGAACCAGTCCTGCAGCCGGTCCGCGAGGTGCGCGGCGATCTCCTCGTCCGAACCCGGCGGGTCCAGCTCGTGCGGTTCCGGTCGCCACCACGGCGACGGCAGCCAGTCGACGTACCGCTCGCCGGGGGTGTCGAGGACGACCCACACGTCGCCGTCGCGACCGTCGACGCCCCGGTGCACGCTCAGCCGGTCGACCTCGTGGGGCCGCAGCATCCCGCGGACCACGGGGTCGACGACCCGGCGACGCAACGCGGCGAGGTCGGGGTCCTCGGCGTCGGTGACCGGCCCCGGTCGGGGTGAGCACTGGCTGGGCAGCGGGCGGACGTTCAGCTCGACGTTCCACCACGACCGGTGCGCGGGTTCCTCCACCCGCTCATCTCACCCCCCGACCAGCCGCCGCCGCAACTCCCCGGCGTACCGCCGCACCGCCGTGACGAGTTCCGCCCGCCGCCCGTCGTCCACCCCGCTGCTCTCGAACGTCACCGCCAGGCTCGCGACGGGCCACCCGGCCCGGTCCGTGACGGCGACCGCGACGGAGGCGAACCCCGCGGTGATCTCCCCGTCCTCGACGGCGAACCCCCGCTGCCGCGTCCGCACGAGCTCGGCGCGCAGGTGCCGCAGCGTCGTCGCTCCCCGTCCGTCCAGGGCGGCCGCGTCGGGGAACAGCGCCCGCACCTGCTCGCGCGGCAGCTCTGCGAGCAGCGCCCGCCCGCTGGCCGTGAGGTGCGCGGGCAACCGCACGCCGACGTCGGTGACGAGCGCCGGACGCCGCGGCGCGCGCTCCTCCACGAGGTAGACGACCTCGCGCCCGACGAGCACCGCGAGGTGCGCGGACTCCCCGACGCGGTCCACCAGCGCGGCCAGCACGGGCCGCCCCAACCGCGTCACGGGTTCCTGCCGGACGTACCCCGAGCTCAGCTCGAACGCCGCGATGCCCAGCCCGTACCGTCGTGCCTCGGGGAAGTGCAGGACGAACCCGTGCTCGGCCAGTTCCCCCAGCAACCGGTAGACGCTCGACCGGGGCAGGTCCAGGGCCCGCGCGAGCGTCGCGGCGGCCACCGGTCCCTGCTGCGCGGCCATGAAGGACAGGATCCGCAGCGCCGCCCCGACGGTCGGCGCACCCGCTGAGGACGACACCCCTGGAGTGTCCAGCATCCTGGACACCGACGCCGCGCGGGACGCTGACGCGGGCCTGTCCGCGCTGCAGAGTGAGGGACGTGAAGAACGTCCTCGTGACCACCGGACCGGTGAGCGTCGCCGACGTCGTCGCGGTCGCCCGCCACGGCGCCCGCGTCGAGCTCGACCCGGCGGCCCTCGCCGCCGTCGAGGAGTCCCGCGCCCGCATCGAAGCCCTCGCCGACGACGTCGAACCCCACTACGGCATCTCGACGGGGTTCGGGGCCCTGGCCACCAAGCACATCCCCGCCGACCAGCGCACCGCGTTGCAGCGCAGCCTCGTCCGCTCGCACGCGGCCGGTTCCGGCGCCGAGGTGGAGACGGAGGTCGTCCGCGCCACGATGCTGCTGCGCCTGTCGACCCTCGTGACGGGCCGCACCGGCGTCCGCGCCCGTACCGCGCAGGCCTACGCCGACCTCCTCAACGCCCACCTCACCCCCGTCGTCACCGAGTACGGCTCCCTGGGCTGCTCCGGCGACCTCGCCCCGCTCGCGCACTGCGCGCTCGCCGTCATGGGTGAGGGCCACGTCCGCACCCGCGACGGCGAGCTCCACGCCACGGCCGACGCCCTCGCCGCCGCCGGGCTGGAACCCGTCGTCCTGGCCGAGAAGGAGGGCCTGGCCCTCATCAACGGTACCGACGGGATGCTCGGCCAGCTCGCCCTCGCGCTCGACACCCTGGACGTCCTGTTCGCGACGGCCGACCTCGCCGCGGCCCTGTCCGTCGAGGCCCTGCTGGGCAGCGACGCCGTGTTCGCCGACGACCTGCAGCAGCTGCGACCCCAGCTCGGCCAGCGTGTCGCCGCGGGGAACATCCGCCGGGCGCTCGCGGACTCGCCGATCGTCGCGAGCCACCAGGGCCCGGAGTGCACCCGCGTCCAGGACGCGTACTCGTTGCGCTGCGCCCCGCAGGTCCACGGCGCCGGTCGCGACACCGCCGCGCACGCCCGCGCCGTCGCCGAACGGGAACTCGCGTCCGCCGTCGACAACCCCGTCGTCACGCTCGACGGCCGGGTCGAGTCGAACGGGAACTTCCACGGCGCCCCCGTCGCCTACGTCCTGGACTTCCTCGCCATCGCGGTCGCCGACCTCGCCAGCATCTCCGAGCGACGCACCGACCGGTTCCTCGACAAGGCCCGCAACCAGGGACTGCCGCCGTTCCTCGCGCACGACGCCGGTGTCGACTCCGGTCTGATGATCGCCCAGTACACGGCCGCGGGGATCGTGTCGGAACTCAAACGTCTCGCCGTCCCCGCGAGCGTCGACTCCATCCCGAGCTCGGCCATGCAGGAGGACCACGTCTCGATGGGCTGGGCCGGGGCGCGGAAGCTGCGCCGGTCGCTCGACGGCCTCACCCGCGTGCTCGCGATCGAGGTGATGACCGCCACCCGCGCCCTGGACCTGCGGGCACCCCTGGAACCCTCGCCCGTCACGGGTGAACTCCTGCGCCTCGTCCGCACCGTCGTCGAGGGCCCCGGCCCCGACCGTTTCCTCGCCCCCGAGATCGAGGCCGTCACGGGTCTCGTCGCCTCGCGGCAGCTCGTGTCCGCCGCCCGTTCCGTCACCCAGATCGACTGAGGAGAACCCCATGTCCGGTCCGCGTCCCGTCCGCGCCCACCGCGGGAACGAACTCCACACGAAGAGCTGGCAGACGGAGGCCCCGCTGCGGATGCTCATGAACAACCTCGACCCCGAGGTCGCCGAACGCCCCGACGACCTCGTCGTCTACGGCGGCACCGGCAAGGCGGCGCGGTCCTGGGAGGCCTACGACGCCATCGTCCGCACCCTGGAGACCCTCGAGGACGACGAGACGCTGCTCGTCCAGTCCGGCAAACCCGTCGGGGTGTTCCGCACCCACGCCTGGGCACCGCGCGTCCTCATCGCGAACTCCAACCTCGTCGGCGACTGGGCCACCTGGCCGGAGTTCCGCCGCCTCGAGGCCCTCGGTCTGACGATGTACGGCCAGATGACCGCCGGGTCGTGGATCTACATCGGCACCCAGGGGATCCTCCAGGGGACGTACGAGACGTTCGCGGCCGTCGCGGACAAGTGCTTCGGCGGAACCCTCGCCGGCACCATCACCCTCACCGGCGGCGCCGGCGGCATGGGGGGCGCGCAGCCGCTCGCCGTGACCCTGAACGAGGGGGTCGTCCTCGTCGTCGACGTCGACCGCGCCCGGCTGCAGCGCCGCGTCGACCACGGCTACCTCGACGAACTGGCCGACGACCTCGACGACGGCCTGGCCCGGGTCGTCGCCGCCCGCGACGCCCGCCGTCCGCTGTCCGTCGGTGTCGTCGGGAACGCCGCCACGGTGTTCACGGAACTGCTCGACCGCGGCGCGCCCATCGACGTCGTCACCGACCAGACGTCGGCGCACGACCCGCTGAGCTACCTGCCCGAGGACGTCACCGTGCAGGAGTGGCACGAGCTCGCGGCCAAGGACCCCGAGGAGTTCACCCGCCGCTCGCGCGAGGCGATGGCCAAGCAGGTCAAAGCGATGGTGGAGTTCAAGGACCGCGGCGCCGAGGTGTTCGACTACGGCAACTCGATCCGCGAGGAGGCCCGCCTCGGCGGGTACGACCGCGCGTTCGAGTTCCCCGGGTTCGTCCCGGCCTACATCCGCCCGCAGTTCGCCGAGGGCCGCGGACCCTTCCGGTGGGCCGCGCTGTCGGGTGACCCCGCGGACATCGCCCGCACGGACCGCGCCATCCTCGAACTGTTCCCCGACGACGAGAAGCTGCGCCGGTGGATCACCGCGGCGGGGGAGAAGGTCCACTTCGAGGGTCTGCCCGCGCGCATCTGCTGGCTCGGTTACAAGGAACGCCACCTCGCGGGGCTGAAGTTCAACGAACTGGTCGCCAACGGCGAGATCTCCGCGCCGATCGTCATCGGTCGCGACCACCTGGACTCGGGGTCGGTGGCCTCCCCGTACCGGGAGACCGAGGCCATGGCCGACGGCTCCGACGCCATCGCCGACTGGCCGCTGCTCAACGCGCTGCTGAACACCGCGTCGGGGGCGACGTGGGTGTCCCTGCACCACGGCGGTGGGGTCGGCATCGGCCGGTCGATCCACGCCGGTCAGGTCACCGTCGCCGACGGAACCCCGTTGGCCGCGGAGAAGATCGAGCGCGTCCTCACGAACGACCCCGGCACGGGCGTCATGCGGCACGTCGACGCCGGCTACGACCGCGCCGCCGAGGTGGCCCGCGAACGCGGTCTGCGCGTCCCCATGTGGGAACGGTGACCTTCCACGCGGAAGCCGCCTGGATCGACGGCGGGGTCGTCCGCGACGTGCGCCTCGAGGTGGCGGCCGGCCGGATCACGGCGCTCACCCCGGGCGTCGCCGCCGAACCCGGCGACGAGGTGCTGACGGGCGTGGTGTTCCCCGGGTTCGCGAACGCGCACTCGCACGCGTTCCACCGCGCCCTGCGCGGCCGCACCCACGGCGACGGCGGGACGTTCTGGACCTGGCGCACCGCGATGTACGCGGTGGCCGGGCGCCTCGACCCCGACTCCTACCGGGAGCTGGCGACGGCCGCGTTCACCGAGATGGTCCTCGCGGGCTTCACCGCCGTCGGGGAGTTCCACTACCTGCACCACCGCCCCGACGGCACCCCGTACGACGACCCGAACGCCATGGCGCTGGCCCTGCGCGACGCGGCGCGGACGGCGGGGATCCGTCTCGTCCTGCTCGACGCCCTCTACCTCACCTCGGCTCCCGGCGAACCCGTCCTGCCCGAGCAGCGCCGGTTCTCCGACGGCGACGCCCGGGCGTGGGCCCGTCGGGTCCGGCAGGTCCCGACGGACGAGTTCTTCCGCGTCGGCGTCGCCGCCCACTCGGTGCGCGCCGTCGGCCCGGCCGACCTCTCGGTCGTCGCCGAGACGGCCTGGGACCTCGGCGGCCCGGTCCACGTCCACCTGTCCGAGCAGCCCGCCGAGAACGAGGCCTGCCGCCGCGCCTACGGCTGCACCCCGACCGAACTCCTCGACCGCGCCGGCGCCCTCAGCTCGGCCCTGTCCGTCGTGCACGCCAACCACGTCACCGACGCCGACGTCGCGCTCCTCGGCGCGCGGCAGGCGTCCGTGGTGGCGTGCCCGACGACGGAGGCCGACCTCGGCGACGGGGTGGGCCGCGCCCGCGCGCTGGCCGATGCGGGGTCCGTCCTCGCCCTCGGCACCGACCAGCACGCGGTCGTCGACCCGTTCCTGGAGACCCGCGGTCTGGAGGCCGCGGCCCGGCTGGGGTCCCTGCGGCGCGGTGTCTTCGACCCCGCCGACCTCGTCGCGGCCCTCACGACCGGCGGCCACCGCAGCCTCGGCCTGGAGGGCGGGACGATCGCCGTCGGCCAGCCGGCCGACCTCGTCGCCGTCCGCACCGACTCCGTCCGCACCGCGGGGTCCGAGCCGGCGCAGCTCGCGCTGACGGCCACCGCCCAGGACGTGAGCGACGTCGTCGTGGCGGGAGAGGTCCGCGTCCGCCAGGGTGTGCACGGTGCGGTGCGGGAGGACCGCGTCGCCGAGGTCCTGCGGAGGTTCGCGTGAGCACGCTCTACACCGGCATCGCCGAACTCACGACGAACGACCCCGGACGCGCCACGGCCGAGGACCCGTTGGGGCGGATCCGCGACGCCGCGCTCGTCGTCGACGACGGGGTCGTCGCGTGGACGGGACCGGCCCGCGAGGCCCCCGACGCCGACGACCGGATCGACGTGTGCGGGCGGGCGGTGCTCCCGGGCTGGGTGGACTCGCACTCCCACCTCGTCTTCGCCGGTGACCGCACCGACGAGTTCGAGGCCCGGATGGCGGGGCGCCCGTACGCGGCGGGGGGCATCGCGACGACCGTCGCCGCCACCCGCGCGGCGACCGACGCGGAGCTGCGCCGCGGCCTGCGCCGACACGTCGCCGAGGCCCGCGCCCAGGGCACGACGACGCTGGAGACGAAGACCGGCTACGGCCTCACGCCGGCCGAGGAACTGCGCGCGGCGCTGCTGGCGGCCGAGTTCACCGACGAGGTGACGTGGCTCGGGGCCCACATCGTGGCCCCCGGGCAGGAGCCGGCCGACTACCTGGCCGAGCTCGTCGGAGCGCAGCTGGAGGCCGTGCGCGCTCACGTGCGCTGGGCCGACGTGTTCTGCGAGACGGGTGCCTTCGACGAGGAGCAGTCCCGCACGGTCCTGCTCGCCGCCCGGGCCGCGGGGCTCGGACTGCGCGTTCACGGCAACCAGCTCGGGCAGGGGCCCGGGGTCCGGTTGGCCGTCGAGGTCGGCGCCGCCAGCGTCGACCACTGCAACCACCTCTCGGACGCCGACGTCGACGCCCTCGCCGGCTCCGACGTCGTCGCGACCGTGCTGCCCGCCTGCGACCTCTCGACCCGCCAACCGCTCGCGCCCGCCCGCCGACTGCTCGACGCGGGTGCCACCGTCGCGATCGCCAGCAACTGCAACCCCGGCTCCAGCTACACGAGTTCGGTGGCGTTCTGCGTCGCGACGGCCGTCCTGCAGATGGGCCTCACCGTCGCCGAGGCGGTGCACGCGGCCACGGCCGGGGGCGCCCGCGCGCTGCGCCGCACGGACGTCGGCCACCTGTCCGTCGGGGCCCGCGCCGACCTGCACGTCCTCGACGCCCCGTCCGTGACGCACCTCGCCTACCGGCCGGGGGTCCCCCTCACGCACTCCGTGCACTGAACGGCCGGTGAACGCCCCGCCGCTGCGCCATGCTGCGAAGGTGGTCGCGGTCTTCGACACCCCCGAGCTCGTGCTGCACGAGCACGAGCAGCCGTTCTCCCACCGCCACCAGTACGAGGTGCTCGGCGCGGACGGGACCGCGCTGGCCGCCGTCGAGGAGGAGCTGCGGCCGGGGTTCCTCGGGCACGTGAGGTCGTCCCGCTCCGTCGTCCTCGTCGCCGGCGACCCGGTGCTCTTCGTCGAGCGGCCGGGAGGTCCCGGCCGGCAGGACTTCCACGCCGTGCGGCCCGACGGCACCGAGCTGGGCCGCGTGCGGCAGGAGAACTCCTGGGGCGCGCCCCGTTTCGAGCTCGCCACCCTCGATGGCGTCCTCGCCCGCCTGACCGGCGGGGCGTGGGGCGGCCGCGAGTGGACGGTCACCCTGCACGCCGATCCGCGACCGACGAGCCTGCGCAAGGGCGGGGACCTGCTGGGCGGGGTGCAGCGACGGCCCCGGTCCCTGCGTCGCGCGCTCGTCGACGCGGACGAGTTCGTGCTCCGCACGGACCCGACGCTCGAGCGCGACCTGCGGGCGCTCCTCCTCGTCGGGGTGATCGCCCTGGACTTCGCACGGGACCTGCAGAAGAGCTCGGGGGACTGACGTGGTGCTGGGACGCAGGGACGAGCACGGGAGTCGGCGCAGGCGACGCCGCGAGGTGGCCGGTGAGGTGGTCGAGGGGGCGAGCGACGCCGTGGACCTGTTGTCCCTGGGGTGGGCCGTCGTGAAGCTCCCGTTCAAGGTCGTCGGCGCGGTCTTCGACGCCTTCACCTGACGGAACCGCGGGGGAGCCCCCCGCGGGTGGGAGGATCGGACGGTGACGACCGCCCCCGCCTTCGGCCTGCTCCTCGACGTCGACGGACCGATCGCCAGCCCCGTGACGCGGTCGATCAGTGCCCCCGGCCTGCTCGACAGCCTCCTCGAACTCCTCGCCGCGGGGATCCCGGTCGTCTTCAACACGGGGCGGTCCGACGCGTTCCTGCGCGAGCAGGTCGTCGGTCCGGTGCTCGCCGCGGGCCTGCCGGCCGCGGCCCGCTTGCACGCCGTCTGCGAGAAGGGCGCGGTGACCTTCAGCGTGACGGCCGACGGCATGGGCCCGGTCGAGGTCGACGAGGCCGTCGCCGTTCCGCGCGAGGCCGTCGACCGCCTGGAGGCCCTGGCGCGCACCGACTTCGCCGACGTCCTCTTCGTCGACGGCGGCAAGCGGGCGATGGTGTCGCTGGAGCAGCGCCTCGACGTCGACTCCGCCACCTACCTCGCGCGCCAGCCCGACTACGAGAAGGCCGCGCTGCAGGTCTTCGCCGACCTCGACCTCGGCGTGACGTGGAAGGGCGCCACCCTGCCCGACGCCCGCGGCGCGGTGGACTGGCGGATCGACCCGACGATCATCTCCACCGACATCGAGTCCGTGCTCCTCGGCAAGGACCGCGGGGCCGAGATGGCCCTGCGGATGCTCGCGCGCGACGGCGAGATGCCCCGGGCCTGGCGCACGGTCGGCGACTCCCGCACCGACTACGCGATGGCCGACTGGCTGCACGCCCAGGGCCACGACGTCGTGCACGTCGACGTCCGTCCCGCCGACGGCGTCCCCACGACCCCGTACCCCGTCCTGGAACCCCGGCACACCGTCCACGACGTGGCCGGTGCGGCCTGGCTGGCCCGCCTCGCCGCCGTCGTGCGCGGCGAGGCGGCGGACGACCGGGACTTCGACGTCCACGTAGGCTCCTGACCGTGGCCGACCAGACGAGCGAGTCCCGCATCGACACCCAGTACGAGGACCTCCTGCGCCACGTCCTGGACAACGGGACCCCCAAGTCCGACCGCACGGGCACGGGCACGCGCAGCGTCTTCGGCCACCAGATGCGCTACGACCTCTCCCGCGGCTTCCCGCTGGTCACCACCAAGCGCGTCCACTTCAAGTCCATCGCGCTGGAGCTGCTGTGGTTCCTGCGCGGCGAGGGCAACGCGCGCTGGCTGCAGGAGCGCGGCGTCACGATCTGGGACGAGTGGGCCGACGAGAACGGCGACCTCGGCCCGGTCTACGGCGTCCAGTGGCGCTCCTGGCCCACGCCGGACGGCCGGCACGTCGACCAGATCAGCGAGGTCCTGCAGACGCTGCGGACCAACCCCGACTCCCGCCGGATGGTCGTCTCGGCGTGGAACGTGGCCGAGCTCGACAAGATGGCGCTGGCCCCGTGCCACGCGTTCTTCCAGTTCCACGTCGCCGACGGGAAGCTGTCGTGCCAGCTCTACCAGCGCTCCGCCGACCTCTTCCTCGGCGTCCCGTTCAACATCGCCAGCTACGCCCTGCTGACCGTGCTCGTCGCCGCCGAGGTGGGTCTGGAGCCGGGTGACTTCGTGTGGACCGGCGGGGACGTGCACATCTACGACAACCACGTCGACCAGGTGCGCGAGCAGCTCACCCGGACCCCGTACCCGTTCCCGACGCTGCGGGTGGCCCCCAAGCCCCTCTTCGACGTCGCGTACGAGGACCTCGAGGTCGTCGGCTACCAGCACCACCCGACGATCAAGGCGCCCGTGGCCGTCTGATGATCGGCCTCGTCTGGGCCCAGTCCCGTGACGGCGTCATCGGGGTCGACGGCCGCATCCCGTGGCGCATCCCCGAGGACATGGCGCACTTCTCCGCGCTGACCGCGGGGGCGACCGTCGTCATGGGGCGCGCGACCTGGGAGTCGCTGCCGCCCCGCTTCCGCCCGCTCCCGGGACGCCGCAACGTCGTCCTGTCCCGCGCTGCCGGGTACGACGCCCCCGGAGCGGAGGTCGTCACCGACCTCGACGTCGCCCTGGGCCTCGGGGCGGACGTCTGGGTCGTGGGCGGGCAGGCGGTCTACGCGGCGGCGCACGCCCGCGCGGACGTCCTCGTCGTCACCGAGGTCGACCTCGACGTCGCCGGTGACACGTACGCCCCCGCGGTCGGTGACCCCTGGCGACGGGTCGAGGAGGGGCAGTGGCGGACGTCCTCGACCGGCCCCCGCTTCCGCGTCGTGACGTGGCGGCGCGATGCCCGCCCAGCGGACCGTCCGTCGGAGTGAACCACTAGCGCGGCAGGCGGTTCCGTGCCACCGTGAGGCATCGAGCCCCTGCTGGGGCTCCAGGCCGGAGGAGGCAGTCGTGGTGACGCTCTTCGTCTCGTTCGCAGTGATCGTGGTCGTGGCCGGTGTGGTCGGTCACCTGTGTTCGGCCTCGCGGCCCGGTGACCGCAGGCTCGGTCCCGCGGCCCCGCCCAAGAAGCACCGCGACGACATCAGCTGGCCGGCCGTCTTCGGCGGCGACTCCGGCTCCTCGAGCGGGTTCGTCGACCTGCCCGACACCCACCACCACTCCGGCTGGGGCCACAGCCACAGCCACTCCCACGACTCCGGGGGCGGGTGGGGCTGGGGTGGTGACTCCGGCGGCGGTTTCGGGGGCGACTCCGGTGGCGGCGGGGGCGGCGGCGACTGAGCCCACCCGGCGGACGTCACCCGGACGCGGGGAAGAGCCCCGCGCCCGGA
This sequence comes from Kineococcus sp. NPDC059986, assembly GCF_040702905.1. Classification (NCBI taxonomy): domain Bacteria; kingdom Bacillati; phylum Actinomycetota; class Actinomycetes; order Kineosporiales; family Kineosporiaceae; genus Kineococcus; species Kineococcus sp. NPDC059986. Next base: position 13,774 of record NZ_JBFBND010000030.1, on the reverse strand, counting down.
GTGGTTGAAGCGTCCATGAAGGTGGAGATCTGGTCCGACGTCGTCTGTCCGTGGTGCTACATCGGCAAGCGCCGGTTCGAGAGCGCCCTGCGCGACTTCGAGCACGCCGACGACGTCGAGGTGGTGTGGCGGTCCTTCGAGCTGGACCCGACGACCGAGACGGTGCACGAGCGGGCCGACGGCCCGAGCGACGCCCACGCCCACCGGCTCGCCGCCAAGTTCGGGCAGCCCGTCGAGCAGGTGAAGGGCCTCATCGCGCACGTCGACGAGACCGCCGCGACCGAGGGCCTGGAGTTCCACCAGGACGTCTCCGTCCCCGCGAACACCGTCAAGGCCCACCAGCTCCTGCACCTCGCTGCCGACCGCGGGCTCCAGGGGGCGGTCAAGGAGCGTCTGCTGCGCGCCCACTTCACCGAGGGTGAGCCCGTCGGTGACGACGAGACCCTCGTGCGGCTCGTCGCCGAGGTCGGTCTGGACGCCGAGGAGGCCCGCGCGGTCCTGGCCGAGGACCGCTACCTCGACGCGGTGCGCGCCGACGTCGCAGAAGCCCGTGCCCTCGGCGCCAGCGGGGTGCCGTTCTTCGTCGTGGACCGCACCTACGGCATCTCCGGCGCCCAGCCCACCGAGCAGTTCGCGCAGGTCCTGCGCCAGGCGTGGGCCGAGAGCCACCCGCTGACCCTCGTCGGGGACCAGGACGCCGACGCCTGCGGTCCGGACGGCTGCGCCATCTGACGCCCCTCGGCCGCTCCGCGGGGTCCGGATCGTTGGGACCTCACTGTCGATGAACGACAGTGAGGGTCCAACGATGCGTCCCCGGCGCCGTCAGGAGACGTCGACCCCGAAGTCCTGCGCGATCCCGCGCAACCCCGACGCGTACCCCTGCCCGACGGCCCGGAACTTCCACTCGCCGTTGTAGCGGTACACCTCGCCGAAGACCATCGCCGTCTCGGTCGAGGCGTCCTCGGACAGGTCGTAGCGGACGACTTCGGTGCCGTCGGTGCGGTTCACGAGCCGGATGAAGGCGTTGACGACCTGCCCGAAGCTCTGCCGGCGCGCTTCGGCGTCGTGGATCGACACCGCGAAGACGATCTTGTCGACGGTGGCGGGGACGCTGCGCAGGTCGATCTCGATGCTCTCGTCGTCGCCGTCGCCCTCACCCGTGCGGTTGTCGCCGGTGTGGCGGACGGTCCCGTCGGGGCTCACCAACTGGTTGTAGAAGATGAAGTGCCCGTCGGACAGCACTTTGCCGTTCGTCCCGAGCATGAGGGCGCTGGCGTCGAGGTCGAAGTCCAGACCGGTCGTGGTGCGCACGTCCCAGCCCAGGCCCACGAGCGCCTCGTCGAGGTTCGGGGCCACCTTGGCCAGCGAGACGTTTCCACCCTTGGCGAGAGTCACTCCCATGCTCCGAACCTACCCGGGCGGGCTGGACGTCGCCTGGGCGGCAGCCGGGGACACGAGCCGTTCGACGAGGAGTTCCACGAGCACCTCCACGGACGGGGCGGGCAGCCCGAAGAGGGCACGGAAGTAGATCGGGGCGACGAGGTGGTCCAGGACGCGGGTCGCGGTCGGGACCTCCTCCCCCCGCCGTTGCGCTGCCGCGAGGACCGCCTCGGCCTGGCTGCTGCGGCCGACGAGGCAGGCCGAGCAGGCGGACTCGAAACCCTCCGGCGCACCGGGATCGGCCGGTCCGACGGCGACGGCCGCCCGCAGCAGGGCCAGTTCCTCGGGACGTCCGGCCTCCTCGACGAGCGCCGCGCCCCACGCCAGCAGGTCCCCGCGCAGCGAGCCGGTCTCCGGGACGGCGGAACTCGTCCCGAACCGCACGAGCGCGGTGTCGGCGAGCAGTCCAGCGACGTCGCCCCAGCGCCGGTAGACGCTCGTCGCGTTGACGCCGGCCCGCGCGGCCACCTGCGGGACGGTGAGGGCGTCGCCCTCGGCGAGCAGTTCCACGACGGCCTGGTGGACCGCAGCCGTGACCTTCGCGCTGCGCCCGCCGGGGCGCGTCATCGCCGGCGTCATGAGGCCCACCTTAACGCAAACCGTGTTGCGTTAGCTGGGGGTCACGGGTAGTTTCCTGGAGACACCTCCCTCGACGCCCCCAGGAGCGCACGTGTCCCGCACCGCGACCGGTCCCCGCACGGGGTTCGTCCTGGTCACCCTCACGCTCGGACTGCTCATCGCCGCCAGCTCGGCGCCCTCGCCGGTCTTCCCCGTCTACGAGGAGCTCTGGGGCGTCGGCCCGGCCGCGGTCACCGTCGTCTTCGCCGTCTACGCCGCGGTCCTGCTCGTCGCGCTGCTCACCGTCGGGTCGCTGTCGGACCACCTCGGCCGCCGTCCCGTGGTGCTGGCGGCCCTCGTGGGGGTCGTCGTCTCGATGCTCGTCTTCTCCCAGGCCTCCGACGTCGCCACCCTCGTCGCCGGCCGGGCGCTGCAGGGCTTCTCGACGGGCACGGCCATCGGCGCGCTCGGCGCCTGGCTGCTCGACCTGGCCGGTCCGGACCGGGCACCGCTGGCCCAGCTCGTCAACGGCGCCGCACCCCCGACGGGCCTCATGGCCGGCGGACTGGGGGCCGGGGTGCTCGTGCAGTTCGGGCCCGCCCCCACCGAGCTCACCTACCTCGTGCTCGCCGCGCTGCTCCTCGTCGCGGTCGTCGCCGTCGCCCTCACCCCGGACGTGGTCGAGCGCGCCCCCGGCGCCCTGCGCTCGCTGCGACCCGTCGTGCAGCTGCCGACGTCCTCCCGCGGCGCCTTCACCGCCAACCTCCCCGGCTTCCTCGGCAGCTGGGGCCTCGGTGGCCTGTGCCTGGGGCTGGGCCCGTCCGTGGTCGCGGGGGTCTTCGGGCTGCGCAACCACGTCGTCGGGGGACTCGTCGTCGCCGCCGTCGCCGGGGTCGGCGCCGTCACGGGCGTCCTCACCCGCCGCCAGGAGCCGCGTCGCGTCGTGACCCTGGGCATGGCGGGCCTCGTCCTGGGGCCGGCCGTGATGACGCTGGGGCTCACGCTGCTGTCGGTCCCGGTCTTCTTCGCCGGTGCCGTCCTGTCCGGTGTCGGCTTCGGCGCCGGCTTCCAGGGGGCTCTGCGCGCCGTCCTCGGGACGGCCCCCGCGCACGAGCGCGCCGGTGTCCTGGCCGCCGTCTACGTCGTCAGCTACCTGGCCTTCGGCCTGCCCGCCGTCGTCGCCGGCTTCCTCGCCCCGCACCTGGGACTGCGCCCCGTCGTCGACGGCTACGCGGCGCTGGTCGTCGTCGCGGGTGTCGCCGGGCTCGTCGTGAGCGTTCGCGCCGGCCGCCGGACCCCGCGCCACTCCGCGGCCGTGCCCGGTCAGCGGCAGCGGTCTCCGGAGGCCTGCCCGCTGCAGGACCGCGCGTGACCTACGGCTGCGAGCGGTGCAGCACGAGCGCCGCCCCGGACGCGACGAGCACGCCCACGACCGGCCACAGGACCCACGCCGGTGGCGGCGTGCCGTCGAAGAACGAGGGCGTCAGCAGCACCAGCACCGCGCCGGACAGGGCGGTGGCGATGACGAGCAGGGCGGTGACGGTCGATCGCTGCACCCCCGCCAGGGTAGGGGCCGGGTCAAGGACCGGGCGGCGCCTGCCGATCACCACGGCGTGACCCTCCGTCCCGGTCAGCACGTCGCCTTCAGCGGCCACTTCCTCACGGCCCGCGCCGACCTCGAGGCCCGCGCGCGCCGGGCCGGTCTGCACGTCGACGCGGCCGTCACCGAGCGCACCGACGTCCTCGTCGCCAACGACGCCGGCTCGGGCTCGACCGCCGTGCGGGCGGCGCTGGTCCTCGGCGTCCCCCTCGTGGACGAGTACACCTTCGAGGAGCGCCTCTCCCTGGTCGTCTGACCGGGTCGTGTGACACACCGGAAACGTCCTGGGAATGCGCAGGTGATCCGGATCTGGTTGCCTTCCCCGGTCCACTCCGTCAGCGACGACGGCGACGACCGATGAGAGGAAGCTGCATGTCAGTCGACGACCGGGGGAACGGAGCGGGGCAGGCGACCGCTCAGCGCGACTTCTCGCACGAGGAGGACGGCCTCCACAAGGGCCTGGGGAACCGGCAGCTCCAGATGATCGCCATCGGGGGGGCCATCGGCACGGGGCTGTTCCTGGGGGCGGGCAAGCGCCTGCACGACGCGGGTCCAGGCCTCTTCATCGTCTACGCCGTCTGCGGGTTCTTCGTCTTCCTCATGCTGCGGGCCCTGGGGGAGTTGGTCCTGCACCGCCCCTCCTCGGGGTCCTTCGTCTCCTACGCGCGTGAGTTCTACGGCGAGAAGGCCGCCTTCGTCGCGGGCTGGATGTACTGGTTCAACTGGGCGATGACCGCGATCGTCGACATCACGGCGATCGCGACCTACATGCACTACTGGCAGACCTTCTCGTCGGCGCCGCAGTGGCTGCTCGCGCTCATCGCGCTCGTGGTGGTCCTGAGCCTCAACCTCGTCTCGGTGAAGATCTTCGGCGAGATGGAGTTCTGGTTCGCCCTCATCAAGGTCGTGGCGCTGACGGCCTTCCTGCTCATCGGGATCGTCTTCCTCGCCGGCCGCTTCCCGATCGAGGGCAAGCCGACGGGGCTGAGCGTCATCAGCGACAACGGCGGCTGGTTCCCCACCGGCGCCGTTCCGCTGGTCGTCGTCATCTCCGGCGTCGTCTTCGCCTACGCCGCGGTCGAGCTGGTCGGGACGGCGGCAGGGGAGACGAAGAACCCCGAGAAGATCATGCCGCGCGCGATCAACACGGTGATCATCCGCATCGTCGTCTTCTACTGCGGTTCGCTCGTCCTGCTGGCGCTGCTGCTGCCGTACACCGCCTACCGCGACGGGGAGAGCCCCTTCGTCACCTTCTTCTCGAAGATCGGCGTCCCCGGGGCGGGCGACATCATGAACTTCGTCGTCCTCACCTCGGCCCTGTCGAGCCTCAACGCCGGGTTGTACTCCACCGGCCGCATCGTGCGGTCGATGGCTCAGAACGGGTCGGCGCCCCGGTTCGCCATGAAGGTCAACAGGGGCGGGGTCCCCTTCGGTGGGATCGCCATCACGGCTGTCGTCGCGGTCCTGGGCGTCGTCCTCAACTACGTCGCCCCCGGCCGCGCCTTCGAGATCGTCCTCAACGCCTCGGCGCTGGGCATCGTCGCGAGCTGGGGGACGATCGTGCTGTGCCAGATGCGGCTGCACGCGTGGTCGAAGAAGGGCATCGTCCAGCGCCCCGACTACCGCCTCTTCGGGGCACCGTTCACGGGCTACCTCGTCCTGGCCTTCCTCGTCGCGGTGCTGGTGATCATGGCCTACGACCCCGACAGCCGTCCGACGGTCCTCGCGCTCGTGGTGATCGTCCCGCTGCTGGTGCTGGGCTGGTTCTCCGTCCGCAAGCGGGTCCTCGCGGCCGCCGAGGAGCGCATGGGCTACACCGGGGAGTTCCCCGTGAAGGCTGACCGCCGGCCGCGCGACTAGACCGGTACCGGGTCCGCAATCCGGCAGGACGCCGTCGCCCCCTTCGCCCTAGGGTGGAGGGGACGGCGGCGTCCTGCCGCGTCGAGCCCCGCCCGGAGCTGTGCGAGGCACCCCGCGACTGCCCCCGAGGACCTCCCGCGCATGTCCGCGCTCCAGACCGCGCCCACCACCCGCCGCCCCTCGACCGTCGGCCTCGTCGTCCTGCTCGGCGCCATGGCCGCCCTCGGCGCCGTGACGATCGACCTCTACCTGCCGTCGCTGCCGGAGGTCGCGCAGGACCTCGGCACGACGCACGCGCGCACCCAGCTGACGATCACCGGTGTCCTCGTGGGGTCCGCGCTCGGCCAGCTCGTCGTCGGGCCCCTCTCGGACGCCTTCGGCCGCCGCCGGCCCGCGATGGTGGGCTTCGGCGTCTACGTCGTCGCCAGCGCCCTGTGCACCCTGGCCCCGAACCTGCCGACGCTCGTCGCCTTCCGCGTGCTGTCCGGGGTCGGCGCCTCCGCCGGGGCCGTCATCGGCATGGCCGTCATCCGCGACCTCTTCACCGGCCCCGCGGCGGCGCGCCTGCAGTCCCGGCTCGTCCTCGTCATCGGCGTCGCGCCGCTCTTCGCGCCCACCGTCGGCGGGTTCATCGCCGACCACACGGGCTGGCGACCGGTCCTGGGCCTGCTCGTCCTCGCCGGCGCCGGGGTCCTCATCGCCGTGTGGCGTGCGTTGCCGGAGACGCGGCGGGAGCTGTGCGACTCCGCCGCGCAGGCGCGCGCCGAGGTGGAGGCCGCACCGGTCGTCCCCGAACGCGCCCGGCGCGTGCTGCGCACCTTCGCCGGCTACCGCGAGCTCGTCTGCGACCCGCGCTTCCTCGCGCTCGCGGCCATGCCCGGTCTCGCGCTCGCGACGATCATGGCCTACGTCTCGACGTCGGTCTTCGTGCTCCAGGACGGCTTCGGCCTCACCGGCACCGGGTTCGCGGTCTTCTTCGCGCTCAACGGGACGGCGCTCATCGGCGGCACCCAGCTCAACGCGGCCCTCGTCGAGCGCTTCGGCTCGGCCCGTCTGCTGCGGGTGGGGGTGGCCGGGGCGCTCGTGTTCGGCGTCGCCCTCACGGTCTCGCTGCTGGCCGGGTCCGGGCAGATCCTCTGGTTCGCCGCCCCGCTGTACCTGCTGCTCCTCTGCCTGGGCCTGATCATGCCCAACGCCGTGACCCTCGCCCTCGAGCCCTACGGCGACAGCGCCGGAGCGGCCGCGGCCCTCGTGACGGCCCTGCAGTCCGGGGTCGGTGGGCTCGTCGGCGTCCTCGTCGGCCTGCTGGGCGGCGACGCGCACGCCATGGCGTTCGTCGTCCTCGGCGCCGTCGTGATCAACGTCGCCCTCCTGCTCTCGGTGTGGCGGAGGATCCGTCCTACTGTGAGGTCATGACCTCGATCACGGACGCCCAGCCCGCGGGCAGCGACGTCGACCCGTCGGTCCGTCCCCAGGACGACCTCTTCCGGCACGTCAACGGCCGCTGGCTCGCGACGACGGAGATCCCCGACGACCGCGCCGTCGACGGGGCCTTCATCCGCCTGCGCGACCAGTCCGAGGCCGAGTGCCGCACCATCGTCGAGGCCGCCGCGGAGGCCGCGGCCACCGGTGAGGCGGCTCCCGGCACCGTCCGCCAGAAGATCGGCGACCTCTTCGCCAGCTTCATGGACACCGAGCGCATCGAGGCGCTCGGCGCGACGCCCCTCGACCCCGAGCTCGCCGCCGTCGACGCGATCACCGACCACGCGGGCCTCGTCCGCCAGCTCGGCGCCTTCGAGCGTTCGGGCGTCGGCGGTCCCTTCGCCTACTGGGTCGACACCGACAACGCCAAGTCCGACGAGTACGTCGTCTACCTGACGCAGTCCGGCCTCGGCCTGCCCGACGAGTCGTACTACCGCGAGGAGCAGTACGCCGCGATCCGCGAGGCCTACCGGGGCCACGTCGAGCGCATCCTCGCCCTCGGCCACCGCCCGGACCCGGCCGGTGCGGCGCAGCGCGTCCTCGACCTCGAGACGGCGCTCGCGGCCCACCACTGGGACCGCGTGAAGAACCGCGACGCCAACGCGACCTACAACAAGGTCGACCGCGCCGGCCTCGACGCGCTCCTGCCGGGCCTCGACCTCGCCGCCTGGCTGGAGGCCGCGGAACTGCCCGCCTCCGCCTTCGCCCAGGTCGTCGTCCGCCAGCCCAGCTACCTCACGGGCATGGCCGAGGTGCTCCTCGCGACACCCGTCGAGACCTGGAAGGACTGGCTCGGCTGGCGCGTCCTGCACCAGGGCGCCGCGTTCCTGTCCCAGGACTTCGTGCAGGAGAACTTCGCCTTCTACGGCACGACGTTGACGGGTGCCCCGCAGCTGCGGGAGCGCTGGAAGCGTGGTGTCGGGCTCGTCGAGGGCAACCTCGGCGAGGCGCTGGGCGAGCTCTACGTCGCCGAGCACTTCCCGCCGGCCGCGAAGGCCCGCATGGAGGAGCTCGTCGCGAACCTCGTCGAGGCCTACCGCCAGGACATCGAGGCCCTGGACTGGATGACGCGCGAGACGAAGGACCGGGCGCTGGAGAAGCTCGGCCAGTTCACGCCGAAGATCGGCCACCCGGACCGCTGGCGGGACTACTCCGCCCTGACGGTGGACCGGACGGACCTGCTCGGCAACGTCCGCCGCGCGTTCGCCTTCGAGGTGGACCGCGAACTGGCCAAGCTCGGCGCGCCCGTGGACCGCAGCGAGTGGTTCATGACCCCGCAGACGGTCAACGCCTACTACAACCCGGGGATGAACGAGATCGTCTTCCCCGCGGCGATCCTGCGACCGCCGTTCTTCTCCCTCGACGCCGACGACGCCGAGAACTACGGGGGCATCGGTGCGGTCATCGGTCACGAGATCGGCCACGGCTTCGACGACCAGGGCTCGAAGTACGACGGGCTCGGCAACCTCAACGACTGGTGGACCGACGCCGACCGCACCGAGTTCGGCGAGCGCACCCAGGCGCTCGTCGCGCAGTACGACGCGCTCGAACCGCCGGAGACGCCGGGCAAGAAGGTCAACGGCGCGCTGACGGTGGGGGAGAACATCGGGGACCTGGGCGGTCTGACGATCGCGCACAAGGCCTACGAGATCGCCCTCGGCGGCGAGGAGGCCCCGGTCGTCGACGGCCTCACCGGCAGCCAGCGGCTGTTCTTCGGCTGGGCCAAGGTGTGGTGCGGCAAGGTCCGCCCCGCCGAGGTCGAGCGCCGCCTCGCCATCGACCCGCACTCCCCGCCGGAGTTCCGCTGCAACGCCGTCGTCCGCAACCTCGTGGAGTTCCACGACGCGTTCGGCACGGCGCCGGGCGACGGCCTGTGGCTCGACCCGGCGGACCGCGTCCGGATCTGGTGAGCCGCTAGTCCGCGAGGGCGACCTGGTCGCGGCCGCCGCCCTTGGCCTCGTACAGGGCGCGGTCGGCCGCCAGCAGCAGTTCGTCGGGCGTCGCCCCGTGCTCGGGGGCGGTCGCGACACCGGCGCTGATGGTGATGCGCAGGGACTCGATCCCGACGCGCACCCCGGCGCACGCGGCGCGCAGCTCCTCGGCCCGCACCCGCGCCGCGTCGCTGCCGAGCTGGGGGAGCAGGACGACGAACTCCTCCCCGCCGTAGCGCACGACGTCCTCCGGTCGCGCGTGCGCGCCGAGGGCCCGGGCGACCTCGACGAGCACGTCGTCCCCCACGGCGTGCCCGTGCGCGTCGTTGATCGACTTGAAGTGGTCGACGTCGAGCAGGACGAGCGAGAGCGGGTGACCGGCTTCGGCCGCCGTGGCGAGGCGGGTGGCGAGGTCGTCGACGAAGCGGCGGCGGTTGCGCAGCCCCGTCAGCGGGTCGCGGGAGGCCTCCTCGGCCAGGTCCGCCTGCAGCCGCTCGATCGTCGCGACCTGGGCCCGGAGCCGGTCGTTGGCGCGTTCCAGCGCCTGGGCGGCCTGGTACCGCTCGGTGACGTCGCGGGCGACGACGACCCGGCCCAGGGGGTTGCCGCGGTCGTCGCGGATCCACCGTGTGCGGACGTCGAGGTGCTCCCCGGCCGGCAGCCGGACGTCCCGTTCGCCCTCGCCCGCGGCGACGGCCTCGGCGACGACCGGGGCGACGAGGTCCCCGAACGGGCGGCCGACGACGGTGTCGCGCGGGCCGGCGCCCGGTCGCAGGAGGGCCAGACCGGCGGGGTTGACGTCGACCAGGCGCTCGCGGGCGTCGACGACGAAGACCGCGTCGGTCACCGTCTCGACGACGAGCGAGCGGGCGACGGGCACCAGCCGCAGCAGGTCCTGCTGGAGGACGGCGTACGCGAAGAGGACCCCGGTCACCGCGAAGGCCAGGGGCGTGATGTCGATCGGGAAGGCGATGCCCGGTGCCACCACGAGGACGTTGCAGGCGAAGGGGACGAGGATCGCCACCAGCATCGTGGTGGCCTGCCGTCGCAGCATCCCGCGCGTGCCGCGCAGCAGGTTCCACAGCGTGCCGGCGGCGCTGAGGACGACGGCGTAGCTGTAGACGACGGTGACCCAGAACAGCGGCCCGGCCGTGACGACGCGGCGGACGGGGTCCCCGACGTGCTGCACGGTCGCGTGGAACAGGTGCAGGTGCGGGTCCACCGCGAGGACGACCAGCAGCAGGACGGGTTCGACGCTGAACAGCAGCACGCGCCGCGCCCGCAGGGTCCGGCCGCTGACGGCGTCGACGAACAGCCGCAGCGACAGGACGCACGCACCCACCCCCAGGAACTGCGGGAAGACCGTGAGGTCGATCCAGCGCTCCGGGAGCGTCGCGTTCTGCAGGACGACGGAGGCCCCCCAGAGGCTGACCGAGGCCAGCGCGGCGGTGAGGGGGAGTGCAGCCGGCGTCTCGCGCCGTCGACGGAACGTCAGCACACCCGTCGCCGCCGTGATCGCCGCAGCCGCGGCGATCAGCAGCGCGAGCGGTGCCATCGACGTCCTCGCCCCCCGGTCCCAGCCCGGCCGCGGTGGCCGGTCCCTCCAGCCTGACATCGACCCGCGTCGGATGACAGGACATGCGCCGTCCGGGCGTCCCCGTCCGGCCCGTCCCGGTCGCGCAGGGTCAGCAGCGGTGCGCTGCGCCCACCCGCGTCAGCGCGCCGGCGGGCTGGGGGGCAGGCGCGGGTGCAGCAGGTGCGCGACGAGCGCGGTCCACCCGGTCTGGTGGGTGGCGCCGAGCCCCTCGCCGGTGTCCCCGTCGAAGTACTCGTTGAAGGTGATGTGGTCGCGCCACAGCGGGTCGTCGCTGGCCTCGATCCGCTGCCCGTCGGCGGGTCGGCGTCCCTCCACGGGCCGGAACAGGCTGACGAGGCTGTTGTCGATGAGGTCGGCGGCCTGCACGAGGTTGATGCGGCGCCCGGACCCCTTGGGCACCTCGATCGTCAGGTCGTCGCCGAAGAAGCGTCCGAGCGTCCGCAGCTTGTCAGCCAGCAGGACGTTCACGGGGAACCAGATGGGACCACGCCAGTTGGAGTTGCCGCCGAACATGCCCGTCCGCGACTCACCCGGTTCGTAGACGACCGAGGAGTTCTGCCCCTCCACGGACGTCCAGACCTCCTCCTTGACCGCGGCGGACAGCGAGCGGATGCCGAAGGGCGACAGGAACTGGTCGTGGTCGAACATCCGCTCCAGGATCCGCACCAGCCGCGGCCGGTCGACGAGGGACAGCAGCATCCGCCGGCCCTCCGGCGTCGAGCGCGTCAGCAGCGGCAGCGTCAGGTCGGGCCGGCGCTTCTGCAGCCAGCGCAGTCGCGCCGTGAGGTCGGGCGTCTCCTCGGCGATCCACGACGGCACGTCGGTGGACCCCAGGATCGGCAGCAGGCCGACCATGGAGGGCACGCGCATCGGGTCCGTGGACCCGTCCGGACGCAGCAGGACGTCGTAGTAGAAGCCGTCCTCCTCGTCCCAGAGCGACGCGTCGTGCGAACCGAACGAGTTCATCGCCTGCGCGATGGACAGGAAGTGCTCGAGGAACTTCGTCGCGGCGTCCTCCCAGGCCGGGTCGTGCCGCGACAGCTCGAGGGCGATCTTGAACATCTGCTGGCAGTAGAACGCCATCCAGCTCGTGGCGTCGGACTGCTCCAGGCGGTACCCCGGGGGCAGCTCGGCGGAGCGGTCGAACAGGCCGATGTTGTCCATCCCGAGGAAGCCGCCCTCGAAGAGGTTCGACCCGCTGGAGTCCTTGCGGTTGACCCACCACGAGAAGTTCAGCAGGAGCTTGGTGAACACCCGGACGAGGAAGCCCTGGTCGCGGTAGCCGTCGAGCCGGTAGACGTGCCACGCCGCCCACGCGTGCACGGGAGGGTTGACGTCGCCGAAGGCCCACTCGTAGGCGGGCAGCTGCCCGTTGGGGTGCATGGACCACTCGCGGCACATGAGGACGAGCTGCTCCTTGGCGAACTCGGGGTCCACGTGCGCCAGCGGGATGGCGTGGAAGGCGAGGTCCCAGGCGGCGAACCAGGGGTACTCCCACTCGTCGGGCATCGAGATGACGTCGGCGAGCGAGAGGTGGCTCCAGTCGACGTTGCGCGCACCGCGGGCCTTGCGGGAGTCCGGCGCCGGTTCGGTCTCGGGGTCACCGCCCAGCCACTGTCGGACGTCGTAGCGGTAGAGCTGCTTGGTCCACAGCAGCCCCGCGTACGCGCGCCGGGCGACGTGCCGGTCGGACTCGCCGAGGTCGCGGTGGATGACCTGGTCGTAGAACTCGTCGGCCTCCAGCGCCCGGTCGCGCAGCACGGCGTCGTAGCCGGGCCCGAAGGTCCCCTTGCTGGGGGCCTGCGGGGACAGCCGCAGGCGCACCTGCACGGTCTCCCCGGGGGCGACGGCGTCGAAGGAGTACCAGAAGGCGGCCTTCGTGCCCTGGCCGCGGGGGTTCACGGCGGACGTGTCCCCGTGGACGATGCGCCGGTCGACGCCGTCCTTGGTGAACGCGGTGGGGTTGGACGACGCCCCGAAGAGCTCGACGAGGTTGGACTCGTTCTCGCAGAACAGCACCTCGGGGGAGCCTTCGGCGCTCACGTGGTAGCGCCCGAGGTGCCCGTGCTCGCACTCCACGGACTCCAGTCCCCCCACGGCCAGCGTCGGGGGCACCAGCTGCGTCATCGAGCCGCGCCGCCGGTCCCAGCCCCACGCCCACGTGTTGCGGAACCACACCTGGGGGACGAGGTCCAGCGGGGCCGGGTCGGGGCCGTGGTTGGTGGCCGTGACGACCATGCAGAGGTCGTCCGGTCCCGCCTTGGCGTAGGTGACCTCGACGTCGAAGAAGCGGTTCTCGTCCAGGACGCCGGTGTCGCCGAGCTCGTACTCGCGCTCGTCCCGACCCCGGCGGGCGTTCTCGGCGCGCAGTTCGGCGTAGGGGAACTCCGCCTGCGGGTACCGGTAGAGCCACTTCATCCAGGAGTGGCTAGGGGTCCCGTCGAGGGCCCACCAGTACTCCTTGGCGTCCTCGCCGTGGTTGCCCTCCCCGTTCGTGAGGCCGAACAGCCGCTCCTTGAGGAAGGGGTCCTTGCGGTTCCAGAGGGCGACCCCGAGGTTGAGGAACCCGAAGCGGTCGCAGACCGCACCCAGTCCGTCCTCGCCCCAGCGGTAGGCGCGGGCCCGGGCCTGGTCGAACGGGAACGCCGACCAGGCGTCGCCGCCCGGGGTGTAGTCCTCCCGCACGGTGCCCCACTGACGACCGGACACGTAGGGGCCCCACAGCCGCCAGGGACCGTCGGCCCCGGGCGATTCCGCCATCCGGGCGTGCTCGGCGCTCCGGTGGTCGGGAGCCGGCTCGGTGGAGTTCGTGGCCTCTGTCACAGGGTCAGTCTCCCAAGACGGGCCGCCGATGGCGTGGCGACCGGCAGAACGGGTGTGAACCGTTGCAGGCCAACAGGTCACCCCGGGAGGACGGAGGCGATTTGCCTCCGCGACGCCTCCCCGTCTAATGTTCTTCATGTCGCCGCGAGCAACGGGGCGGACGCCGACGGTCACAGCCTGAGGGGTTCGCGCGGGGCAGGCGAAACCGGAAGATGCCTGAGCGGGGCTGGGTTGAGGTTTGGCCTGGTGTTCGGTTAAGGTGGGAAAGTTGCCCCTCTTCCGCTGGCCCGCTTGATGGTGGGTTTGTCGGGGTGGGTGCGTCCGGTTCTTGAGAACTCAACAGTGCGCTAGAAATATGTTGATGCCATATGTATCAACCCCCAATGGTCTTCACTCCACAGTGGGTGGGGATCGGGGATTCCTTTGGGATCTACCCTCATCTCGGCTTGCCAGCTCGGGGTGGGGTTTGGAGTCCAAGGGTCA